>NZ_QGDO01000010.1 GCF_003149185.1 Sediminitomix flava | reverse complement strand
ATCTTGGTCTATGATTGCATTATGAAGAAGTGTTCGACCAAATTCATCTAATTTAATTGCCATATTATATTACTAAAAATACATGATGCCCAACGCCCCGAGCATGGTATCGCAGGCAGATAGCGTCGCATGCTGCCTGTGGGCTATGCTCTTTGTTAGGCTCCGTTTTTAACTTTTACCTGTTCCGCACTCGCAGAACTTTTATTTTTTAAATCCTATGCCAACGATTTCATTGCGCTCTCAAATTCTATTCTCTTTTCAATCCCAATTTACGCTTGGGTTTTATCCAATAAAATGGAAAGATCGGTATGAATTAAGGTCGAATCCGATGACGCTATACTGGGATGAAAGCTAAAGCCTTAGAATCGCATTTATAACTCCAGTTTGCTTAAAAATTCGTTCGTTGTGAAAATCAAATTCCATGAAGATTTCAGCAAAAGGGAAAATCTAAAAAACTCATTTTTTCTTGTTCTAAAAATTTGCCCACTTAATGGAGCCTAACGAATCGGGCATGGTATCGCAGGCAGATTGCGTCGCATAGCTGCCTGTGGAATATGCCCCTTGTTGTGCTGAGTTTTTTATTTTTTGTAATACAATCACACACATTTACAGAGTCATTTTCACTTTCTGCTTTAGAGTGAGATTGCTTTTAATTTTATAATTCACGAGTAATTATTTAACACTTAATGTTCTAAAATTCAAGTTCGTTTCATGGATTATAAGGGGGAAATTACAATACAATTTTAGCTAAGGTTAAGCTCAATTAACCGTTTGCGATTCAACTAAAACTTCAATCATCTCAAATCTGCTTTACTCTAATCGAATTTTTGAATTTGTTCCGAATATTCTATTTAGACTCATCAACAAAGTTATAATTACTTTAATCGTCTGTATTTAAAAATAGCAAAAACAAATACCGCAGTTATATGAATCGAAATTACTGAGATAATTAAAAATAACTTAGCTAAACCATATTCATCATGGCCTAAAAAACTTAATTGAAACTGTGTTAACACAAATATATATCCAATTAAGATTACAAAGTTAATCACAAAAAACATCGAAAATTTCGTCCATTTATATAATCTACAGAGACTAATAATCCAGAGTCCTAGTAAAATCGAAATGATTAAAATTATTTCCATTTTTCTTATTCAGCACAACGGCTCGGGCATGGTGTCGCAGGCAGATTGCGTCGCAGATGCCTGTGAACTATGCCCCTTGTTGTGCCTAGTTTTTACTTTTATTTTCTCGCTTTTTGCAGAATGTTTTGAACTTAAAACTTTTCAAATTCCGCTAAACGTTCATTTCTTATTTTACGCTAACAAATCCATTTTCATAAATCTGAATTTGCAGACAGTTTTCAAAATCTGATTTCTCAAAATTTGCAGATCAAATCCCTTATAAAAAATCCTAAGTTTTGACTCTGAAATATTAAATCCAACTACGCTAATCGAAGATTTATAGGCAATCAAAAATCTTCAAGAAAATCTGTTAAGCTAACAAATCCAATTAGCAAAACAGGAAGATTAAGTCCACTTATATTTGAGGAAATTTATAGAAAATCTAAAAAATTAAAATCCGTTTGTAATCCAAAAATCGAAGTATTTGATTATCGAAAAAATCACTTTTGAATCTTAAAATCTAATTATTTATCCCTCATTTATAGAAACTTAAAGATTTATAATTTTCGTCTTTTTAGTTTCATACTTGGCTAATTGGGCACAACAATGGAGTATATACCATAGTCTTTTTCCACAGTGGCACATACACCCCTTGTATATTTGTTAAATTATGGAATCCAATGGATTCTCTATTTTTGTAATCTTATTTACTGCTACTCGGGTATAGATTTCTGTTGTACGTGTACTACTATGCCCTAAGAGCGCTTGAATATACCTCAAGTCTGTTCCTGATTCCAACAGATGTGTCGCAAAACTGTGGCGTAACATATGAGGGGTCACGTTCTTGCTAATTTTTGCGCGCTCTGCAGCTCTTTTCACTATTTTACCTACACTCGTAACACCGTATTTTCTTCCATCAGGGCCTTCAAACAAATATGTTTTAGGTTTCCAAAACTTATAATATCTCCGCAAATCAATCAGTAGCTTTTCAGAAAGCAATGTATAGCGATCTTTTTCACCTTTTGAACCTTCTACTCTAATAAGCATTCGCTTGCTGTCAATATCTTGTAACTTTAATTGAAGTAATTCACTTCTTCTTAAGCCTGCAGAATATAATAGCCCTATGATACATCTATTTTTAAGGTTACCGCTACAGGCTAGCATCTGATTGATTTCATCTTTTGCTAAAACTGTGGGTAATTTGTCTGCTTTTCTAGGTCGATCAATTTTATAAAAGCGATTTGGCATCTCCTTGACCACTTCATAATAAAATTTGATCGCATTAATTGTTTGATTCAGATAAGATCGTGATTTCTGCTTTTTTACCAATTGCTGTAAATATGCATGAATCATATCCTCATCTATTTGCATCAACTCATATGTCTTGTAGTGATTGATAAATCGCTCAAAACACATAATGTATATCTTGGCAGTATTTAATGCATATCTTTTAATTTCCAGTTTTTGAATATATTCATTCGGACAGGCCCTGTAACCTTTCTTTAACTCCCGATTATAAAACCAATCCCATGAAAGCGGCTTATTTTCATAAAAAAGTGTACTCTTTGGGAAAAAATGAGAACAATTTACCCAGGCTACGCCCCTAAATTTGTCAAATATTGCATTTACATTAGATGGAGTATTCAGTATAAAAACCATCTGGTAACGCACACTCCACTTGGGCGAAGGCAGTTCTTTCACCAGTGCTTGAATCAGCTTATTAGGATAAAACTGTATCCCGATACAACGCTGCTCATTGATCCACAGATGCTTTAAGGTAATATAAAGACCAGAAGACTTCATTTTACTTTTTATAGCAATAAAGCGAAAATAATAGTCTTAACGGTAGATTATACGGATAGGATTCGGAGATTATTCGTATAGAATACTTTTAACCATTTACCAGATTTTGAAATACCTATTATGATTGATCAATCACCATCAAATTGTCTTTGCTGTGGAAAAGTTTTGACCGGAAGAAAAGGAAAAAAATACTGTGATCAGTACTGTAAAAGTCGTCATCAATATGAAAGAAGGCTCGAAGACACACCAAGTATCTACTTTTTGGTAGATAAAAAATTGAGAAAAAATCGCTCGATCCTTAAAGTGTATAATAAAGCGGGAAAATCAACCGTCCGAAAGGAAACGCTAATCGCGGAAGGCTTTGACCCAAATTTCTTTACGCATTACTGGAAAAACAAAAAAGGAGATGTTTATCTGTTTGTTTATGAATATGGTTTCAACAAAAAAATTGAACATCAAAAAGAAAAATATGTCTTGGTACAATGGCAAGAATATATGAATCCATCACTCAAATTAACCTAAATACTAAAACTTAGATACAGCTTTGCCACCTGACTCACATTTTTTAAAAAGTCATATTATCTTTTTCAGTTTAAATTAAACTATTTTTAGTTTGCTAAGCAATAAGAAACGCATGAAAATTAATCGTTCTTTTCCTAATCTCAATAGCTCAGTATGATAATTACCAAACTTCCTTCACTTTGATATAGATTACATCGACTTAATTTAATCGGCAATGCTTTACTTAGATCAAGCTAACACATATAAATTTGCTGAGAATAATTCTTCCTCTATAATAAAATTTGGTCTGTTCTTCGCTAACAGACCTCTCAAGCATCATTTATTCATACGCTCTTAAGTGATATATTAGTTACTATATCAGTGAAAAAAACAGGTTTAAATTTATCATATATTTATTGACCTTAAAGCTAATTTGTTATTCAAATCGTTGAGAACATATGAGGTATTAATCGAAAATAAATAATGGTAATCACTAAATTCATAGTATCAACAATGGGTAAAAACCTTCGATTTAAGGCTGCCAAACTAAAAAACCTACCATCTTGTTTTTCAATCGATTATTCATCATTTCTTTATTTTTCTGATAGGATAATCCCCCTTCTTTATATTATTGTTAGTAGTAAAACTTACGTAAATATTTATGAATATTACCTTAGAACAAGCAGAAAAAGTAATCGCAGCAGCTAAACAAAAAGCTACAGCAATTGATACTAAAATGAATATTGCTATTGTAGATGCAGGAGCGAATTTACTCGCATTTGCTCGTATGGACGGAGCCTGGTTAGGTTCGTTAGATATCTCAATAAAAAAAGCAAAAACAGCTCGTTATTTTGATATGAACACTGGTCTAATTGGAGAATTATCCCAACCAGGGCAGTCTTTGTATAATATAGAACACTCAAATAACGGATTGATTACTTTTCCTGGAGGGATACCCATCAAAAATGCAGAAGATGTAATCATTGGAGCTATTGGAGTAAGTGGAAGTACGGTTGAAAATGATCATGCAGTAGCTGAGGCTGGTGCAGCTGCAATCTAGATAATAGCTTTATCTATATGAGGATGGATAGTTTTTCTTCAATGAATTTGACAGAATGACCTCCTCTTTTTAGAGAACAAATCATATCTTGTTTTATACATAAAGTTTGATTTAAATAAGCTCTAAAATTTCTTAACATAGATTGAAAGGATCTCTATTCATGCTAAAAGAGCAGACCGTAATTAACTACGACCTGCTCTTTTAGCTTTTTTACTCTAAGTATTGTAACCTTGAATGTGCGGGAATATAAGCCTCATCCCTAATACTTATTTTAAGAATAGATTTGATTAAAGCTCAAGAAATACTGTCTTTTTATTTAAAAGTATATTTACCATCTATAGGTACTATGCTTCCTTTCTCAAAGACTTTTTCATCATGATCATACCATTTCCCTTCTTTGCTGGAATTTGGTAAAGTAATCTCTGTGATGGAGTTAGAAGAAAAAGCTCTTAGTCCAATAAATTGCAGACTTTCTGAGAATTCTACAGAAGTAAGCTTATTATTGCTAAAAGCCTCCAAACCTATACTCTGAAGATTTTTTGGTAATTCTACAGAAGTCAATTGATTGCTAGTAAAAGTCCAATCCTCGATACGTTTAAGATTTGCTGGTAATTTTACTGAGGTCAGTTGATTTCTAATAAATGCCATACTACCAATGTATTGAAGATTATCTGGAAGCTCCACAGAAGTCAATTGATTATTAGAAAAGGCACCTTTCCCAATACGTTTAAGACCTTCAGGAAATTCCACAAAAGTTAATTCATTATCGTAAAAAGCATCTGTATCAATGCGTTCCAAATTTTCAGGTAACTCAATAGTAGTGAGCTTATTTTTATGAAAAATTAGTTCATTAATACGCTTAAGACTCTTTGGTAATTTAACAGAAGTCAATTGGTTCTTTGAAAAAGCGCCAAAGCCGATATACTCAATACTTTCAGGTATTTTTAAAAAGGTCAATTGGTTCTCTGAAAAAGCAACAGGCTCAATACGTTTAATGGTTGATGGTAACTCGATTGAAGTGAGATTATTATTTTTAAATGCACTATTACCAATACTTTTAAGACCATTGGGTAACTCAACTGAAGTAAGTTTCCGATTAAAAAAAAGACCATCGTCAATACTAGTAATCTGTTGCCCATGTAAATGAGATGGAATCACGATCTCAGTTCCGTCATAACTACAAGACTTGAGCACTCCATCTTCTACAGTAACATCTTTATCTTGTAAGATATACTGCGCTTGTACTTGTATACTAAAAAACAAAAATAACCCTACGATAAAGGTGCTGATTGAAAAATGACTCATCAGTTTATTAGTTTAGTTTTAAAAAATTTAATTCAAATTCAAAAGTAGATTAAATAGAAACAA
The DNA here is from genome assembly GCF_003149185.1 of Sediminitomix flava. Lineage (NCBI taxonomy): Bacteria > Pseudomonadati > Bacteroidota > Cytophagia > Cytophagales > Flammeovirgaceae > Sediminitomix > Sediminitomix flava. The sequence goes on along the minus strand of NZ_QGDO01000010.1, from coordinate 161,374 downwards.
GCTCTCATCCATTAACATAAAATTCATCAACTTTTCATCTACTAACTTCAATTGTAATAATTAGTTAACCCACTTCGCAATGTGTGTCATTATGGTAGCTAACTTTAAAGCAGTTATGTCCAAATACCTATTGAATCACAAAGAATTAGTTTTATGTGTTTAAGATATTCTTTCTTAAAAAGAATGTTTATGATTTTTCTTTGAAACGATAAGAGCAGACTCTAAATATCTACAGTCTGCTCTTTTATAGCTTTTTATATAAAGAATGGTGACTTTGTACGTGTAAGAATAAAAGCCTGTCTTTTTATTTAAAAGTATATTTACTATCCGTAGGCACTACACTTCCTTTTTCATGGACTATTTCATCAAAATCATACCATTTTCCTTCTTTATTTATATTGGGTAACTTCATTTCAGTGAAATAATTAACCCAAAAAGCACGTGCTCCAATTAGTTCCAGGCGGTCTGGTAATTCTACAGAAACAAGTCTGTTCTTATAAAATGCATAATTGCCAATACTTTCAAGATTATCTGGTAGTACAATAGATGTCAACTGGTTCTCTGAAAAAGCATAATGACCAATACTCACAAGACTATTTGGTAATACAACAGAGCTTAATTTATTCTCTGAAAAAGCATAATTGCCAATACTTTCAAGACTGTCTGGTAATACAATAGATAACAACTGATTCTCCGAAAAAGCCTTATATCCAATGCTTTGAAGATTTTTGGGAAGTATGATTGATTGAATTTGATTCTCTTCAAAAACATAATCTTCAATTATGAGCAACTCTTCAGGTAATACGATAGATGTCAGTTGATTTTCCATAAAAGCTCCTCCTCCAATTCGCTTAAGTTTTTTTGGAAATACAACAGACCTCAGCTGATTTTTCAAAAAAGCACGTTCATCAATAATTTTAAGGCTGTCTGATAATACAACAGATGTCAACTGATTCTCAGCGAAAGCACTTTCACCAATTCTTTGGAGATTTCTTGGTAATTCAAGAGAAGTGAGTTGATTATTTGAAAAAGCTTTATATCCAATCTTTTGGAGATTTTTAGGGAATGCAACAGATGCTAATTGATTCTCCGAAAAAGCTAGACCTTCAATCATTTCAAGATTATCGGGAAATACGACTGATGTCAGTTCATTTCCCATAAAAGCACGATTATCAATATTTTGAACAGTTTCAGAAAATACGACAGAAGTCAGTTTATTTTTCAAAAAAGCTAGACCACCAATACTTTCAAGACTGTCTGGCAATACAATAGATGTCAACTCATTTTCCTTAAAGGCACTAATCTCAATACTTTTTAGACTTTTAGGCAGTTGTACTGAAGTCAATTTCTTCCCTTCAAAAACACTGTATCCAATACTGATCACCTTTTGCCCATCTAATTCAGAGGGAATTATAATGTCAGTACCCCCATAAAAACATTTTACAAGCACTCCCCTTTCTACAAGTACATCTTCATCTTGTAAAACATACTGTGCTTGAACTTGAAGACTAAAAAATAAAAATAGCCCCAATAAATAGGAACTGCGTAAAAATTGATTCATCGGTTATTAGTTTAGTGTTAAAAATTTTAGTTCAAATTCAAAAGTATAACAAATAGAATATAGTAGCTAAACATAAATCAGTTAAGTTTTATCTAGATAACAACTGTCTTAGTGCTTATTTCCAATTTCTTATTGCATCACAAAATCCGTACTCTTGTGTCCAAAGCATTCTTTCAATGATAATACAACAACGATTCTAGAAACATGACTATATGCATTTCTCTCTAAAACTATAAGAGCAGACCATGTATAACTATGGTCTGCTCTTTTATTTCTTAGGAGTATATCTGACTTTAGATCGGTGAAAAGTCTCTTCTCAAAACACCTGATTTTGTGAAAATAAACTTAGTACATACACTTTAAAGACTGTCAGTTTTATTTGAATGTATAGCTACTATTCACAAACACCATACTTCCTTTCTGATGAACATCTCCTTTTCTATCATACCATTGTCCTTCTAAATTAGAATCAGGCAACTTTATTTCTCTAAATTGATTGTACCCAAAAGCATTTCTTCCAATTCTTTGAAGATTTTCGGGTAATTCTACAGAACCAAGCTGATTTTCCTCAAAAGCATAGCTCGCTATAGTTTGAAGACTTTTGGGGAATATAACGTTAGTCAGTTTATTTTTAGAAAAGGCCCACTCTCCGATCCTTTGAAGGTTTTCAGGCAATTCTACAGAGGTCAATTGATTACTTGAAAAAGCATCATCTCCTATACTTTCAAGGCCTTTTGGAAATACAACTGAAGTCAATTGATTATCAGAGAAGGTCATGTCTTCAATAGCTTTAAGATTTTCTGGCAACTCTATCGCTGTAATCTTATTGGTATAAAAAGCTTCTTCTCCGATACTTTGAATGCTTTTTGAAAATGTAACTGAAGTCAGTTGATTAAATGCAAAAGCATTTCTTCCAATACTTTCAAGGTTTTCAGAAAATACTACCGAAGTCAACTTATTATTAGAGAATGCCCAGTTTCCAATACTTTGAAGGCTTTCAGGAAAGTCTACTGATTTCAGTTGGTTATTGGAAAATACCTTATTCCCTATGCTCTCAAGATTTCCTGGTAATTCAACAGTGATCAATTGGTTCGCATAAAAAGCTTCATCCTCAATACTTTTTAGATTTTCTGGTAACTCTAAAGATGTCAATTCATTCTTGTAAAAAGAGCGATTTCCGATACGTTGAAGGTTTTCTGAAAACTCTACCGAAGTAAGTTTATTCAGCATAAAAGCCTCCTCCCCAATACTATTGAGGTTTTCTGGTAACTCCAAAGATATTAATTGATTCCCATAAAAAGCCCTACGTCCAATACTTTGAAGGTTTGTTGGTAAATCTACTGAAGTCAGTTCATTATTAGTAAAAGAATTACTCCCTATATTTTCAAGGCTTTTAGAAAAGTCTACTGAGGTCAGTTTATTTTCATAGAAAACATGATCTCCAATATCCTTAAGACTTTCTGGAAGCTTCACTGTTGTAAGTTCATTATGAGAGAACGCATTGTAATCAATATTCTGAAGACCCTCAGGAAGTTTTACCGAGATAAGTTTTTGGTTAGAAAACACACTAGCTCCAATACTAGTAATTTCTTGCCCTTGTAAAGAAGAAGGTATAATAATGTCATTCCCCTTGTAAGTACACCTTGTAATCGCTCCTTTTATTACACTTACATCTTCATCTTGTAAAACATATTGCGCTTGTACTTGAATACTTAAAAACAAAAATAGCCCTAGAATAAATGGACTGCGTAAAAATTGATACATCGGTTTATTAGTTTAGTTTTAAAAAATTTAATTCAAACTCAAAAGTATAATAAATCGAAACAAGTACCAATCCATTTATGTTAAACCATATAATCTACTAGATCTTAGACACTTGCTCTACGATTAATGTAAAGAGGCGTTCACAACCACAATATGATTCTCAAAAGCTATATAAAAGGTTTAGGGCGTGACAAGCCGAAATAAATTTCGGATCATCAAGTTAGTTTCTCTTTTAACGCTTTCAGTTCTTTCTCCAAGCGTTCAACTTCATTTTTATACTTCAGCATTGCTTTCTTCATCTGTTCTACTTTCTTAAACGCTTCTTCATCTTGAACCGCTTTATAAGTTATCACACCACCTTTATCACTAATTTTTGACTTAGCCCCACAAGTTGGACAAATTCCTACATCACTCATATTTCTAATATTAGATCGTTCAAATACAACAATCATAAAACAAATCAGTCCAAATCTTCATTCCCTAACGTTCGATTTCGCACATAACTGTCCTTTTTCCGAATACCTATTTTTCCATAAAAACAGTTCACAACAAACACTATCAATTAATAATCAACTACTTACAAATTTCCGGCACAGCTTTGGCATTTACCTTAAGCGTACCACAAAGGTACTTAGGTGATAAAGTTTCATCATCTAATAGATTCAGTGTTAAACAATTAGAAAGAACAGATTCAGTGTTCAAATCAACTTATAAAGACATTAAAATAACGAAGACCATGAGAAAATTTGCTACAATTATCGCCCTTATTACTTTGAGTATTTCAGCTAGTTTTTCTGCTTTTGCCTCAAACGATTTATACAATGAGAAAACAAACAAATATGAAAGCTTAAAGACCAAAGTAGCCGCTGCTAATAGCTCAGACTGGAACACACCATTTGTAGCTGCTCAAATTTGCCTAACTGATCTAGAAAATATGTCAGAAGCATACCTCTGGATTGAGCAATCGATCAAGGCCCAAGAGACCGTAGAAAACCGCACATTGAAAGGAGATTACTTTGCTCTTTACGGTTTGGATCAACTTGCATTTAACGAATACCAAAAAGCCCTAGATCTTCAGATTGCAAATGGTCATGAAGACTTTTCAGCCCTTCAAAATAAGATTCAAGCTTTGGGTAAATAAGATCATACACAATAAGCTCGATAACTTTTAAAAAACTTAGGAATCGTCATATCCCTGCCTATAAAAAACAGCCCTAGTTCCATACCAAGAACTAGGGCTACTTTTATCCAATATTTTTTGAAAACGAACTCGCTAAATCATTTTAATCCAAGACTTACCAATCATCCTTAGTGGAGCCTCCAAAAAGTAAAATTAAAGTTTAAAAAAATATAGAGTTTGTCAGATAGAACCATTTAAGTCACTAAACCTCTATACAACAACCTACCTTAATTAGAATATTATCTATTTTGTTTTAGCTTATATTTTATTTATTGTATCATTTTTGTAGTTTAGCTCTACAGTTGTGCTACTTCATGAGAAACCTCGAATATTCAGATAGAGTCTTACTAGAAAGATACCTTTCACTAGGGCTTTCGATCAAACGGATTGCTAAAATACTCCGTTTTGCTCCCTCCACGATATACCGAGAAATCAAAAGAAACTCATTTCGAAAAGCGAGTTATAAAGCAAGACGTGCTCATAAGCTTTTTATCGCCCGTAAAAAGCGAGTTGGAAGTATGAGCAAACATAAATCTTATAAGCCCAAAAGAAGATATCCTTACCTATTTATAAGAGATCGTAGAGAAATACTCTGGTTTTCAGATACCAAATTGGGTAGAAAAAAAGGCAGAACAAAGTCACGATTAAAAGGGGTATTCCGACGATACAGAAATCGTTTAGGTTATAAAAAATACCTTTTTATGAGTGATTATGTATTCTATCAATTTTTAGAAAAGCATCAAGGAAAGAAACTCCAAAGTCTAAAAGTTGATATTGGTTTTAAGTATTATTTCAAAAAATATCCGATCATAACTTCCCATAAACTTCGAACATACCACTCCCCTAGTTCAAAACTCAGGGCAGCATAACTATACCCTATTTTTTAAAAATCATACAAAGCCTTCCCATAAACGCTCTTTCAAGCCTTATTCATAATCATTTTTGAACTCAAAAGCTTTTACAAGGGGCTATCTTTTTGATAAATAGCTATTATTAATTTTATGTGTTGCATTTGCTCACGAATCAGAAGCTTGATACAAAACTTCATCATACATATTATTATTAGTCATAACTTAAATCTTACGCCTAATAAGCATAAATAGTTAATTGAAATTACTACCACTCTAAGTAACGGAACATACCACTTTCAAGTCTAAAAAATATAGCAATTGAAAAAAGTAAGCTCAAATACCAAATCACCATCATAGTATCCGCCACCGTTTTTCCGAGTTTCCGTTTTAAAAATATATACATCACCTATTTATTGAAGGAATACCAGTTTTTGAATAATACGAAAAGCTTCAAATAGATCATCTTCCTTGATCAAGACAAAGCTATACATCACGAAGTGTAACGTAATCAGTCGACCTAACCATTGTTGAAATAGCGGAAAAGTACTCAATACGGCAAAAACCTTTGTTCGATTGTACAGATGCCAAATTGAAATTGCAGCAGCGTGTATAGCTGCCCAAAGAAAATATCTTAAAGACAATTCGTGCCAACTACCTAACACAATCATAGAAGCAATAATACTAAGTCTTCCGCTTCGTGTCATACTCAAAAATGGATAGAATACATAATCTCTACACCAATTAGATAGTGTCATGTGCCAGCGGTTCCAAAAATCTACAATGTTCTCTGCTCGATAAGGATGATTGAAATTCTCTTCTACTCGAAAACCAATCAAGCAAGCAAAACCAATTGCGACATCAGAATAACCCGAAAACTGCATATAGGCATTTCCTGCAAAGCTTAGAGCATTAAAATATGCTTCTCCCCAATCTCCTTGCATAAACATTCCATCTGAAATTTGAAGTAGCTTAATCGAAAAGAAGTAGTTGCCAAGAACTACAACTTTGAAAAATCCATACAAGATTCGTTCTAAGCCAAAGGCAAATAAAGTACTGTCCCAACGTCTTCTTTTCAAATCCTTTAGAAACGGTGAAAAGCGATTAATTGGTCCAACCAATAAAGTCGGCAAAAAGAAACAGTATGACAAATAATGGAAAAGGCTGTGTCTTGCTACTTTACCTTTATAAACCTCTATTGCGTAATGAATTTGTCTGAAAGCATAATAGGATAAACCCAAAGGCATAATTCGATTTGCTTCTATTCCTAAAAGGTATCCATACTCCAACTTGAAAAATAAGAAGAGAGAAAGCAGTTGAATAACAATAGTAATTACTGCCATACTTTTTTGTTCGACCTTCTGCATTAGGTAGTAAGACAAAAAAGCTGTAATAAACAATAAAATCAGTGAGGTTGGTGAAAATAAGAATAGTACAACAGCCGTAGTAATAGTTACGGGCAATAATTGCCATTCTTCTTTGAGCAACCACGACAAGGGAACAGTAATCCCTCCCATTGCTAAAATTACAATCAATACTTCCATCCTAGTGCTGCTCTTCTTCTATAATTTTGTCAACTAACCACTCCGTATAGATTTTTCTACCCTTGGCATTTAAATGCCCGTAATCTATATAGTGCTGATAATACATGATAGGGCCATTATAATTCCAATGTGAGATACCATATCGTTCTTTATGTATCTCTAAAAATTGAGCCAATGAGTCTCTAAAACTTGTGGTATAAACTACATCTTCAACAGCTTTTGGCTTTGGGATATCCACAATGACAGTTTTGATGGAGTGTTCTTGAAGTTTTGCGTAAGAGTCCAATACATATTCTAACTGCTCTAGTGACTTCACTCTTCTTTTCGATGGTGTGTGGTTCAAAGTATCTAATTCTTTTAAGTTAGAATCAAAACTTTCAAATAAACCAGTAAAGTGTGTTATAACATTCATATTGACATTTGATGCATAGACAACTTTGATAAAAAGAGGATTTTCATCTTTTGACACCGCCTTAAGTTTACGCTTTTTTCCTCCTAACTTTATCCCCGCCAATTCAGTCTGAATACAAATGAGATCAGGTTTCAATTCAATTAGCTTTTCAAATAATTGATACTTCGTTACAAAATCTTTGAAAGGATCTCCCGTTTGAACAATTTTATGAAGCTGGACTGTTTTACCGTGCGTTTTCCTTGAATATTGTGCAATACTTTCTAAATCTTGAATACCATGTATAAAAAGCGAAGAACCTATTACCACTACTTTTAATGGTTCTTCAGGACCTCTTTGATACAAGGCATAATCATTTGTTATTTTTTGAATTTGAGGAGTAAAAAAATACAAGATTTCTTCCTTCAATTTGAGTTTATAGAATGAAAAGGCAAATATTTCCCAAACTACAAATAAGCCTATTGTCCAAAGCCAAATTTTGAGCGATGGTCTATCCTTCATTCCGTCCATACTACTTCAATTTTCGCTTCAAGATGTTCTCTGTATTTTGAATACTGTTCATCGTGATCATCTCAGCAGTCGTAAATCGGATATTCAATTGTTTTTCGAGTTGAGTGATAAAATCAAGATGAGCCATCGAATCCCAACCGTCTAAACTGTGTGAGTTATCATCTGAAGAAATCTGAGATTCTTCTACTCCAAAAGCTTTAGAAGCACTTTCTTTCACCAATGCCGAAACATCATGTGTCATTTCTACGACTTCAGAATCTTCTGTCTTTTTGGCAATCAATCGCTTCACTTCATCCAACTGTATTTTGCTTGACAAGCCTTTTGGTAAGTTCTCAAAAAAGTGATAGGCTTTAGGCATTTGGTTGACTTCCAATAGTGGACGAAGAAACTGTATAAGGTCGTTTTTTTCTAAATTTTGACCAGTTTTACGTACAATCGCAGCCGTAATTTTTTCACCAAATTCTGTATCGGGCATCCCGACCACAACACACTCTTGTACGGCATCATGACGGTTGATCATCTCCGCTACTTGTTCGGGGTAAACATTCAGTCCTCCAGAGTTGATCGTATTTTTGCTACGCCCTTTGATCGTGATAAAACCTTCTTCATCTTTTTGGGCTAAATCTCCTGTACTGAACCAACCGTCTTGCATCACTTTTTGTGTTGCTTCTTCATTCTCATAATAAGCTGAAAATAGGTTTTCTCCTTTCACCAAAAGCTCTCCGACCTCATTTGAAGGAACTTCAGCACCTTCTGCATTTACAATCTTGGCTTCACAATCGACAGGAACACCTACTGTTGCTCGCTTTCGAGCTGTGTTTTTAAATCCACTAAAAAGACCTCCTGCAACTGTTTCTGTGAGTCCGTACACATTGACAATTGTTGTCTTAAATTTCTCTTCAAAACTAGTCCAAAGATGTTCTTCTAGCTTAGAAGCAACGGACACCACACATTGGAAATCCTCTGTTTGAAAGCTGTCTTCTTCATCTTCCGAATAAGCGTTTAAGAAAGATAAAATAGTTGGTACAGTGATAAAATGCGTGATTCTCTCTTTGTAAATAAGGTGAAAAATCTCACTGATATGTGACATATCAAAACGGAAAGGTTTCAACCATGTACCTTGAGTGAAAGCCGTCAAAAGAGGTCCTTGAATACAACCATCCGCATGATAAAGCATCAAAATATTGAGAATGCGCGTATTTTCATCCATTCCGTAGACCTTAGAAAGGGTCTGTAAATGGTGAAATAAACTCATGTGTGAAATCATGACACCTTTTGGAGCAGCCGTTGTTCCAGATGTGAAAATGATATAAGCTGTTGTCTCTGGTGAAACCTCCTTTTCTTCTTCACTGATGGCTAAGCCATCCAAGATAGCAGGGAAAAGCTGACTTGACTGTTCATCTGTTTTCTTACTCTTGAACAGCTTTTTCATCAACATCCCTTTACGCTGTTTCTGCTTCCCTACCTTTAGTGAGAACACGCCTTCTTTCTCTTCAATTTTTCTTTCTTCAAAGAGTGCTTCGTCCATCACCAAGGCTTGAGGATTGATTTGGGCAATAATGCCGTTCGCTCTCAACACAGGAACATTCGGGTCAATAAAAACCGTAGTGATGCCACATTTTAAGAATGCTAAAAAGAACAAAGATGTATAGTAATCATCATCCACAGAAAGAATGACTTTGTCTCCCTCTTTTAGTCCTTTCTCATTAAACAAAGTTTGTAGTTGTTGTACTTGGGTCAAAAAGTCTTTATAGGTATATTTTTTTCCTTCAACTTTAGCAAATTCTTTCTTTCCTGCTTGACTAATTTGCGTGAATAGTTCTTGTATATTTTGAGGCTTCATCAGTGAGTTTTTGTTTAAAGAGTTTTCCGTTTTCGCTATAAGGTAAGGCTTCTTTGAAGTGGATGTATTTTGGTACTGCTGCCTTTCCAAATGCCTTATGTATACGTTCTTTGGTCTGTTTCGTGATTTCTTCAAGTGTTAGTTCACTTGCTTTGATCACAATAAAAGCATGAATGATTTCAGTGTCCTGCTCTCTGTTCGTACAAAGTGCTACATCTTCAACTTCTTGCTGAGTTTCGATAAAAGACTGTAAATGATCTAAGTAAATTATTTCTTCTTTTGCGGTTTTGATAAAGGCTTTCTTACGCCCTAGCAATTCTATATTTCCATTTTGATTGATTAGAGCTAAATCTTGGGTATAGAACCATGAATTTTTGATTACCTCTGCAGTTTGAGTAGCATTTTGATCATAATGAAGCATAAGGTTTTCACTAAAAACTCTGAGTTCACCGACTTCTCCCTGTGGTAAAACTCGGTCATATTCGTCAACCACTTGTGCAATACAATCAACTGCTTTTCCTATGCTATTCTCGTTCTTTTCATCTCCTTCTGATTCCGAAGTACAGATACCACTTGTTTCGGTCAGACCATAATAATTGATCACTTCCAAATCAAACGCATCTTTCAAGGCTATCCGCAAGTCCGTAGACAAGGCATTGCCTGTACACATCAGACTTCTAATGCTTTGAAGCTGATCTGCTACACGCTCTTGGTATTTGGTTAATTGTCTTAGAAAAGAAGGGTTGGCAGCTAAAATAGTGGCTTTTGTTTCTTCAACTTCCTCAGTCAAACTCAATAGGTTTCCTAAACTCTGTTGTCTTGGAATGACTACACTTGAACCAAAATGAAGTGCTGAAAGCGTGGCATTTCGGAGTCCGCTCATGCTTTCCAAACCTCCAAAAGCAAAGTAACGGTCTTCACTTTCAAAGTTGAAATGCTTGGCTAATAGCTCAGAACTTCTGAACAGATTTCCATGAGAAAGCACAACTCCTTTTGGTATTCCCGTAGACCCCGAAGTGTACAATATCACTGCCGTATCTTGTTCTAAAATCTCAGTGTTGTACTCCAATTCTTCCTCGCTGTTTTCTGCTAACCAATCAGAAAAATATTCTGCTTCTCCTTCAATCTCTTCTTCACTATCCAACACGATACTATTTTCAAAAAGTGCATTTTTTTCTTTGAAAACAGTCGTGCTCACAAAGCTCATTTTAGCTTGTGCTTTTACAATCAGATCAGCCGTAACAGCACTTGACAACTCTGGAGAAATAGGCACAAATACAATTCCTAGTTGCATACAAGCCCAAAACAGAAGCACACCCTCTGCATGAAGATTACTTGATAGCAAGACTCGATCTCCTTTTTGCAAACCTTGATTCAACAGTGCTGAAGCAATCAGTTGCACCAACTCTTCACAATCGATATAAGACAACTCGCTTTCATCTTCTAACACATAAAGAGCCGTTTGTTCTGCATAACTCGCCAAGGTACTTTGCCACAAATCTGCTAGATTGTGTCGTTTGTGTGGCAATCTAAGTTTTTGAGTCATCAAGTAATTTTGAAGCAGAATTCCTTTTTCGGACATCGGCAAAACCTGTAAAAGCCCGTGCATTTCTAAATCACTCAAAACAGAAATGACTTTATCTAGCGATATCTGAAGCTTTGTCGAAATCTCTTGTAAAGTGTATGCTCTTTCTGCTAGGAAAAGGATTTGAGCAGTCTCCGAATCAAAAGATAAACCTTCCAATTCTTTGATTCGCTCTATATAAATCGGGTGACGCTCTAAAAGGTAATCTAGCTGCCCATCAAAAGCCCTACGGTCTACGGTCACTTTCTGTTGGTGCAAATCAATTTGAAGCAACTGATTCATGATGACCCTTGCAGCACCTACATGCTCTTGATTCTCTATTGAAAAAGGCTGTATTGTATCAGCTTGCCAACTTTTGGGTAGAATAGCTATCAGAGCATTGTAATCCTCCATGCTAGGATCAGATTTGAACAATGACTCTTGCTCTTCCGATTTCACAAAATCATTGAATACAAAAAGCTTTGGTTCAGAAAAGATCATTCCTTTCCACTCGCTTTTTGACTCCATACGGTCAAAGAGTTTTGTATAGGTATTCCCGTGCAATTGATTTCCTCCTCTTTCAAAAAATGGTTCTGGCTGTGTATTGCCCAAATGCACATGAGGAAAGAAAATCGCGGCATCTTCTTTAGCAACTCTTGTCAATTCAGAAAGGAATTTTGCCAAAGAAAAACGATGCAAAGTATCGGGAGCTATGATCAGGCTAAAGCTTTTATCATCAAGCGGAAGTTCTTGATTCAGATCGATAAAAATGACGGATACATTCGGCTGTTCTTCCATCCAATACTGAAAACCTTTATAGCCCAATACATCGTGATTTCCTTCCCAAATCGTGATGATTTGTTGTTCGGGGAACAAGCCTGCCAACAAAAATGTCATCCAGCCCGAACGATCCCAAACATTCAAAATGTAATCATTGGGCTTTAGTTCTGATTGGAGTTTTTGTATGAAAGGATAAAAGGCTTTGCTCGCTTCGTTGAAAGGCTGAAAACAAGCATAAATATCATAAACGGCTTTTCGGTATTTCTTTTTCAGAAACTGTTCGTAAGCTGATTGTGCACCTAAAATCTTGTCTATTTTCTGTTTCTGATCTTCACAGTCTTCTTTTAACGTTGTCCCTTGATTGGGAAAATAAAGATTTTGATGATGAGGGATATATTCACAAAAAAGAGCATTCGATAGTTCGGTATTTTGAAGACCTTTTAATTCGTAAAAAGGTTTAAATGGGATATACATGTATTTAGATAATATAATAACAAGTTATAGGTAAAAATAAAATACTATTGTAGTTCAACAATAGGTGTTACAAATTTGTAATAGTTAAGTCAGTCACACATTTTTGGAAAAAGCTGTAAAAAATAAACAACGAGACGAAGTAAAAAAATTTAGCTTACATCTAAATTTTCAATCTTTCTAAAAATCACATTCAATATAATGAATTGAAATACATTTTAACAAAAGTATTGTTATAGTAATTTTTTGAATGGTCAAAATTGCGTATAAAACGATCTAAAGAGATATTGTTAAATCATTTAAGAGCATATGGATATGTTGAGTAAAATCCTAAAAACTTCACACTTTAAATAACATTTTAGATTGTAACTATAAAACCGTTATTGTAAGTCCCTCAGAAAATTAGATACGTCAGCATCAATCACCTTATAACCATTAGTACTCTCTTCTATTTTTAGTAAAATATTCTTATTAGTTGATGAACAACTTTTTCTCCAAGAAACATTACAAATAAATGTATTTGCTTGCTTATCAATATTCATAGATAGAAAACAATAAATATTATTTTCTACTATTTTTTTATTTGAAGTACGAGGACTTTGTTTCCATGGAGCATAGAAGAAAAAAAATAATCCATGTATGTCATCGTAAGAAGAACTTTGTTTCTTATCAAAATTGAATTGTTTATTCAAATTAAAGTAAAGACGCTTATGATCAATGACTTGGTAAAATAATTCCTTCTCTTTATTCTCGATGGCATCGATAAAACTTAAACAGGTATGATATGGTGTTTGATGAACAAACACAGTCTGAGTACTATCACTCCCAAGTAATCCAAAAAAGATAATACCAATTATCAAGTACCTAATTCTAAAAAGTATCATTCGATATTCATAAGTTTTTCAAACCAGAAAAAGTCTAGTATATACAATGCTACTTAAAATACTCCTATCTGGCAATTCATCCATTTACAATTATTAATAGTGTTTAGGAGAATAACGTAATTCATTTACGTACTAGTCTGTTTAATTTACACCAAATTAATCCTGTACTAAGATGAACCAGTTTGATAAAAATCAGAAAATAGGTTTTACGGTAGGCTCCGAAGCCTCTATTCGTGAAGCATTACACCAATAAAAAAGCCTCCTTGAACAAGATACTGTGATCGTTCATGATCTTTTTGATGTTGAATTTGTAGCTCAAAAAGCTGATGGAAGCCACAGACGTTTGCAAGTAGCAGATACAAAAAATAGAGCACTCTTGAAGTCTGCTTTGGATAAAGCTCAGGAAGGTGGAAGTCATTACTATCCCGAATTAATTGGTGAAAGTGATGAAATATATGTATCTGAAGCTATTTTTTTTGCTGTTGCCTTAGAGTATCCTGCTCTGGAAAGCTTACTTTTTGAAACAGCTCAAGCTATGGCTCATCTGAGCAGAGCACACAATGATACTTCTGAAATGTGGGTCGATGATATGCGTGTTTTTGGTGTAGAGGCACTTTATATGATTGCCCGAACATATCCAAAATACAGCTATCTATTAGCACAATTTCTAATTCCTTATTGGGATGATGAACATGCCGTTGGCTATGAGGAATATCTAGCCTCCCTACTTATCATCAATGGATGGAGTGAAGATATGATCAAAGCTTTTGTATGGTGCGACAATCATTTCTTCCGCCAAAGTATGCATTCGGAGGACAACCTTCTCGGTGATTATTTAAAGCACCATCCAGAAGCTTATACTTTCTTCAAAGCATGTTTACATGAGCGTTTTGAAACGGAGTTAGTTTTACTTGCCGATGAACAAGAAGAAGAAGCTCAGCCCCTTTTAGAAATCTATTTTAGTTTGTTGGTCTCCTCTGAGGAATGGGCCGAATCTATTGAAGGCAATGAAGCGCTACTAGAACAGAAGTTCATTATTGATACCCTCGAAAATGAAGCCTTAGACTTAGAGAATGAGTTAAAAGAAAAGCTACAGACTTCACTGATCAAACGCTCTGAAAGTGCATTGAAGGAAGAGCAATTTCTGAAAGATATTGATGAACTAAATGATAATTATAAATTTGGAGATGCATACAAGGAAATCTTATCCTTCTTTGAACACTTACCAAATGGGCCAAAAATACGCGAGTATATAGCTACTGGAGAACCTCAAGATGTTTTGAATAGTCTCCCACAAATGGGCTTACTTCAACTAGCTAAAACACATCGACCAAACTTGTATAAACAAATGTGTTATTATACTTCGGGCTATAGAGATGAAAATGAACTGAGAGAGGAATTGCACCAAATCATTAGTGACCTTACCGTCGAACACTTATCATTTGAAAGTCTTTTGATCGACGAAGAGGAGCAAAAAATAAATGGACTAATTACACGACTCCGTGTACGTAAAGAGAACGAGAAAGCATCTCCTTCAGTGAATGAGGAAGAGAAACGTCAGTTGCAAGAAAGATATCTGCGCATATTGGATGTATTTTATTTCGCCTTCGGTAAAAAACCATTCTCAGACGAGATCAAAGAAATTATTGCTGATCCAAAGAACGCTTCACTCATTTCTCTCGATGAATATTATTTACGTTATGCTAATCCGTCAGGCCTAGCTCAAGAACAACTTTTAGTAAAGAGGAAAAAAGAAGCTGTTCAGACTTTACTATCAACTTTTTATTCGGAAACTAACCTCCAAAAGAAAAATTTTTCTGAAGCAGAAAATCTATTTACCGACAGGCCTTTGATGGATTGTAGTACTTGGTCTACAACAAAAATAGGTAGTTATACCCTCGCAGCATTTCTACTTTACAGAGATTATACAAATGGGAAAACAGATCAATACACGCAACAACTTTTTGACTTTGTTCAGAAAGGCTTTTCCAATACAATTGCTTCGTCTGTAGTTGCTGCAACTACAGTGTCTCACTTTGATGATAAACAATGCCCAAAAGAAGAGCAAGATAAAATTCATGATTACCTTACATCAGAAAGTCCAAAAATAGATCAAGCAGAAGCAATATGTCTTTTGCGTCAGTATTTAAGGACGGGAGAGGGTAAATACAATGCCTCACAAGATCAAATTTCTTTGTTCAGCTATGAAGACGAATACAGCGAGCGTATGCTTTTAACTTGTTTTTGGCTTTCACTTTTGCCGCTTCCAACTCAGAAATTGGCAAAGCGAATTTGGTCACTTTTATTAGATTTAGCTCCACAAGTTTGTATAAAGCTCGTCACCAATGCATTGACCTATTTTTATTTTGAAATTGAGTTTGATGATGTACTTGAAGAGATTGCACATTATGAAACACTAGAAAAATCTGGGGTACCATTAGCACAAAGTTTAGCCTTTCAAATGGTCGATTGTCAATCTAAACTAAGAAGGGAAGAAGATCGATATAAAAATGCTTACCTCAGCTTTTTGGAGCGTTATAGTGACATTGATTTGGAGACAAACAGCATGTTTGAGCGCATAGACAAAAACAGAGCAATAGCACTAGACGAAGGCTTACATGCTATCAATGAACGAAAAAGAATTACTTTTTTTAAACATTTAGCCTTACAAAATCCAAGGTTTCCATTTAAACAAGAAGAGATTTTTAACAATGTTTTAAAACGTGTAGTCAAAGAAAACTTAAAAGGTTTAGAGGAACAGATCATTGAGAAGCTTGATAAAAAGCATATTCTATTTCATGGCTATCGAAATGAATTGCCACAATCACTTATAGGTCCGATTGTAAACGATGAAAACACGCTTACTCTCCCGAGCACAAAAATAAACATCCATGGATTAGAATTATTGGTACTTAAACAGACAGAAGGAAATCTTCATATTGTACTACAAAGTGAACAATTTAAGTCAAAGGATATTCAAGATATAAATGAACTCTACTACATGAAAGTTCTCATTTTAGAGGATTCCATTCCCACTCTTAGACTTACAGAAATATTCTCAGAAAAGCCTACTGATCAATTACGACTAACGAAAACCATAGCGGCAATTACCAACTATATTGAGGGTAATAATTCTTACGATGAAACAAGGCTGATTTTTGAAGAAAATATCACTAAATCAGATTTCGACAATCCAAAAGATCCTCTAAGTGCCTTAGCGCTGTTTGAACAATTTGTTTGGGCTATGCCTGAAGAAAAAGTAGACCGCATCTTGAAATTATTCGTTGATCACAGTCATAAAACCTTTGACTTGTTTGATGCAAAGCTAGACGAAGCATACCTAGAACGTAAAGTGATATCAGGTCAATTAAGCTTTACCGATTATTTGTATGCACGTTCAGATCGTGATACAAATTTGGAAGAAGCC
Organism: Sediminitomix flava; assembly: GCF_003149185.1. Classification (NCBI taxonomy): domain Bacteria; kingdom Pseudomonadati; phylum Bacteroidota; class Cytophagia; order Cytophagales; family Flammeovirgaceae; genus Sediminitomix; species Sediminitomix flava. Next base: position 144,589 of record NZ_QGDO01000010.1, on the reverse strand, counting down.
GTACATTGGATATTCCAAAAACTGATAGACTTAAATATCTCAACGATTAACTTATTAGAAATAATGGCTGATTATGAGCAGTATCAGATTGGTGATTTAGTAGTGGAATTGACAAAAAATAAAGCTTTTTCTAAAGCATTAAAATCTTTGAATGTTGAGAAAAGAGCGAATATCATCGAGCAATTGGGGAAAAGCCCAGAAGGGATAGAAGCCTTGAAAAAGTTACCAAAAGATAGCTCTCGTAAAATTCGAGACCTTATCGAATCACTTATTTCAAAATAATCAGATCTACTTTAAGCCACGATAATACTACTTATTTTTGAAATCTTGAATAGTTGAGTTGTGGAATTGAAAATATGTTTAATAATTAAACTTTTCACAATTCCGCAACTCAACATTCTACTACTTACCCGCCTCATTAAAGACCAATAAATACATTAAAAATAAAACAATATTCATTGATAATACACTGAATGTAGGTTACTTATTTGTTACCACTTTCTTTAGTAATTTCCTTGTCAGGGGATTCTTTTTTTAGCCAATTCTAGTTCTCTTAATGATAGTAAATATGAAGACTATGAATAATACAATACACATAGTAGTAGAATTGGTGGCTCAAGAAGGTAAGTTCGATGAGATGAAAGATATTTTCAGTGAGCTAGCTTCAGCAACTCGTGAAGAGAAGGGAGTAATTAGTTACTCTTTTATTGAAGATGAAAATCGAAAAAACACATTGCTTTCAGTCGAAGAATGGCAAGACGAAGAATCTGAAAAAAAGCACTGGGATACACCACACCTTAAATCTGCACTAAAAAAAGCAAACGAAGTATTTGCAAGCGAACCGATTGTGCACAAAGGAAAAAAAATAATCTAACTATTAACAGCAAAAAAAATGAGTAAGACTATATTAATGACAGGTTCTGCAACAGGCTTTGGTGCAGGAGTAGTAATAGGTTTAGCGAAACAAGGGCATAGAGTTATTGCAACCGTAGAAAACTGGACTCAAAAAACACTTTTAATAAATAAAGCTGAGGAAGCGGGAGTCGAGTTGACGGTAGAAAAACTTGATTATTTGGAAGATGATGACATAAACGAAATCGTCAGAAAGTATGGTGATAAAGTAGATATATTAAGCTTGAACGCTGCTACTGGAGAAACAGGACCTGTAGCGGAAATTCCGATCAAAAGGATCAAGCGTGTTTTTGATGTCAATGTTTTCAAGACAATTGAGATCGCTCAAAAATTTTCTAAGATTTTCGTAGCTAAAGGTAAAGGTAAGATTATTTTCACTTCCTCAATTGCAGGGTTTTTCACATTTAAATATCTAGGGCCTTATGTAGCATCTAAGCATGCACTCGAAGGTTTAGTTCAGACAATGCAACTTGAGCTTGAAGATACTGGAGTTACTGTGGCTACAATTAATCCAGGACCTTTTAGCACGGGCTTTAATCACCGAATGTATGATACGGCTTTGCAATGGATTGATCCTAATGTTCACTTTACTGACCCTGAAGAAATTAAAAAAATTCAAGATCAGTTTATCAATGGAGGAATTGAATTTGACCCACAAGGAATGATCGATTTTATGATTGAAAAGATCCCCGCTGATAAGCACAAATTTAGAAATGTTTATCCAGAGGATGTGTTGCCTGATGTGAAATCATACGAAGCTTCACTTTGGATAAAAGAAGTCGGGAAGTAATGCGGTTTTGTGTAGATATTATCTCAAAATATAAAAGAGACTCCTGAATGATTAATTCCCTCACAAATCAAACTCAGATGATCAACAAGTCGTAGTTGATTTACAACATCTCAATCACGATTTGTTGAATGATCTAACCGTATTATTATTCCTTAATGTAGTTCGAAGTGAGAGAAAATCTAACCATTGCTTTCACATAAAACTATAGAGTAACAATTTTACATTCCTCAAATTCCATTTCATTATAAACCTCAAAAGTCCAATCGCTAAGTGCTTTCAAGACAGGTAATAGTTTGATTCCCTTTTCAGAAAGCGAATACTCTACACGTGGTGGAATTTCATCAAACTTAGTTCTTATCAAAATACCATCACTTTCAAGCTCTTTGAGCTGTTCGGTAAGCACCTTCTTAGAAATCTGTGGTAAAAATAAAAGAAGTTTACCAAATCGTAAGCTACCATTAGCAAGCAAATAAATAATTATTGGCTTCCATTTTCCTCCAAGAATATTCATCGCATGCACCAATGAACAATTTTTTGAATTTTCAATGAACCTTCTTCCCATTACATATATCGATTTTCATTATTTATTAACCACATTCAAATAGTACAAGCTATAAACTAATGTAGATTTCTTTACTGAATCGAATCAAGTTTTGATGAAGAACTAAACATCAAATCTAATTTTATTGACAGTTTTGGCTGTCTTTATACAGAAAAATAATAGGAAGGTAGAATGGAGTAAAAACAGCTGGGAGGAAAGAAATATGATTTTGGCAATAAACTACCTTGAACGATCAGGTACTGTTCAGTTGATGAAACAATAATCTCTTCTCTAATATTTTAATTGATACAAATACTATTTTTAAAACATTTCTGATTCTAAAAACAATGAAATTTAGTGGATTTTAAAAGTCTTAAAAGGTTTCTTAAACCTCCATTCAAAAGATCATTCTGCCTTTTCAGATCAAAAAATATCCTATTTTATCCAATGAGTTAGCTATTCTATTTTCTGAGACAATAGCACTATTGCTCATCAATGCTTCTCGATATATTGTACATACTACAATTAAAAATTTCAAATAGATTGAAATTTTTAATCTAAGTCAAAACTAAACCAATATTAGTATGTACTATTTTCCACATAAAGCACCATTCAAAAGCTACAAGTTTACAATCGTAGCTTTCGTTATCAGTTTTCTAACAGTCTCAATTACATTAATCAGTCACCCTATAAAAACCACAACTGAGAAAACTGATACAGATTTAGTCATTAAAAATAAGTAGTAAAGTAAATCGACTTTTTGGATAAGTTCCCCTTTTAAGAGACGTAAATTGCTTACGTCTCTCTTCTATTATATAGCTAATATCAAACCCCATTTCTATGTATTTTTTCAATAAACTAAAGTCTAATAAAGGACTTAGTGTTATAAGTCTATGTCTGATTTTTGGTATAAGTCTAACAATTAGCGCATGTGATGATCCGTCAGAAGGCAAACCCGCTATCTGGATTCTAACGGATTTTACAGGAATGAAAAAAGATGGTATAGAATTTCGACATCAGAATGATAAACAGTCACAACTCAATACCGTAAGTGACCCTGATGATTACGTAGCGATGGTTATGTACCTCATGAATGCCAATAAATTTCATACCGCACAAATTGTATTAGGCTCTGACGGGGCTGATAAAAGTAAAGGTACTAATCCATTGACAGAGTTTCAAAATCGTATTTTGACAGCCTACGAGCACGATATTTCTTTTTGGAATTCAAACAAAAACACAAAGGGATTTCCTTCTGCACAAGAAATTTCAGCAGTAACAAAACTGACTACTTTACAAGGTCAAAAGTTTGACACTAACGAAAACTATACAGATTTTAAAAGCCTTGCACCTACAGTAAAGTCCTTAGTCAAGGAATTGGAAAAAAATAAATACTCGGCTGAAAATCCGCTTTATGTACTGGTTTGGGGACCGATGACAGAAGCTGCAATGGCCGTAAAACACTTGCAAGCAAAAGGAAATACAGACGCTTTGGAACGCCTTTTTGTGGTTTCGCACTGGACAACATCTTTTTTAAGACATAACAATCCATCCAAATGTACTGCTTTAGAAGAAGATCGAGTGAAGTACGGAGTCGCAAACTGTAATGAAGACTGTGAGGCTTGTGAGTTTTTGCATAAAGAAGCACAAAATGCCCAAGCAAAATTCAGATTTGTAGATGTCGGTTCTGTAGGTCAAGGCGGAATTGTAGGGGGTTCTCGTCCTTTCTTCGGGAAAAAAGGCATACAAGGTGAGCATGCCCAAGCCTTTCTAACTAGTGAAATGGGTAAACTATTTATTGAATCTAACTTTATGTATAACCGTCCCGATGGTTCAGACTGTGCGACATTTTATACCATTCTAGGAGATTATGGTCTGACCCTAAATGATTTTTATACTAACGGAGTTATCACTGAAGAGCAAGAACGATATGCTGAAACTGCTTTTAAAAATAATGCAAATAAAATGATGCAAGAATTGTTAGCCCTTAGTCAGGTAGTTCAATAATAAATAGAAAGATACAAATCGTTGAGATCAGACGCTAAGGCATATAAAAAGACCTCTCTAAAACTAGAGAGGTCTTTTTCACTTACAATTACAACAACCTTAATATTCTTTTCTTAGCTGATAATAAAGATCATTTACTCTTAATGACTCTTTGAACGATTGCATTCTTGTATGCTCATCGATGGTCACTAATTCTATATCAAACATATCTGCAAAATCTTCCATAAACTCAGCCGTCAAAGCCTGCGAATATACTGTATGATGTGCTCCCCCTGCCAAAATCCATGCTTTAAGTGCCGTATTCATATCTGGTAGCGGATTCCAAAGTACACGTGCTACTGGAAGGTTTGGTAAATCTGCCTCTGGTTCTACTGCATTTACAGTGTTTACAAGAAGTCTGAAACGATCTCCCATCGTAATTAGAGATGCATTTAGACCAGCTCCTGCAGGTGAATTGAAGACCAAACGAACAGGGTCTTCTTTTCCACCAATACCCAAAGGATGTACTTCACATTTTGGTTTTGCATCTGCAATAGATGGACAAATTTCAAGCATGTGCGCCCCCAATACAGCAGGATTCTCTGGATTGAAATGATAGGTATAATCTTCCATAAATGAAGTTCCACCTTTCAAGCCTTTCGCCATCACTTTAGAAGCTCTCAAAAGTGCAGCTGTTTTCCAATCTCCTTCACCCCCAAAACCATAGCCGTCAGCCATCAAACGTTGAACTGCCAAACCTGGTAACTGCTTTAGTGTACCTAAGTTTTCGAAGGTATCGGTAAACCCAAGGAATTCCCCTTCTTCCAAGAAACTTCTCAAGCCCAATTCAATGCGAGCAGCATCCAACAGAGATGCTCTCATCTCTCCGTCTGCCATCAAGTTAGGTGCTAAGTTATATTCGCTTTCGTATTGTTCTACCAAAGCCAATACGTTTGCGTCTGAAACCGCATCTACATGAGCGGTTAAATCTTCAATTCCAAAACCATTCACTGAGAAACCAAACTTGATTTCACTCGATACTTTATCACCTTCTGTAACTGCCACATAACGCATATTATCACCGATACGAGCAAACTTTCCACCTTGTAGGTCTGCTTTTGCAGTAGCTACCCTTGCCCAAGTGTCAATTTGTTTGATGACTTGCTCATCTTTCCAATGACCTACGACTACCTTACGATTCAAACGCAAACGTGTATTGATAAAACCAAACTCTCTATCACCGTGAGCAGACTGATTTAAGTTCATGAAATCCATATCGATATCACCCCAAGGTATATCTCTATTGAATTGTGTATGCAAATGCAGCATTGGTTTTTGTAAGGCTCTCAGACCATTGATCCACATTTTCGCAGGTGAAAAGGTATGCATCCAAGTCACAATACCCACACAATCTTCCGTATTGTTGGCCTCAAGACATAACTGATATATCTGATCAGGTGTTGTCAAGATTGGTTTATAAACTAATTTAACGGATAGATTCTCACTGGCATCCAAATAATTGACAATTTGTGATGAATGATCCGCCACTTGCTTTAGGGTTTCTTCTCCATATAAATGCTGGCTCCCTGTAGCAAACCAAATCTCGTACGTGCGCTTTGTCATATTGAAAATATTGTTTGTTAACTACTATCTAAACTTAGGCTCTCTTTGAGCTTTGTAGAAACAATGTAAAGGCTTCATTCATGAATAATTTGCTCTTTTGTACAGCTATTTTGTTCAAAAATGAAGCGCATACATTCGAATCACAATGCGATACCAATACGGCAAATCCGATGGTCATTAAAACTTCAGATTCTTCTTAGGCGTATTCCAAACTTTTATTTTCTTAATCGCCTCATATTCCTCATTCACACAACGTTTGCCCCAACGGTCATAAATAAACTTGAGGGCATAAGGATTTTCAGGATATTGCCCTTTATCATCGGTTTCTTCTATCCAATTTTCTAAGATCAAACGGTGCTTTTCGAGTTCTTTTTGGAAACTTTCATCCGTTGCTAAATTGTGGATTTCATGCGGGTCATTTTCCAGATCATAAAACTCCTCTTCAGGTTTTGTGGGTAGCCAGTATTTAGCCTGTACCTCATTTAGTTTACCTTCTTCAAAGGCTTTTTTGATCTGCGTAAATTCCTTTCGCTTATCTCGGTAAGAAGGCTGTGTATAAGAACGATGTGGCATAAAATTGCGAATGTATTTATACTTCTCTGTGCGCACAGCTCGAATACGATCGATCGAAAAATCACAACGATCTCTGGTCGTGATCACATAATCTCTTTGGTTTTTTCGGTCAAAAAGGTCTTTTCCTTCCATGTATGTAGGTATTGGCAATCCTGCAAAACGCAAAGAACTCGTTCCTATATCAATGCCATTCACCAAGTCTTTTCGTTCTTTCCCTTTTTTCAGCTCAGTGTCATCGCCAAAATAAGAGACAATCAGAGGAATCTTGGTCCCTCCATCATACAAAAACTGTTTATGACGAATGCCTTTGTATCCATGATCAGAAAAAAGGAAGATGTATGTATTGTCTAAGAGTCCTTTCTTGCGAAGTTTCTCGATAATTTCTGCTACTTCCAAATCGGTCAACCGAGCCGCATCATGATGCCTTGCCCAATCTTCTCTCACCCAAGGAATGTCTGGATAATAAGGTGGAACTTCTACCGCATTTCGATCAATCGGTGTGATTTTATCGACATGATTTCCATAGGTTTGCGAAAGAGCTAATTTTCCACCAGCTAATTGAATTTGCCCAAAGAACGGACGATCTGAACTCAGCGAATCAATCCAATTTCCTTTTCCCGCAAAGGTGTACCAATAATCTAGCTTGATCGGGTCACTATACAATTTCTTCCGATCATAAATAAAATTGTAATCGTCTTTCCCATGATTGAAAGTATAATACCCTGCCTCTTTAAATAACTCAGGAACTGTTTTTACACCTTCGGGCAAAAATATGGCATCTTCTACCGTTCTTGACGAATGGTGATTGTGCGTTCCTAAACTCGTTGCCATTGTAGAGGTGATAATGGCCGAACGGGCTGCTGAACATACAGGTGAAGGCGTATATGCATTACTAAAAAGTACCCCTTGATCTGCCAATTGATCAATAAATGGTGTGGGGTTATTTTCAACACCATAGCAACTAAATACAGGATTTAGGTCTTCAATATAAATCCAAAGAATGTTTGGTTGTTCTTTTTGCTTCTCACTAGCTGGTCGCCATCCTAACAAACCAACTACCAAAGCAATAAACAAATAAATACGTTTTCCTTTCATAATCTTCATCTCTTTACTCCGCCCAATTTAGCCGAGTGTAAAAAGCCGCGATTGTCCGTTTGACTTTCCCTTTGTTTCCATTGCTCGAATTCGTTTATTCTCCTCTTTGGAGAAGTCTCCGTCTTCAAAAACTGAATTTTAGGACTAAAGCAATGACATTTTTGACAATCATATCTTTATAAAATCCAAGACATTGCTATTCATGCTCAAGATTTCAATAAAAAGAGAAGAGCATTTTGAACGTATTTTTCACGAAGTATTTCTAAAATGAAATCAGCTTATCAATACATTAGCCAATTCCTTCTTTGGGGAGCTGTATTAGCTTCATCTTGTGCCTTGCACAAAGAAGAAAACCAAAAGATCGTTTGGGAAAATCCAATTCGGGAAGGCATCAACCCGTATGGGATGAAAGACTTTTTTATTTATCCAGAAGGCGAGTCTTATTATATGGTGGGAACGGAATACCCAGACCCTTTCCAAGCCACTGAGGGGCTTCAGCTTTACAAAGCTGATCAATTCAATACTTGGAAAGTAGCTAAACTTCTGATCGAAAAAGCAAAAATACCCGCTAATGCTTGGTACAAAGACGAATGGAAAGCACCCGAAATACATAAAATTAGAGGGAAGTACTATTTAAGTTTTAACGGACGAAATAATACGATCAATCCTTATAAAAAACATGGCTTTGGCCTTGCCGTTGCCGATAAAATTGATGGTTTATACCAAGTTTTGACAAGCGATGCACCACTCCTTGAATGTAACAATGCTACGCTTGTAGAAGCAGCCGATGGAAGCGTGTATATCCTTTATGATATGGATGGCAGAATCTACAGTGTGGAACTGGATATTGAAAATGCCAAATTGAAAGCTGAACCCAAAGAACTGCTTGGCCCTAGTACTTTAGCAAAAAACTACAAATATTTGGATGCGCCACAAGTCACAAAAAAAGGAGATACTTATCATCTGCTTTGCTCACAGTTTTATGGCGGATATGTTGTGAAAGTAAACCATATGACTTCCAAACATCCATTAGGCCCTTGGAAATGGGAAGCAGACAACCCTTTGTATACTTTTTTGGAAGCAGAAGCTGATTTGGAAGTAAAAATGCCATACCCAACTACTCATGGCTATGCTCCTCCTACACAGGTCATTTTCAGTAATCAACTTTTCAGAGGGAAAAATGACAACTACTTTATTGCCTACCACAGCTCTGAGAAATATTCAGAACCTTACCTCTGCATCGAACCTGTGCTGATGTCAGGTAACCAAATCACAATTATTCAAGCAAAAGAAAGAAAACAAAAAGTAGCATTGAGATGAAAAAAGTACTTCTAATTCTCCTGTATCTTGGGGTGTTTTCTGCCTCTGCGCAATTGGTCAGCTACCCTGTAGCCGAACATATCAATAGCGAAAATAAATTTGCTTTTCCGTCTCCCCATTACAAAGTCAGCTTAATACAAGGAGACCATATCATTGAAGATTTTGTGTATTGTATGAATTCAATGCACACCACCAATAACTCGAAGACGACTTCGTGGGTCAATTTCTCATTTGAAGGAAAAGTAACAGTACGTGTCAAACACCTGCGCAAGGAGATTGATTTTGCACAGATTTTACCTGCTTCAAAAGGCATTGAGACCAAAATTATTGATCAAAATACAATTGAATTTGAACTTGAACATACAGGACATTATTCTGTAGAGTTTGAAGATGATTTACTGATCGAACATCCGCTACTGATTTTTGCCAATCCACTTGAGAAGGATATCCCGAGTCCCGAAGATGAAAATGTGATTTATTTTGGAAAAGGCCTGCATGAAATCGGTGACGAATATGTAATTCCGAAAGGCAAAACGGTGTACCTCGAAGGAGGCGCGTACGTAAAAGGACAGTTTGTTTCTGAAGGGAGTCATGAAGTGACCATCAGAGGGAGAGGAATTATGTCTGGAGAAGATTATGCCCCCCGAACGCATCATCATATGATTGAGCTGAAAAATGCTAATAAGATTGAAATCGAAGGCATTACCATGATTCATTCTCCTCGATTTATGGTGGTGCTAAGAGGAAAAGATCATTATATCCATAATGTGAAAATGATGGGATGGTGGTTTAGTACCGATGGTATTTCAGCAGGACAAAACACCTTGATCGAAGATTGTTTCTTTAAAGTAAATGACGATGCGGTCAAACTTTATCAGAGCAGTACTACGGTTCGTCGTTGTACCATTTGGCAATTGGAAAATGGTGCGCCATTCATGATCAGCTGGAATGGCTCTAAAGATTTCGGGAATTGTAAGGTAAGCGATATTGATATTATTCGGGTAGAACACCACTGGGATAATGAAAACCTCGCGGTGATATGCGCCATTCATGGAGGAAAAGCCAATATCAGTGACTTTGAATTTGACAATATCCGTATCGACAACTCAAAATGGCGGATTTTTCATTTAGTCACTCGGCCTAACCGTTGGGGAAAATGGAATCCTGAAAAGGGCAGCTTAAGCAATTTTACCTTCAAGAATTTCTATTACCATGGAAAACCTCAAATTGAAAACTTGATTATGGGGCATGATCGCTTCCACCCCATCCGTAACATTCAGTTTGAAAACATCGTGATTGATGGCCAACAGCTGAAACATTTGGATCGAAAACACTTTATCATTCACCCAGAATTTACCTGTAATATTACATTGAAATAGATCAATATAGCTCTAAATCAAAAAGTAAACACCATTCTGTTTTTAGTACATATTTTTAAGCTACTCTCTATTGGGAGTAGTTTTTTTCTTGCTTTTGGGTATCTACTAAACAATTAATTAGAATAATATTCAATCGATCTATATTGAAGAATAGTATCAATCGACGGACTAAGCTGAATCTCCTGACGAAATACCCAATTTCCAAAGTTATCTATGGAATCATATTTATATATATATTCGTATAAAGTCAAAACCTTTTGATTACCAAAGTATGTCACCTTCTCTCTCTCGAGAAAATCATGTTGATTATATTCAAATGTTGATATTTTTACAGTATCTTCTAATCTATCTATTGTAGAACTACTTATATAAAGGCCTTTTGAATTATAGAGTTCTTGTGTTGAACCTAAGGCCTCAGGAAGATCAAAGTTGTTTCTCCTAATCATTGAATCACTTACAATAACACCTTTATTAACATACCTTTCATATATTGTATAATGTTTGGTGTTTTCTATGAGATTGACAGGATTTCTATTAGTATCGTATATATAAAATAAACTCAGTATAGTGTCTTTTTCAAAAAGCTCATGCTCACTAATTAGATCACCATATTCGTTGTAATGATAATGCGATTGTTCGGGTCTTATCGCACCATTTCGGCTATTATATGTGACTGTTTTCTTAACATTTCCACTTATTGGAACATATCTTTGGTACCTATTATTTTTTGAATCACAAGTTATAATAAGAATTAATACTAATGCTAATCTACAAAACCTCTTGTTTGTATTTTCCATAGACCTTTTCTGTGGCTATAATCTTACTTCTACACCCAAGAATCTAGTACACTTAGAGAACGTACAGCTCCTAATGTTAAACAACTAAAATATAAATAACATATGAAATATTTAATCTTATTCTTTACTTTAATCCTATTCCCTTCATTTTTATGCGATAAACATTATAGAACAAAGACAAACTATTCATTTTGAAGCTAAAAGAAAATATTTTTTTAGGCACTACAGATAAAAAGTTTCAAGTTTCTGATTGTGCTATCTCTCTAGTAAACTACACAAAACCTGTCTCAGAAGATTGGCACTCACATGAGGATATTCATTTGTCGCTGATTCTTCAAGGAGGGAATTTAGAGTCACGAAAGAATCAAGATGTTCAAGTGAGTCCTGGGAGAATTATGGCTTATAACCAAGGCGAAATTCATCGAAATAGATTTACAGCTTTTCCTTCCAAAAATCTAAATCTTGAATTCAAGAGCGATTTCTTTAGTAAAAACGAGGCTGATTTCTCAGCTTTGACACTTTCGAATTGGGAAAATGAAAAAGCATATATTTCCTTGATCAAGGTCTATTACGAACTTCAAATCAACGATATATACTCAATCGATACAATTGATTCTTTACTACAATCCTTATTCATTAAAGAAAACATATCCTCTAACAAACCGCTTTGGTTAAACAGGCTCCAAGAAATTATCGAAGATCGTTGGGATGAATTTATCCCTTTGGATGAACTAGCCGCTACGCTGAACATACACCCAGTCACTATCTCCAAATACTTCAAAAAGTTCTATCGTGGTACACTTGGAGATTACATGAGAAGAATAAAAGTACATAGGGCATTGTATTACTTATTTCATACCGAAATGAGTATTACTGAAATTGCACTGAGATGTGGTTTTTCAGACCATAGTCATATGATCAGAATCTTTAAACTCTATATAGGTTTCAATCCAAAGCGTATTCGAAAAATATAAAAATTATAAGAGAGGCTAATTTCATTCTATTTTTGAACTTACGTTTGTGTTAACTTGCAAAGCAATAACCAATCAGCATAGCTTTTTAAATGAGAATTATAGCTGTACTTCTAATTTTTACTTTTTTTATTCACGGTATTGGGGAATGTCAAATTTACCCAAATAAAAACTGGTTTGTGAATGAAAACGCCTCGGACATTGGCTGGAACGATAGAGATTGTTCTGATTTTGAGCGATACATCATTGATAGCACAAACATTACAGGGCTAGTAATTGTCCACCAAGGTCAGGTGGTATTCGACTATGGAGACATCGAAGAAAACAGTTACATCGCTTCGTGTAGAAAAAGTGTACTGTCTATGCTCTACGGTAAATATGTAGAAAATGGTCAGATTGATTTAGACAAAACACTTGAAGATTTAAAGATAGAAGATCATTCACCTTTTCTTGAAATCGAAAAATCGGCAAGGATAAAAGATATAATAGCGGCACGTTCGGGTGTCTTTTTATCTGGTTCTAACGGAGGAGACTTCAGACGACTAGCTCCTGAAAGAGGTTCTGTACAACCCGGAAGTTATTGGCTATACAGCAATTGGGATTTTAATTTGGCTGGGTACATTTTCGAGCAAGAAACCAATAAAGACATCTACAATGAAATAGAAGATCAGTTAGCCAGTCCTCTTCAAATGGAAGATTGGAACAAGTCTTTGCAACTTAAAAATGGAAATTTGGAGGTATCGAAATTTCCAGCATATCATATGTGGTTTTCTACAAGAGATATGGCTCGTCTTGGATTACTGATGTTACGGAATGGAAAATGGCTCGACAAACAAGTCATCCCGAAAGCTTGGGTAAAAGAAATGATTACACAAAGAACATCGTATACAGAAGCACAGCACAATGCTCCTATATTAAAAGAAGATGGGCTAGACCTTGGCTATGGCTATATGTGGTGGCTGATAGAAAATACACAAGACTCTAAACTAAAAAATGCTTATTCTGCTCAAGGAGCTTTGGGGCAAAACATTACCGTTTACCCAGAAATAGATGTTGTTCTGGCTTTTAAAACAAAAAGCCGTTACAGAAGAAGAAATAGTATTCAAACACAAATGAAAGTGATCCGAAAGGCTGTAGAAATCTATAAGCCAAACTAAAACAACAAATTTTATTAATCATGAAAACCGAAAGTCTATTACTTATCCTCCTCTTATTTTTTTCTAGCTCTTGTGTTAAAAAAGAAGCTGAAAATGATAGTCAATCACTCCAAAAAGAGAGCCTTTATACTCAAGAAGCCTTAGTTGCTATGCTAGACACCATTTGGGTAACAGAACAACTACCTATCAGGTTACGAGATTCATTGGGTAGAGTATATGGCTATGAGTCAGAAGAATTTAATGAGCAGAATGAGATCTACCATAAAAATCATGATGTGAACGAAAAGAAAATCCTTAAGCTATTGGATACTCATGGTTGGCCAAGTGTAAATAGTATTGGTGAGAGCGGCAACTTGACCATCTGCAATGTGCTTCAACACTCAGGCATCGAAGTTCGAAAAAAATATATTCCGATGATGAAAAAAGCGGTTGCAGAAAAAGGTTTAGCACCAAGACTATTGGCTCGTGCAGAAGATCGATTGGCAACTGATCGTGGAGAGCTTCAAATTTATGGCGGACAAATAAAATACTACCCTCAAACCAAAAGTTTTGACGTTTGGCCTATTGCCGACCCTAAAAATGTAGATAAAAGACGTGCTGAAATAGGGCTTGCTCCAATGGCAGAATTCTTGGCTAGCCGAAGACATCCTTTAACGTGGGATTTGGAGAAGCAAATAAAAAGAACAGAAGCGTTTCAAATGAACAAGTAGATAGAGTTTAAGAATTGGATTCATGTAGTTTACCCAAACAGATATTGTAAAAAATAACAAGGGGTAATCTAAACCTATAAATCGGTGTTGTAAGCTCACAGCACCGATTTCTTTTTTCTAAAAGTCAGATGGAGATTTCAAGTAAGTCCAATTAGGATTCATCAATCCGTCAATTGAAAAGTAATTCGAAATTTACCAGTCCCCAGTAAACAAGAAATTTCAGAGTCTGAATAAACTTTGCAACAAAGCCCTCAAAACTATTTAGAGTTTGGTTAAAACTTTCACTTATTTATTTATAAACCTTTTATTATTTAATTTCAAAAGACTTATACTCTTAACGTATTCTAATCCTCTCAGGAATGTTTTTTTAAATACATTGCTCGTTCTATATTCGCGACTCTATTGCAATAACAAACTTTGATGAACAAACTAATTTATCTACCCTTTCTTCTTTTTCTATTCTCTTGTGAGGAAAAAGAAGAACACTTCGAACTGAGTATTCAAAACCTAGAGTACGGGAAAGGAAGTAGCGGACATGGCAACAACCAGATTGGTTATGCGGGAGTTGATCTTCACTTGGCAGCTAATATTATAGCAGATCATTTAACCGAGGAGGTTAAACTTACGATCCAGTCATTGGAAGGAGACGAGCATATCGAATATGATTATTCAGAAAAATACCGTGGCATCCGAAACCCATACGTACATGAGCACCCCATAATTCCCTCTGATTTTGAAGCAGGTAGTTATCAGTTAGATTTTATTGTAAAAGATAAGCTAGGAAATGAAACCTCTGACGGAGGGCCTTTAGAAATTGTTTCAATCATTTATTTTGATGAAATCGAGCTAGAAGGAAGCATAGAAGCGAGCAAAGAGATAGGTCTAAGTTTCACCATCAATGGCTTCTATACACTAAAAGACTTGATCATTACGCTCAAAGATGAGCAAGGAGAAGAGTTTTTGGCTATTGGTTACGACTTCAGTACGATTTCGGCAAGGAGAATTGAGTTCAATGAACATATCCAATTGCCTTCTGATCTTCCTGAGGGTGAATATATCTTGGTAGCAACAGCTAGAGACACTAGAAATAACAGTGCAAAAGAAATACTAAACAAATAATCCAAACAAATGAAAAAACAATTTCTTTTAGCATTGCTTTTGGGCAGTGCATTATTTTCTTGTTCTGACGATGTTTTAAAAGACGAGGACAATGATGTGGATATCCCTGAAGTACCGGATGATCCAGATCTGGATGATCCATCTTTTGAAGAGTATGAAGGAGTAAAACTCTTAGTAACTTATCAAAATAGTCCGCTTGTCGAACTAAGAGAACCACACAGCGACCGTATCGATTCTCTCTATGTTGCTGAGAACGGTTCTAAGTTTACTAATGAAGTAGGTACAAAAGTTGCCAATGCGATTGTCTATGGTGAAAACTCTGTATCGAAAATATACACAGGATTAGATCGTCATGGAGACCACTACCATACTTATGAACCTGAAGTAAAGATTATTACTTCAACTCCTCAAACTGATAGACCTGATTGGACTGACTTTAATGGTATATGGCGTTCAAAGGAAAATGGGAATCTATTCACTACCACTTCAGAAGGAGTCATAAATAGTACACCTGCTGAAGAAATCTCTCTTTCTAGCTTACCAAAAGAAGGAGTAAATACTGTGAGAATCGGTACTGGATATATGGATGAAAATTTCTTTATTTTAAGTAATAAGAATAATGGAATCGTAGTGATGCATACTTCAACTTCAGAGGTACTTCACACTTTCAATGATCTCGGAGAAATCTATTCAGCCAATATGTTTACTGGTGAGCATTGGTCAGAAAACTATGGCTTAGTTTCAACAGAAAAAGGTTTGCTAAGACTTTTGCTAAATAGAGGTGATGATTCTAACATCTCATTAGAGTATCACTTGATTGAATACCCAGAAGGCAGTACAAAGTTTGACCAGCTCATCTATAGAAAGTTCCAAAAAGATTTTATGGATCCACAAATTAAAACACTATTGGGAGTTGATTATAAGCATGGTGTATTCCAAATTGATGCAGTAGAGGGGACTATCACAAAAGTAATCGATGCGGAAGGAATCAAGTTTTTTGAGATCAACCATATGCTTACTGATATCTATGTTCTTACAGAAAACAGCATGACTGTTTATGATTTTGAATCATTTACTCCTAATGCTTCTGTGAAACTAAGAGGGTCGCTTGACAAGAATGTTTCTTTCGGTGTTAGTGAAAAGTTTGCATACTTGCACTATAATCAAAATACACATATCGACCGATTTGATGCTAAAGACCTTCTAGAGTATTCTTCTATCAAGACTGAACATCCTATCGCCAATATTGGAGTGTGTGGCAATGTTGTGGAGGTTCCAATCGACAACCACAATTAATCTGGAAAGAAAAAACCTTATGGAAAACATGAATCATCCCAAATTAACAACTTGATCCATGTAGATTTACCCAAACAAATATTGTGTTAAATAACAAGTGATAATCTAAACCTATAAATCGGTGTTGTAAGCTCACAGCACCGATTTCTTTTTTCTAAAAGTCAGATGGTTAGAGATGATGTATTTAAATCAAAAGTCAATCCTGATTCATACTTTTTTTAATGATAAAATAAAAAAGCCACTCCATATAAATAGAGTGGCTAATACATAGTATATGAATGCTTTATATTATTTTGAAATGTCTATTGTCCACCCAAACTCATCTTCTACGTCCCCTGTTTGGATACCAGTTAACTGGTCATAAAGTTTTTGCGATACGTTTCCAACTTCACCTCCATTGATCAGTATTTTCTGCCCTTCAAACCACATTTCACCTACTGGAGAAATCACCGCTGCAGTACCCGTTCCGAAAACTTCTTTCAATCGACCATTGAATTGAGCTTCAATGATTTCATCAATTGTAATTTTTCGCTCTGTTACTTGATAACCTGAAGCCCTTAATAATTCTATCGTAGATCGTCTTGTTACTCCATCTAAAATACTTCCTGTCAATTCAGGAGTAAGTATTTCTTCCCCGATCATGATAAAAATATTCATAGCGCCAACTTCTTCGATATATTTATGTTCAGCACCGTCTAGCCATAGCACTTGAGAAAAGCCTTTTTCTTTTGCTTCTGATTGCGCCTTTATACTTGCCGCATAATTTCCTGCTGTTTTCGCTTCTCCTACACCACCTTTTACAGCACGAACATATTGTTGTTCAATAAATATCTTTACAGGATTAAAACCTTCAGAATAATACGCTCCTACCGGTGATAAGATGATCAAGAACTTATAATTATGTGACTGCCTTACTCCTACATAGTAATCTGTTGCAAAAACAAAGGGTCTGATATATAGACTTGTTCCTTTCTGATTAGGAATCCAATCTTTATCCACTTTAACCAATTCCGAAATAGCTTTTAAGATCAATTCTTTATCTATCTCTGGAATACACATTCGAGCATTTGATTTATTTAAACGCTCAATGTTCTTCTCTGGTCTAAAAAGTAGAACACGATCATCTTTGGTTCGATAAGCTTTTAAACCTTCAAAAACAGATTGTCCATAATGGAAAACCATTGCTGATGGATCTAATGAAATAGGTGCATACGGTTTGATAGTTGGATTTACCCAACCTTCTCCATCTATGTAATCCATTTCGAACATATAATCTGTAAAATGCTGCCCAAAGCCTAATTGATTTTGATTAGGTTTTGACTTCTTATCTATGTTTTCTATAAATCCTATTTCCATAACTTAAATCCAAATTTTAAATGGATTAAAAGCTATAAATAGCTCCAGTTAAAACCTAACGAGAGACTCAAAACACAGAATATTTACCTAAATATGTGAAAATTCACCTACAATGATCGAATTGGGAAATCGTTATATTCTTGGATTAATTTTAAACTGATTAGATCGATAATACACTCATATATTTCAAGCTTTGAAAACCTTTATTGCAAGGAATAAGCATTAGTATCCCTATAAACGATCCATCCTTTGCAAAAGGAACCCAACAATCAATGAGTCACTTGCCTAATCCTAATACTTGTGACATATATAAAGTTCTAAAATTGATATATGCCACAAGTCAATCCGTCACACTAGCTGTCACGTAGACTTGCGACAGCAGAGAGATAATTTTGTTTTCTATAATTAGAAAGTCAGAACTACTCCTTCTCTAGCATTTTTAATCTTTTTTCCATCTGCATAGCTTTTCCAGAAATACCAGATGCACTTAGGTATGAACCTTCTTGAAAAGGGTAACCTTCAAAAGTACCTAAGAACTCTTTAATCTTAAGCTGAACAGGTACAAAGAGCCACATATTATCGGCATACCATTTTAGATACATATCCGATTCTTTATCCGCAGTTTGGAAAGGATCTGCTTTTAGATGCGTAATAACGGGCCAATTAGGAGTTCGTCTCGTTGTCGTAGATATACCTCCGTCCATTGTCGCAAATGTTGTTTTAAAGTTATTCCAACGGACAGCATTCAGTTCTCCATTTGCTGTAAAATAGAAAACGGTTTCACGAGGTGATTTTTCAACTTTACCTAGGAAGTAAGGCATGAAATTAGCGCCATCTAGATGTACCTTAAAATCTTTGCCATTTGCTTTATGGCCTTTCTTGA
The DNA here is from genome assembly GCF_003149185.1 of Sediminitomix flava. Taxonomy (NCBI): domain Bacteria; kingdom Pseudomonadati; phylum Bacteroidota; class Cytophagia; order Cytophagales; family Flammeovirgaceae; genus Sediminitomix; species Sediminitomix flava. The sequence goes on along the minus strand of NZ_QGDO01000010.1, from coordinate 126,081 downwards.
GCTTCTCTACAATGTCAGGATCTCCTACTGCAGCCATGATTGTTGGCATCCAGTCTTCGTGTGACATAATTTCGTTAAATTGAGAACCCGGTTTGATCACTCCAGGCCAACGAACAAGTTGTGGAACTCTGAAACCACCTTCGTTAGTTGTTCCTTTTTCTCCATAAAAAGGAGAAGTACCACCATCAGGCCACGAGAATTTCTCAGCACCATTGTCTGTGGAATAAATGACAATGGTATTTTCAGCAATACCCAATTCGTCTAATTTGTCAAGAAGCTTTCCTACTTGATCATCATGATCTAGCATACCATCGGCATAAAGACCTATACCCGATTTACCTTCCCACTCTTCAGATAAGTGAGTCCAAACATGCATACGAGTTGAGTTATGCCAGATAAAGAATGGTTTACCTTCCTCATGAGCTTTTTCCATAAACTCCAGCGTCGCCTCCATAAATTCATTATCAGCAGTCTCCATACGTTTACGTGTCATGGGCCCCGTATCTTGGATTGGACCATCGGCTGTAGACTTGATCACCCCTCTTGGACCAAATTTCTTGCGGAATTCAGGGTCTTTAGGGTAATAATAGCTTTCAGGTTCTTCTTCTGCATTTAGATGGTAAAGGTTACCGTAAAATTGATCAAAACCATGATTTGTCGGTAAGTGTTTATCTCGGTCACCAAAGTGATTTTTACCATGTTGCGCTGTGGCATAACCATGCTCTTTCAATAAGTCAGCGATAGTTGGAGTCCAGTCTGGAATACCATGTTCAGAGCCAGGCATTCCAATTGTAAGCATACCAGTACGGAATGGATGTTGTCCCATTGCGAATGCGGCACGACCAGCAGTACAACTCTGTTGTGCATAATGGTCCGTAAATATACCGCCTTCTTTACCAATACGGTCAATGTTTGGCGTTCTGTATCCCATCATCCCTTGGTTATAGGCACTTATATTCCAGTAGCCTATATCATCCCCCCAGATGACTAGAATGTTTGGCTTGTCTTGAGCAAAAACATAGTTTAGACTAAAGGCAAGTATTATAATAAGTAGTTTCCTCATCTAATAAGAATTTTAAATGAAATAGGATTATTTAATGAAGAAAACATTTGCAAATGTTGATTAATTCAAATTTGAATTAATATAAGATGAGAATATGAAATAGTGAGGTGAATTAGTTAAATATCCCTAGTTATCAAAAATATTGCTTTTGCTCTATTTGTTGAGGGTGCTTACGACTATCTTTACTTGAAATTTAAAACTTGATATGCTATCAACCTCAACATAAAACATAAAAAAACCTACCCTAAGAGCAGTTCTCAAGGTAGGTTTTATAATTTGAATTAGTCTGTTATTTGAAGATTACTCTTCCATCAGACTGATAGTGAACTCTTCGTAGTCAATACCATTATTACGATAAACTAATGTATCGAATACTTCATTGATATATCCGTCGTTATCCATAAAAGTGTAATTCAAATAGATAACATCTCTTTTTGTAGGATTATCAGGTGTTCCTCCCCACTGATCGCCATCGTTTACCCATACATTTGCTGTACCTACAGCTTCAACAGGTGTTGAACCTTCAACAGAACTTAATGATAAGCTCATTTGACCTTCAGCATCACTTGAAGGAAACTCGACAGCAAGCTGATGAGTCGCATCAACATACTTACCCATACTGTTCAGAACAATTGTTCTTCTACCAGAAGTAGATGCTGAAACAAGGGCATCTTCTACCACATAATCAGCTCTGTATACATCTGTTCTAATTTCATTGCCTGTCGCTTCATCAGTTACTACTGTCTTTCCTCTACGCAAATATTCACCATGCAATTCATTAATATATTTCACTGCAAAAAGTGTGTAGTTTTTAGGAGAAACTGTCCAGTCTGAATCCAAACGCAAATCAGGATTTTCAACCCCAGATGCAGGCAAACCACTCAACACCGAATCTGCCGATGTACCTGTTAATTTTAGAGGTAACACATAACGTCCTTCTACTGCTTTTGGATCTTCAAAGAAAGCATCCGTCAACTGAACTGGAATAAGACCAACAAAACTTCCTGCAGGAATTGTTACTTGATCTGTGACACCCAACTCATAGTATGAAGCAGGTAAAGCCTCAAACATGGTATAGTCACTCGCATCATCTTCTGGTTCTGCGAAAATAAGATTGTCAACCAAACTATTTTCAACTTGAAAATCTGCAGTCCAGTCTTTAGTATTTTCTCTCAAGCCACCGATGGCAACACCTACATTAAAACGGTATTCCTGATCCAAAGAGTTATCGTAATAATCCTCACCTAAGATTAGTGTTCTCACAGGCGATTGTATTGGGAAATAAACATTCTGCTGATCGAAATCAGGAAATTCATTTTCTTGGTTCCCAGGGTAACAAGCACTTAGTGCCAATCCAAGCGTTATAATTGATAAAATCTTTTTCATAATCTTTTCATGTTTCTTGACTACCAACCTTGATTTTGTATGATAGGATACTTTTGAGTCTCAGAAAGTGGAATAGGTCCATACTTCATATAAGAAGCATAATCTCTAATCTGAACTTCTGGATCAATTGTATAAGTATAGTTGCCAAAGCTTCCTGTTACATTTATACCTCTTACAGTCTCATTTAGGTCTTGATCCCAACGTCTCAAATCCCAGAAACGGAAGCCTTCAAATGCAAGCTCAATTCTACGCTCATTGCGGATCAATGCTCTAAAACCATCTTGGTCAAGCTCACTTAAATAAGCATTTGACACTCCTGCTCTATTACGAATACGTTCTATAATTTCACGAGGAGTAAAGCTGAATTTCTCTCCATTTTTATTTGGAATATCAATCATTGCATCAGGACCTCCAACCTCATTGGCCGCTTCAGCAAAGTTTAAAAGTACTTCCGTGTAACGGAATAGTGCATAAAAATACTCTCCTTTTTCATCATTAATACCTGTAAAATCAAGGTTATCATTGAGCAACTTTTTCATATAATAACCTGTGATTGAAGAAGCATTAATAATCGCTCCTTTCGCATCTTCCTCGCCCAAATTCGTATAGATCGTTCTACTTCCAAGATTATTCCCGTTGTAAACAACATAATCTGTCAGACGAGGGTCACGACCTGAGTAAGGGTCTTGCGGATCATAACCACTTCTTACATCAGTAATTGGGTAACCATTTGACATTGGGAATGCATCTACTAAGTTTTGAGTAGGGTTACTACGACCGCTTCCTGCTAATGATGGAGGATAATGAAATTGCTCAATTGTATTGGCTGGATTTGGAAGCTCATGTCTCCAAAGCACTTCAGAATCATCCTTATCTTGATAAAAACGATGTCCTGTAGATGAAATTGCATCTAGCCCACCATTCTTTAAAATCAAAATTCCAGCTTCTTGCGCTGCTTTAGTCCATTTCGTTTGATCATTTGTTGTATTGAAAAGCGGACTAGCCACGTGCAAAGTTACTCTTGACATAAGGGCATCAACACCTATATCTGTCAGACGGTGTTGATTACGTGCACCATAAACTACATTGTAAACCCTCACATAAGCATTATAATCATCAACCAACTGCGCTAGTGTTTCATCATCTTCTAATGACGCTCCAGCATCTGATAGTTCTTGTGCTTTGTCGTACATTGCAGCCCCTTTTTCGCCTTCATAAGCATCTTTTTCTTTATTCAAGATAGATGTCACTGAGGTAACAGGATCAATATCTGCATATTCTGGTGTCAATAATACTTGAGCATCCGTTAAATCACTAACAATTGAAGTCACTGTTTCATCGTAGCTAGGACGAGCTAATTGGAATTCATCATTTACACCATAGGCTTTAGTTACATAAGGGACACCAAGTAGCTCTCCGTTTACCCCCATACCACCATGTCTTTTTAGCAATTCGAAGTGATACCAAGCTCTCAAGCCTTTTGCTTCTCCTTCCAAACGCTTTAAGTATAGTGTATTTTCATCCTCAGAAAGGTATGACCAAGTCACATTTTCTAATCTTTCTAAGAAGTAATTGATATAAAAGATTTGCTTGTAATAAGACTCCCATTTTCCTTGTGGATTATCACTTGCATTCCACCCTCCTACTGCCATTGCGGTAGTGTTATGACCTACTTGATTAATCACTAAATCATCAGTACCATAATCCGTCAAATCTTTGTACGTACTAGGTAGCCCCGTGTAGGCATTCAATAACAATCCTTCTGCTAGAGCTGGATCTCTAAGAATCTGCTCTTCAGTAAGCGTGTTCTCTGGCTCAGGTTCCAAAAAGTCGTTACAGGCTCCTGTAAAGGCGAGCAATCCGACACCAATAGTTAAGTTTCTAATATATTTTTTCATCATCCAATGCTTTTATTTAGAAAGAGGTTTTCAGACCTACGGCAAAAGATCTAGTTTTTGGCGCTGACCCAATTCTCAAATCGATCAAGTCAATGTTTTCTCCCACAGCAAGAAGGTTCGATGCTCTTGCATACACATCAAATCCTTGCATTTTAAGCTTTTGAGCAATGCTTTGTGGGAAATGGTAAGTAAGCTGCACTACATCTAATCTGAAATGGTCTGTAGATTTCAACCAAAATGATGATACTTGATTATTGTTATTACTGTACACTGTCGAAAGTCTAGGAAGACTTGCATCAGTATTATCAGGAGTCCATGTATCTTTTACATACTCTGAATACTTATCCCCTAATGATGGGTAGATGTATCCATTTCTGAATTGTGCTTGACCTCCCATTTGTAAAGATCCAATTGCTTGTAGTTCCAAGCCTTTGTATTCTACTCCTAGGTTGAATGCCATACGTGTTCTTGGTGAAGAATTACCGATAACCACTTTGTCATTGTTATCAATCTTACCATCGTTATTGACATCCTTATATTTCAAGTCACCTGGTAATAAGCTACCAAATTGTGTTGGACTGTTATCGATTTCTTCTTGCGTTTCAAAATACTTCTCAAATACAAAACCTCTGATTCCATCTCTAATTTCTCCCGATCTTTTCAAGTAACTCAATTCCTCAGGATAATTTGGCTCATCAACTTTTACGTTCTTCGGAAGAATGTAACGGAAAGTACCCCCTGCATTTAACTTCACTGCTCCCAAACTCTTTTCATAATTGAGTGTAAGTTCAAGACCTGAGTGGTTATATTCTTCATAGTTCTGTACGATTGTAAATCCGCCCAAATAAGAAGGATAGATTCCGTCTACCGCTACAGGAATATCTGTTAGGGATGTATTGAAGTAATTTACATCTACATATAAAGAATTGTTGAAAAGCGAAGCATCAAGACCTATATTAAACTCCTTTCTAGTAGCGAAAGTAAGGTTCGGATTCTCAATGTTTTCGATTTCTATTTTATTGTTACCAAAACCTGATTGGTCTGGTCCATAATTATATTTGAAGCCTTCTGAGAAAATTGTTTGGTACTGATTTACCCCATTGAGCAGGTCTGTTTTAAGCAATCCTGCAGAAGCTCTCAACTTCATATAATTCACTACTGAGTTATTCTTCAAGAAGCTTTCTTCTGATAAAACCCATCCAAGTCCACCAGCAAATGATGTACCCCAACGGTTTTCAGGAGAAAGGTTGACAGAAGCCAAACGAGTTACACTAAGCTCAGCCACATACTTGTTATCTAACATATAGTTTGTACGTAAAGCAAAGTGAACATCTCTCAAGCCTTGAGGCGATCCATTGAAATCTGTACGTGTTGCATAAGCCAAACCAGTCGCAGAAACAGCATGTCTATCGTTAAAAGTACGATCGTAGTTCAATGTGCCGTAATAACCAATTCTACGAATAAAAGCTAAGTTTGTCTCTGTTTGAGTTCTTGTAAACTGATCTTCACCTACTTTAGTATATTCTAAGCTAGACTCACCCGTTAACTCATCAGGCACCATATTCTCCTCATACACTGCATATTGGTTTGTTGAACGAATAGTACTTGTATTTCTGAGGTTAAAAGTCATGTAACCTGTTGCTGATAAACCTTCTGTAAGCTCACTCAAATCGAAATCTAAACCTGCATTCACTTGACCGTTTCTGTACCAGTATTCGTCATAACCTTTGATGTACATATCTCCATAAAGGTTATCTCTGAATTGCTCCGAACCGCCAAGTACATACTGACCATCAATTACATATGCGGATTCTTGAAGTGAATCAGGAAGAGACGACAAAGGAATAAAAACACGTGAGTCTGTAGGATTTCTTTTAGAGGCTTGATCCCAAAAATCTGTTTGAGGACCTACTTTATTTTCAAGATTAAAAAGAACATCTACTCTACCACTAATTTTATCATTAACCTTAAAATCAGTATTGGCATGTATTTTAAACTTGTCTGTTCCTACTTTTTTACCATCTCCCAATTCATCTACTGCCAACAACGAACCTGTGTTCATGTAACTTGTATTTAAGTAGAAAGAGGCATTGTCATTTCCGCTTGACATCTCTGTGATGATCGATGTAAAAGGAAGGTTATCTCTGATGTAACGATCACTGAAGTAATCCTCGTTTGGTACATACGAGATTGAACCATCTCTTACTCCATTAATGAATTCTGGAGTGTAGATCGGATCTAAACCCGAACTTGTTTGAGCTACATTTAGGTATTCCAAATAAGTTGGTGCATCTAAATAATTAGGTAAAGAAACCGCCTTAGAAAAACCTGTTTCAACCAAGGCATTCAACTCTCTTTTTTGAGCTGTACCTCTTTTTGTAGTGATCAAAATTACACCACCGTCTGCTCTAGCGCCATAAAGTGCTCTAGCTGTGGCATCTTGAAGAACTGTTACTTCCTCAATTTCCATCATGGTCAAGTCTCCGATGTTCGTTCTCGGAATTCCATCGATCACAACAATTGGTGTTCCAATTCCTCTCGTACTCAAGATACGTCCGTTTAAGTGTGCTGTAATTCCTTGTCTTGCATCACCACCTAAAACATCACTAGATTTCACACTTGAAACCGCACCAACAATACGACGTTTGTTCGTTTTCCCAAAAGGCATATTCACTATATCCTCTTGAGCGGTATGAAATGGAACCGACTTTAGCGTCACCTTATTATTTGCCAGAAGGTCGTTTGCAGAAAGATAAATAACATCATAACCCTCTTTTTCAACTCTAATTAAATCTGTTGAACCTACTTCTAATTTGAATCTACCCTCAATATCAGTATAGGTAGATAAATAACCATCTTGCGTGGACACTAATGCACCAGTAACTGGCTGTCCATCTTCAGTATTCACTACAGCATCAAGCGTATTTTTACCCGCTTGGTCTTGACTGTAGGAATAGATTGTCATAGACCATGTCACTAAAAAGAGTGACAAGGATAATATATATTTAAATTGTTTTTTCATGACTTCATTTTTTGATAAATGATCAACTCTTACCAACCCGGATTCTGTGACATTCCTGGATAGATTTGTACTTGGTCATCTGGGAATGGGAACCAATAATGACGTCCCTCATCAAATACTTTTTCCCTAGCATGTACAACCTCTCTAAAGTTTGTCAAGTCTTGATCAAAGGCGATACCTCTATAGATCTTATTTTCAGGAAGGTGAGCTTTGTACCATCTTCTCAAATCCATCCATCTTAAACCTTCAAAACAAAGTTCTACTGAACGTTCTTGCTCAATTTTCTTCGTAAAATCAGCTTGATTTAGGTAAGAATTATGCACATCTACGTGACCAATTCTTCGTCTGATTGTGTTTACAGCCTCTATTGGTGTAAGTGATACCCCATCTACTGTATAAGACTTAGATGGACCTCCTACTTGATTAGCTGCTTCAGCAAACCAAAGGTAAACTTCAGCCAAACGTAGTCTCGGCATGATCATACGATAGTTGGTATAGTTGGCATCATCGAAACGGTTATATCCCTTTGGCCAAAATTTACGCATCAAGTAACCTGTTTCCGATTTGTCACTAATTGAGAAATCAATACCTCCTGTTGAACCGTCATTCCATAAATCTAAAGTCTTCAAGTTACTTCTTGAGTTATTCGGATTTTCAATCCATTCAACACCATGATGCAAGATGTTCATATGGAATCTTGGATCTCTATTTTCCCAACGTGCCACAGAATTTGGATCCCATGAAGGATCATCTTCAATGTTCAAACCATTTGCTGTTTCAAACATTTCTACCAAGTTCTGAGTCGGCGATTCTGCATTTCTGTTACCATGTGCGATATGGTTTGGAAAGAAACGTCTACCAATTGAGTTTGCAAAATACCCCTGTCCAGAATTAGTGTTATGGTTTGGCGAAAAGAAGATTACCTCTTTGGTATGAGGATAGTTACCATCCAGTGAAACCCAGATTTTCTCATAGTCTTCTTTAGGTAAAAGACCATACATTCCTGTATTTTGACCCAATGCAATTAATTCCAATGAAGTTTTTGCTGCTTCTTCGGCAAGTGCCAAATCATAGCTTTTCTTATCGGGCTGTACCCAAGGACTAGCCGCAAACAAAAGTGTTTTTGCTTTCCAACCTAAAGCCATTCCCTTTACAATTCGTCCATATTCATTTGCAGGACGAGTTTCAGGTAAAAACTTTAAAGCTTCGTCGAAATCTGCAACTACTTTTTCAGCACATTCTTTGAAACTCAAACGAGGTAAAAACTGATCGTCACTTGCAGTCAAAGCTTTATCAACGTATGGTACACCACCATAATATTGCATTAGCTCAAAATGGAAAAAGGCACGGAAAAAATATGCTTGACCTAAAATATAGTTCTTCTCTTCCTCAGTAGCTTCAACCAATTGGTCTATCTTATCAATGGCAAGATTGGCTACACGGATTCCTTTAATTGAACCATACCAAACTCCTCTTTTTTCATCCCATTCACTTCGGTTATTTGGGTTGTAATACATGAAATTGTGCTGTGAAGCAGAAGCGCTATTCGCATTATTTCTATACAAGCCATTGTCGCCCATTGCTACTTGTACTCCCCAACCTAACTTAGCTATTGTATGATCGGCCCAGTTTGGTGAACCTACAATTCCCCAATCAAATAGATCTGGAATTTGATAATATGCTTCATCTAAAAAACCTTGATAACCTGCATAATTACCAAAAATGAGTTCCTCATTCAGTAATGAGTTATCTGGCTCCTCTAGGTACTCAGTACAAGAAGAAAATCCTATAAGAAGCCCTACTAAATAAATATATTTTGTAAGTGTTTTCATTCCCTAGAAGTTTAAGTTGAATCCGATATTGTAATTTGCTACCAATGGATAGTTATCACGTTCGTAACTTCCACCTTCTCTATCTTCAGGTAAGTTTGACCAGAAATAAAGGTTATTACCATTTACAAATATCTTGGCACTGCTGATTTTTAACTTATCTAAAAATGGTGAATTCTGAATGGTGTATGCTGCTTCCAAAGTCTTCAAACGGATATAAGAAGCATCTACAAGATTAGCTTGTCCATCACTAGCTGAGTTCAAGAACCCTAGGTGAGCTAAATCAGCATCTGTGTTTGTAGGCGTCCATCTGTTCAAGTCACGTTCACGTACAATTGTTGCCTCTTGGAAGAAAGAAGAAAGATTGATATTACGAGTGATATTGTAAACCCCATAGAATTGAGCCATTAAGCTGAAACCTTTGTATGACAAACCTGTAGCTAAGTTGTAGGTATTTTGCGGACGGTTGTTTGGATAGCCATAAGGTACTATATCTCTTTCATCAATGACACCATCGGCATTGTAGTCAATTCGTCTGAACATACCTGGTAAGTTGTTCTCATTGGCCAAACCTTGAACACCTGTGTACATGTCATCCCAGTTTGAGATAATTTCATCATTCAGTGTTGTACGTGTTTGTCCAATCTGATACCCAGCTTGTTTTCTATATTCTTCCAACAATGGAGCATCTGCTCTCTTGATGATTATATCTCTTGAATAAGTATAGTTAGCATTCATCCATGCTGATAAATCAGGCGTAAAGCTTTTCTGAACTTTAAGTTCGATTTCAAAACCTCTGACTTCAGTCTCCCCAAGATTGGCAGGACCATTCTGTCCACCATTCCAAATTGGAGCTACGATATCAGCAGCAGGAACAAATATATCGGTACGGCGGTCAAAGAAGATATCTGTATTCAAAGTGATCAGATCACCGAAAAATCCTGTTTCAATACCAATGTTTGTTTTCTTTGCAACTTCCCAATGCAAATCTAAGTTACCTGGGTTACCTTCTGTGTAACGGATGTAAGGACTTGGCTGACGGTTTGGTTGACCAAATACTAAACCATTTGTTTGCCCTCTTACGTTATACTCTTCATCCCAAACAGCTCTGTACAAATTTTTGTCAATACCTTTATCACTACCAACTACACCATAAGAACCTCTGATTTTAAAGTGGTTCATTACTTCTTTTACAGGCTCAAAGAACTTCTCATTAGAAATATTCCATCCTAAGGCGAAAGAAGGGAAAAAGTCAAACTTATACTCTGGACCGAATTTTTCAGAACCATTGTATGCTCCGTTAAATTCGAAGAAATAACGTTTATCATAATTATAAGTAGCACGAGAAACCCATTGCTCTAGCTTCACTGGGAATAATGCTTGTACGGTGTTCTCTTCACGAGCGAAAAGTCCCATTGCAGAAACTTCATGCTTTCCAAAAGTACGAGCATAGTTGATTCTTGCTTGATAGTATAACTTAAACTTATTCTTATTATTGGAAGTAAATTGTTCGTAGCTATACTGGTTTCTATCGTTGATATAATTAAATCCATTTAATGGATCACGACCATCCTCAGAATCATTTGCCCAGATTATGTTTTCAGTACCATCTTCATAACGATAGCCTCTGAACACATTATATTTATCTACATTGGCAATATTTACACCTTCATTCTCTGTTTGGATTTCAGTATCATAAGAAACACGAACATCAGCTTTTAAACCTTTAATAACTTTCCCTAAGTCTTGTTCTAAGTTTACATCTGACTGTAACTGTGTTCTCTTTTTCACCTCATATCCTCCAAAGTTCAAGAATACAACTGCGTTTTTATATCTGTCACGGTTAACGTCCCATCCCCACATACCATTAGGGTATCTAATCACATAATCAGGTGGAAACTCCGTAAGTCCCTTATAAATATCAGCCGTTGTACCATCTGACTTACTCTGAATACCCATATATCCTGCTAAGTCGACCGAAAGCTTAGTGCTATTCGTAACTTTCATATCTAGGTTACTACGGAAGTTCATACGGTTGTAAGAAAACTCTGGGTCATAGCCTTGTCCGTAGTCTGTTGTTTTTAAGATATCTCCTTCATGTAGGTAGGCAAAAGAAGCAAAGTATTGAACCTTCTCTGTACCACCACTCACATTCATATTGGCTCTGTAGTTCAGGGCATAATCTTCAGTCATCCAATCTTGCCAATCCGTATCAGGATATAAGTATGGATCTGTTTGATCTCTATATTTTTGTAAGATATCTACTGGAGTATATTGCGACCATGAAGAGTGAGTTGGGATCTCACGCTCGATCGCCAAGTTTTTCATTCTAAGTGCATCGTATGATCCTAGTGGTTTTGGTATCCTTGAGATTGTTTTAATTGTTGTGTTACCTGAAACCGTTAGCTTAGGTTTAGAAACAGTACCTCTTTTTGTCGTCACCAAAATAACTCCATTCGCACCACGCACACCATAAACAGCAGTAGCAGAAGCATCTTTTAATACTGAAACGCTTTCAACTTCACTCACGTCGATGTCATTCATGCTACGCTCAATACCATTAACCAAGATTAATGGTCCTGCTCCGTTCCAAGTACCTTGACCACGAATAAAAATATCAATATCAGATTCTCCTGGTGCACCAGAATTAGATACTGTAGATACCCCTGGTAACAAACCATTTAAGGCACTACTCAAATTCGTTACACCACCAGCTCTTTGTAGCTCTTTTGAAGTTGTTGCAGTAATTGCTCCTACAACACTTTCCTTTTTCTGCTCACCAAAACCAATGACTACGACTTCCTCTAACTCTTCGGCATCAAGCTCCAAAGTAACATTAATTTGGGCCCTAGTCCCCACAAGTATTTCCTGTGTTTTAAAACCCAGATACTTAAATACAAGTATCATATTTTCATCATCTGCAGCTACGGTATAATTACCATTAAAATCGGTGATAGTACCTCTTGTATCTCCCGATCCATCGCTTTTAATAATGACGTTTACTCCTGGTAAAGGCTGCATATCTTCTGATGATATGACTGTTCCTTTTATAACTCTTTGTTGCGCCTGTAGCCCTGTAATGGCGAAGAGCATGAGCGAACAAAGGGTTAACCATTTGAAAGACACTTTATTCATTTCAAATAATTTAAGTTTAAAAATAACTGGAGGCGTTTTAATAGTAGTTTAAAGCTAGGGTCTTAGTTTTTGAGAGCTTAGTCGTATTGTCTATCAAAATGGTATTTTTAACACTTTCAAACACCTAGTCAATAAATGTAAACTTTACGTCAAAAAAATATCTGCTCATAACGCCTTAAAAAGTCACTTTAAAACTGTTTTAGCATGAAAATACTGTTCAAAAAGTCAATTTCAACACGAAAAAAACACTAGTATTTTAACATACTCGAACTCACCCAATACAGTTATAACATTGTGTTGTTTTGGTATATTTTAATTTATGTTAATATTCTACAATGTAGTTAGGAATTATTTTTTTTCAAAAATTCACAATGTCATAAGCAAGTTTAAATTCTAGCTCATTCATCCTTATGTTTTGCTCATATCGTTCAATAGGCTATATTTTAATAGTTCAAATAGTATACTTCTCTATAATATTTGAAATGAGATAATTACTATGAAAAAATCAATTTTAACACTACTGACACTCTTCTTATCCTTCTTTTCTGAGGCTCAAAGTACACAATGGGTCAATGAACATCAGTACCCAAATTGCATCCAAATTCAAAATGATTCTGTACGTGTGGTACTTGACCCAAATGTAGGAGGCAGGGTTTTAGTCTATGAAAAGAATGGGAAAAATGTATTGTGGGTAAATGAAAAAATGGATGGCATGCTTTGGGATGATAGCCTAAGCAAGTTTGAAGTCAGCGCCGGTAGATTCGATATTGGCCCTGAGAAAACAACTCCAAAACGTAATCAATTATTCAAAGGTAAATGGACTGCCGAAATTGTAGATCAATCGACTGCAAAACTGACAAGTATTGTTGATCCTTTACTGGAAGTACAATTAGTAAGGGTGTTCAAATTAAGTCCGAATAGTTCTCAATTGAGTTGTACACAAACTATTATCAATAAAAGTGCTAAAGCTAAATCATTAGCGCATTGGGGTAGAACATTTGTAAAAGGTGGAGGCATATGCTATGTTCCCCTAAATCCGTATAGTCGTCTTCCTAAAGGATATGCCTTGTATAACAAGAACCCTAGAAACAGCATAGACATCAATCCTGCGGAAGAGGAAAACATTGTAGCCTTCGATTCTTTATTGGTCATCAAAGGAAAGCCTTCACGTCCTAAATTTGTAATGGATTCTGATAAAGGTTGGATTGCTTATTCTTCTAAAAATGACCTACTTTTCCTAAAAACGTTTGAAATTTCTACTGATAAAGTATACGGGGATGTCATCGGAAACAGTATTTCGGTTTGGTATTATGAAAACGAAAAATGTGAACTTGAGCCAATTGGTCCTTTAGAACTTATCGGACCAAATCAAGAAGTCAGCTATACCGAAAACTGGTACCTTTTTGATTATCCTTTTAAAAGTGAAAATGCTAGTGCTCCAAATGAGGTACTGAACAAAATTTCACCTCTTTTATAGATTTAAAATCGAAAATTGATTAGAACACAGCTTCTAATAAAAGTTGGATTTTCTTTAAAGAAAAAAGCCCAATCTCAGTAGATGAGATTGGGCATTTTTTCGTTAGATATCTATTATTACTCTACGATAAGTTTAGATACAATAGATTGATCTTCACTAACTACTCTAAGGATAAATAATCCTTTAAGATTTGTAGGAAGTTGAATATCTTCAGAGTTACTCACTTCATTTGCATAAACAAGAACTCCTTCAGATGTATAGATAGAAAGATTCGCTTTCTCTACACCTCCTAATTGTACTTTAAATGACCCATTATTCGGATTAGGGAATACATTAAGTGAAAAAGATGTTGACGTTTCTACAACACTACTTAATTGTCTTCTTGCAGAACTTACAAATTGTTGCATTTCAGATGACAACTCATAATTTGAGAAGATTTTAATATCTCCAGCATATAATCTGTAATTACCATTTAATTGTTCCCACTGTCCTGAAACTGCTTCATAGTAACTTCCATATTTGCCTGTTGGTACGTCAAAGTATTCGTAGTGCCCTGCATTATTAGGGTCAGAAGTATTATAGGCTTCCATATTTACCATGACAGAAACAGTAGTATCTGCATTTTGGAAATGTAATTGTTTTACCCAGTTGTTTCCATCAAGCGTATAACCTGTCAAATTGTGGAATACATCATGGTTCTGACGTAGGTTAAGAACTAAGCTATAGAAATCGTACAAATCTCTTCTTACAGGGTCGTCATAATACTCCCACTTCACAGGTTTACGTCCTGTACGACCGTTATAATCAATATCATAATCATAACCAAGCTCTCCGAATTGCCAAACCATACGCGGACCAGGAATCAGCATATTGATTGCTGCTGCCAATTTCATACGTTTCATCAATTCAGTTTGATCATTTTTGATGAAATCACGAGCATACTCATGTGCGTGGTAAGCCAATCTTTGTTCGTCATGACTTTCCATATAACTGATCAAGTTATCAAAGTTAAAATCATGTGATGCATCCTTAGAATATGAATTTGAAATATCAGACTCATTCCAACCCAATACCATTTCTTCATATTTCTCAGTGACGGCTTTACCTCCCCACTGTAGCACTCCGTAATCTGCCAATACTTTATCTTCTGATTGATTTGCCAAATGTTCGAATACGACAATTGCATTAGTATTGTGAGCTCTCATTTGATCGATCATACGCGTCAAGTTATTCACACGTGATTGATCATAATCGCTACCCCAGTTCCAATCACCGTACCATTGCGTGTTACTGAATCCTTTTGTGAAGTCAAATCTAAAACCGTCGAATTTAAACTCTGTCATCCAGTGCTCAATCACACGATCAACAAAAGCTTGAGTGTGACCGCTGTCATGGTTAAAGTCAGAACCCCACCAAGCACCTGTATTGTCAACAAAGTTGTGATTGGCATTGAACCAAGGGTTATCAGCAGCTGGTTTGTTGTTGGCATCATCCCAATACATACGAGCTAATGCTACAGAATTAAAGGCATGATTGAGTACCAAATCATTAATTACTGCAATACCTCTTTTGTGTGCTTCATCGATAAATTCTTTCAAATCATTAGCAGTACCATAGGCTTTATCTGCTGCGAAATAATAATTCGGATTATACCCCCAACTGTCATTTCCTTCAAACTCACTTACTGGCATGATATGAATACAGTTGATTCCTAAAGCATCAATATAATCCAACTTCGCAGTTGCTGCTTTGTACGTTCCTTCTACTGTAAAATCTCTTAAGTGAAGCTCGTAAATATTTAGCTTGTTATGTGAAACTGGTGTAAAGCTATCCACCTCCCAAGCGTATGCGGATTGGTTTGTTTGTAGATAAGATGCGATCTCAGAAGTTTTATCGTAAGGATAAGGAAGTAAGTTTGGATATACGGTATCTGAGATATACTGATCATTATTCGGATCTGCAACCTTCTCCGTATAAGGGTCTGCCACTCTTATAGAACCATCGATCAAGAATTGATACAAATATTCTTTCCCTGCCGTTAATCCTGTCAACTCAATCCACCAAATATCTCCAGCAATTGTTCTTTTCAGCTTATAATTATCAGATACTTCCCAGTTATTAAAATCACCAATTAGGTGAACCACTTCTTTATTTTGCGTAGGAAGGTGTAAAACAATAGTTGCTTTTGTAGGATCGCTTCCATAGTTAACTCCGTAACTCAAGTCAGAAGTAGGTAAATCCTGACGAACAACTGCCGAATAGCTATTAACTTCTTGCGTCTTAGTTTTAGTCTCTGTTCCGTTTGAACTTGTAATACTAAGCTCATGAGAACCTGCTGATGTAAATGAAGTTGTCCAAGAAATCGAATTTACTGCCGTAGCAGAATAAACTTGAGTACCATCGATGCTTACTGTAAAATCAGAAGTTTCAGGAGCTGAAGCCTCCACAGGAACAGATGCTCCAACAGCAGCAACTGTATTTCCATTACTTGGCTCATCTAAAGTGAGGTAATATCCAGGATTGATAGCATAAACAAAATCACCTGATTCATCTTTTTCTTCCACAGAACCATCTTCATTTCTGAATACAAAAGTCAATCTGAAAATATCTTCATTTGCATCTGTAATGCCATAATAAGCTCTAGGGTTTAATGTAAACTCCCAAGTATCTGTTGTTCCAGCTACTTTCGTCATTTCTCCAAGACCATCATCAGCTCCCCAATTCCCTACAGGATGTTCCCAAGTTGTAGAAGAAAACCCTGAAGTGATTGCAGCTGAATGAAGATATACTTTAGTTGCTCCTACCAAAGATTGTGTCGCACCTTGTGATGCATCAAAACGAATAGTTACAGATTCATCATCTCTAGGTGTAGACGGGTTAAAAGAAACCACACCTGCAACTGCTTCTTCATCAAGTTCTAGGAAAAAGTTAGCACCACCATTATTAACTACGTTGTTCGGGTTGCTCGTATCATACTCATTTCTTAAAACCAACTGAATACGATACATATCTATCTCAGAAGGAACCCCGAAATAAGTGCGAGGAGTAATTGTTTTCACCCAATAGTTTCCTTCTCTTGTCATTTGACGAGCAGAACCAAAGTCATCCCAAGCACCGTTGCCATAATTCCAATCCGTACCATTTTCACTTGTGGTTACCACTCCTGCATGCATGAACACTCCGTTAGGTCCATTTTCCCAAAAGTTAGAATTCTCTTTATCAAAGTAAATTTTTACTTGATCACTACCCGACATGCTTGAACCAGAGACAGGCTCCATCCAAACACGTTGCGCCAAAAGTGAGTGTGAAAAAAAGAGAATTTGTACTAGACAAAACAGTAAAGCTTTTTTCATTTTCAGTTGGTTTTAGTCAGTAATAAACGAATAAGTATGTGATTTACACTTATTGCAAATCTAGATGATCATCTTGAATTTTTCGAATATTTTTATCTTCAAAAATTGATTCATCTAGCTCATAAAATGATTCATTTCATGAAATGACACACATAAAAACCTGTATTTGTTTACTTTAAAAAATGTATTATGAAAATTCGTCAAATCAAGAATTTTCATGATTTGACAAATAAATAACATGTTTAAAAAATAAAATCCACCAATTTCAATTGAATAAAGTTATTCAAACACTTAATGTAAATCCTCAAAACAACATCACAATGTTATGAACACAAACTATTCAATACTGAATCTTTATTTATGTTGATGAGTATTTAATTCTCGACTGTTTGTTTAAAATATGCTCGAGGTGTAAAGCCTGTTACCTTTTTAAATGCTCTATTGAAAGTTGACTTTGAATTGAAACCCACTTCAACCGATAACTCGCTAAAATTGGATTCCTCTTCAGCATTACTTACGCGATGAATAAACTCTTTAATTCTATGAGAATTGATATAGTCATTAAAGTTTTTTTTGTAAGATTCATTAATCAGATGTGACAAGGTATGAGTATTTGTTCCAATCATAGTAGCGACCTCTTTCATCGTTAATGTAGGATTTAGGTATATTTTTTCATCCTTAATCAAATGCTCTAAGGTGTATTTAAATTTTAAAATATCATTACTGAAAGACGTTGGAGAAGCTTCCTTTGGTGTTTTTAGTATCCCTATTTTACGTTTAAGTAAAGACGGATATTTTAAAGCATAATAAGTGATGAATACTGAGGGTAAGCCAAGCATTAGCCAAGTCATCTTGATACTTACATCTACATAAGGCAAAAGCATGTTTTCAGAGTAGAAATCAAATATGCCGATCAAGAAACTAAAACTCCAAACTACCAATATGGCCAAAAATATCCATTGTAGTCTTTTTAAGAGTTTTATCCTAAATATAGGCAAAGCTTCTGCACCATACCTGCTTGCTTTTTGAATTAGGTGATAGGTCTTTAACCAGATCAATACATTGAACAACAACGAAACAAAGCTGATAAGATATATTTGATCACTATACTCTTGATTGATAATTGATGACTTCAATTCTTCGGTAGGCTTAATCAATAAAGGTAAGAGCAAGCAAAAATGAATGATGCCACCACTCCACCAATACCATTTTGGTTTTACTTCTTGATCAATTTCCCTTTTTATCATTTGATAAACAAAGAACAAGTATAGGGGGCCATAGGAAAACCACAATAAATCGGGAAGTAAATATACATGAGGAATTACACTGAACAGCTCTGCATCATCGGACATCACTTTGATGATAAATGCAAAAGTGTAAAGTAAAATCAGAATGAATAAAGTTTGAACATAAGTCTGACCTCCTCTATCAATACTAAAAAGCATGGATAGAATTAACAACCCAACAGTACTAAACACTAAGCCTATAAATGAATATAGACTAAGTACATTTTCACTTAAATCTTCCCAACTGCTTATAATTACTGCAATCGTCTCTGGCTTATCTGATTTTTTACTGTAAAATCGATTTGGTCTGAAACCGCCACTATATCCTCCTTCAACCGAACTCCAAGAGCCTCTTGTGAACTTGTAATGAAATGAATCTATTTGTGCTGGTATCACTACTTCAAATACGCCATTCTTATTTGTGACCAAATAAGTAGAGTCAGCAATATTCCAATCATTAAAATCTGCCGCCAAAAATATTTTAGCTTCTGAGGGTGTATTCAAAGGAATACTCTTTAGTCTAATAGTTACATCTGAAGCTAAATCCGACCACTTCTCAATTTTGTGTACCAAAACTGTATCAGAAGCTTCTAATGGAGCTATATAAACTCTTTTATCTTCCACCTCTCCCAAGGCATTGGCTTCCATAGATAAATTACTACCTCTCGAAAAATTATACTCAAAAGAGCGTATTTCTTTTGGTAAACTTATCTCCCAAGTGCTAGAAGTAGAATCAAAGGCGAGCATAAAAGAAGAGTCTGCTACTTGCCAATTATTGAATGTTCCAGTCACAAAGATCGACTCCCCATTAGGTGTGAACTTAGGAACTTCATCCACCTTTAAAACAACTTGACTTATACCTTGAAAAGGTAAAAGAATTAAGATAAATAGAACAAGCCTTACCAAAGCTAAGCTTGGTAGTTTTTTCAGCAGTTTTAGTTTTTTCATTTTCATAGTCCGTTCAAACAGCACATATCCTTTTTTAACCTATGTTGTAAACTTTGTTAGCTAGTGGGTAAAATATAGATCAAAAAT
This sequence comes from Sediminitomix flava, assembly GCF_003149185.1. Classification (NCBI taxonomy): domain Bacteria; kingdom Pseudomonadati; phylum Bacteroidota; class Cytophagia; order Cytophagales; family Flammeovirgaceae; genus Sediminitomix; species Sediminitomix flava. The sequence goes on along the minus strand of NZ_QGDO01000010.1, from coordinate 106,597 downwards.
CCAGTTTACAATTTCACTTTCATAGATTAATCACCTCAAAAAACGTACTAATAACGCTTGTATTATCCTAAAACTCCTAATTTAATTACTTCATCAAATAGATAAATCCTCTATTTCTTTTTCTAATCGTGTGATATCAGAACGAAGCTTATGAATTAGAGCCCTACGCTTTTTTCTAAATCTTATAATTAACCAAACTGTGAATATAACTAAGACAAGTAATGAAGCCCTTAATATGTAAAACATATATCTTCTATTTGTTGCTGTCTCAGAGTGTATATTCTTCTCTAATAAAATCGTCATATCCTTCTTCAGATGGTCAATCGTCTCCACAACATCTTGGTAACTAGATGAATCTAAAAAAGTTTTATAGGTTTCAGCTGAATAAGAAGCATAAATGGTATCATCCTCAATCCAAGTCTTTTTCTTATACTTTATCCAATCATTTTCAAAATTTGAACTATCTGATGTGAAATCGATCCATTCAGTTAATGGTATCTTAAATGTTTGATTAGTTTTTATCACTTTGGGTAGCGTAAAATATTCCCCTAAGTCTTCCGGTTTAGGAATTTTAAACCAAGAATATAGAGGTCGTGGTAAAAATACTGTTGCACCATCTGAATTATCGTCAAATATGTATGAATTTTCTTTTGATTTGATATTGAGAATGGAGTTAGGTCTCTCTTTTTCAAATGAAAATGATAAATTATAATCAGAGCTTGTAATGTAAGTATATCCAAGTAATTCTTTTGAAATTGACTCAAAAACAGAATTTACACCTCCCTCTACATATAGATCATTCTTTAAATTGGCTATTTGACCTCCAAAATCAATTTTCCAATTCACATAATATTTTCCCCATCCGTCATCTTTTGTATCCATTGAAACAAATACATTTAACGAATTATCTGAATGGTGTTTTAGTTTTGTGATCTCTTTTTCTTCTTTTTTAATTCTTAATCCGTACTTAAAATCCTTAGTAAATTTATCATTAAGTCCTCCTTTCTGAGGAACATTTGTAGGATCATATATTAACGTATCACCATTAAAAACAAACTCTAGTACACAATGATCAAATGTCTGGCCACTGTATACATCTAATAGCCTTTTATCAAAGCCGTTATACTTTACTATTAACGGCCAAGACTCAATCCCTAGACACTCTAACATTTTAATAGTTAAAAGTGATTTTGATTTACAATCGCCAAAACCTTGTGTTAATACTGTTTCGGGGCGTTTTGGGTTGATCAAACCATAATCTAAATAATGAATATCTTTTTGACTATAATTTAAAATCGCATTAATCTTATCGGGTTTAGTTGTTATACTTTTGGTGAGTTCTTGAACTTTATCTTTGACTTTTTTTGAGGGGACCTCCTCCAGCTTAAAATTTTTTAGGTTTAATTTTATATAATCCTCCCATGAATCGCTTTCAAAGAAATAGATTTTTCGGTTGGTCGAATACCATTGAGGTACTTCAGGGAAATTCAATTCTTTATTATTACTTGACTCAAATTCGATAGAGGAGTAGGTACTTCCAATAGAAATTTTTGATTCAACATCGTAATTCAGAGTTCTATAAAATAAAGGTTGATCGTTTGAATATACAATTCTTACAATGTCCTTTCCTCTGAATTTTTGCTGGTAAGAATAATGTATCCGTTCAAGTTTGCCATATATATCCGGCTGTATACCTTCAATTGTATATGCGATCTCAATAATGTCCCCAACAGACACTCCTTCAAAAAAGACTTTGATTTTAGCATCTTCATCATATCGATTTCCCCCAATTTGTTTACCATATAACTCAAACTCGGTATGCAATTGGGTATTCATTGGTATGATACGATCACCTCTGTGTATATTTACCACATTGACCTTACACACTTGATAGCTTGGTTCATATTTCCAAAAAAATGATTTTATCTTATTTAAACCATCTATGTTATTTAGGTAATAATAGTAATGACTAAAACTTTCTTTCGTAATATGATTATATTGTTCATCACTTTGAATTAGTACTAAATCAAGCTTATAATTATCCTCAAGCTTTGGCTTCGGGTATTTTTTCACCCAACTTGGTGTTGTAGCAATTTCAAACCCTCTTAAATTAACTTGGGCTAATGTTTGGGTTACAGACATTAGTAATACCAGAACAAAAAAATATAAGTATTTAAAAAAATATCTTTTGGAGCTAAAAACATTAAAGATTAGTTGCACTATATATCTCTTATTCATAAATCAACTTTAGAGTCTAAAAAATATACTTAATGTAATTGAGTAAAAACTTATAAGCCAAATATAAATAAACCTATTTAATATCGACCTACATTAGGTAATTATAAACATAATACACACTAAAACACTCATTAAAAACACATTACCTATTCCGATAGATAGATATGTATAAAAAATAAAACCACCCTAAATCCATATCTAGGGTGGTTAATTTGTTTAGACTAATACCAGTAAGTCTCTATTCCTTAATCAACTTTTGCGTTGATACTTTATCATCAGAAATAGTTTGAAGAATATAGATTCCTGCATCTAGTTTCGGTAATGACATACGGATTGTTTTAGAGCCTTGTACTTGGTGTACCTCTTGTTCCATTACTTGACCTGAAACACTAATAAATCTAAGCGTTACTTCTTGAACAGACTCAGAAGAAAGTTTGATACTCAGTTTACCACTAAATGGATTAGGGAATGCTGTTACATCTTCCAATACCGAAATTTCTTTTACATTTTCAGCCCTTCTTGAAGCTGGCCCAAAGAATGTTTCAAAGTTATCGGCATAACTATAACCACCTGTAGCATCCCAGTTTACCGACCAAGTCATCATACCTCTGAAGTTAGGATATCCAGAAGGATTTACCATGGTGTAACTTCCTCCGAAAGGAATACCGTTTACCAAGTAATTCAAAGCCGCTTGTACTTCACTTGGCTCTGCATATCCACCAGCTGGAGCAGCAGGAGGCGTGGCTGGCAATCCGATCGCTACTTGATCTTCTCTGAAAGCAGGGAAGAAACCTGCTGGACTCTTTGTTTCAAAACCTTGAAGCATCATTTCACACATCGCTACAATGAAATCTGAATTCCCTTGTGTGTAAGCCTGCCCGTCAAGCCCAAGCATACTACCCGTGTTGTACAACTGAACATGAACGAAGTTTAGGTCATCTTTCAAGGCATAAAGAATAGGAAGGTATCCCCCCCAAGAACCACCATAAGCTATAGCTCCACCTTGTACATAAGCGGTCTCAGGAGCTGCTGTCAGCATTAAGGCTCCGTTGAAGTGAGCTACAATTTGTTTAATCCCCTCTATAAAGTAGACAATACGTGGCGTTGTAGGATTTTTGAAATCAAGGTCTCCGCTATTTAGGGTTAGAGAAGAACCTTCTAAGTCAATATCCATCCCGTCAAAACCATATGTCTCTATAATGTCGATCATAGACGTAACAAATTTTTGTTGCTCTGTTTCATTGTCCAGATGAACAACACCATTTGCTCCACCTATCGAGATTTGAACTTTCTTACCCAAACTTTGCAAGTAAGCCACATCTTCAATAAATGCCTGACGAGATGCTGCCGTAGGTTCATACCCTTGGTTGTTTATATCAATCGGATTGAAAACCATTGTGTTATCAATATCTCTGAGTGTAGGCTCTGCAAATGACGCATTGATTACATTGTATGAAAGATCCACATCTCTCAATCTCATATATGGAGCACTCGCATTTTCCCAGTTGTGCCAGTAACCTACAAGAACTTGATCTGTAAAGGCTACATTTTCAGATACGGTAACCTGAATACTTGAAGTTGTAGTTTGGTTTTCGTTATCTGTAGCACTTGCTGTAATGGTGTAACTTCCAAATGCTGAAGGTGTCCAAAAAGCAGTAGTTCCATCAAATGTTTGTCCGTCTACAGAAATAGAAGAGGCTGTAATTGTACCATCTGCATCCGTTGCATTGATTACAATCGAAATACTTGACAGATTTACCTGCTTAATATTCTGTCCATCAGTCAAGTTTGTAAAGCTAACTACAGGTACTTGTGGCCCTTGAGGTTCTTCTACATTTACTGAAATAGAACTTGTTGTAGAAGCTCCTTGATCATCTGTAGCCGTTGCTGAAATGGTATAAACACCATATGCTGAAGGCGTCCAAGATGTTGAACTAGCATCGAAAGTTTGACCATCTACAGAAATAGAAACACTTGCAACAGTTCCATCAGCATCAGAAGCCTCAACAGCAATTGAAGTAGCCACTAGACCTATGATTGTAGCATTATTTGAAGGAGCTGTAAAACTTACTACCGGCGCTTCATTACTAGAACCAGTACATGGCCCAAGAGATTTCCACCAATGGTTGGCCGTTCCTGGTAATACATTATAAAGGTTATTTACTTGAGCTTCATACAGAATTCCTTCATAGCTCACTTGATCTCCACTATTATAAATTCCTCCTTCGGCATAACTTTTATATTCTTCTACTCCTGCACAACCTTCCGTCACTGTCTCTTCTTCCACAGTCACCGATATCGTTTCTGATACAGACCCCGTAGCATTTGTTGCTGTTGCAGAAATGGTATAAGAACCAAAATCTGATGGAATCCAAGAGGCAGATGTTCCATTGAACGTTTGACCATCTACAGAAATTTCTACATTGTCTGCGTCTGTTGTATTCACAGAAATTGAGATTGGAGAAAGACTTGTAACCGTAAATACCTCATCATTTGATGGTGCACTAAAGCTCACAGAAGGAAGACCTGGTTGAAGTATACTTAATGTGATTGATTTAGTTGTTATTTGGTTTGCATCGTCAGTAGCAGAAGCTGTCACTACAAAATCACCATATGAAGAAGGGGTGAATGAAGCCGTTGTACCATTTGTTGTCACTCCATCCACTTCAATGCTAGAGCTTACCACAGTATTGTCATCCGAAACAGAAATTTCAATAGAAATGGCTTCAAAATTCGCTTGAGTAAAGGATGTATTTCCATTAGGACTAACGAAATCTACAGACGGAGCATCATCTCTCACTACACCACCATCGCATGGCGCTAGCAAACTCCAAACAGACGGATTCAATTCAGGATCTTTACCAACAGACCACCACGTTAATAAAGAATAAACATTTCCATTAAAAGAAATTTCCATTCCATTGGATTGATAAGTCGTAGCACTATCCCATTCATCATATTGAGAGCAATCTAGCACCGTACCAGGGCAAGCCGATTGTAACTTCCATACATCAGCAGTTCCCGGAGTTTGAGATGCTCCTGCTTCCCAACCTGCCTTATACAAGAATCCGTTGTAAGAAACTTCTGAACCCGTAGGAAATGTTTGAGCCGACCATGGAGTTCCACAAGTTTCTACGATTGAGACCGAAGAACTAGCAGAAGCAGTTGCTCCTTTATCATCAGTAACGGTTACTTCAATAGTAAAATCACCAAAAGCAGAAGGTGTCCAAGAAGCTGGAGAAGAAGTAAAAGTATGTCCATCTACAACTATAGAAGTTGAAGCAATACTTCCATCTAAATCAGATGCTGAAATTTCAATTGAAATAGGAGCAAGACTTGTCGCTTGAATTGTACTTCCATCTATAGGAGCATCTATGCTCACTACAGGATTTTCATTCGGACAATCTCCACCAACACACAGTACACTAAAAGTAGTTTGTGTACTCGATGTCGCTCCACTATTATCTGTAGCTGTTGCTACAACTGTATAACTTCCGAAAGCATCTGGTGTAAATGAAGCAGTGTAAGAACTTCCGCTAGCAGTCCCATTAATTGTAGCCCCACCGTTTACTTTAAAAGTTACTGAAGAAATTGCACCGTCAGTATCTGTAGCTATAGCCGAAAGTGTAATCGCATCAAATGAGGTAGATTGTTCGATCACACTATTGTTTGTCGGTGCTGTAAATGCAATACTTGGAGAGCCATCATTCAAGGCAAAAGTACTATTTAATGTATTTACTAGAGGTGCTTTAGTTCTAGAGTCGTAAGGCAATTTACTCGCATAAGTTTCTTCAATTCCTTGGAAATCCAAATCTCCAAATATATGCCATACAATGACTCCACCAATGTTATTATCGTTGACGTACTCTGCTTTAAGCTGAATAGATTGTTCGTTATCAAAACTAAGGAAATAGTTATCTTTTGTCAGATAAGGAACCTTTGCTTCATCATCCCAATGATATGTCCAATCCGAAGTATGATCATCAATGTATCTGAAAGTTGGTGTTGCATCGAATAATCCAAAGTTTGTAAAGTCTCCAGCAGTCAAAACTGGGCCATCAGGTTCTACCGTCTTTGGCACTTTAACCGTAGGTGCATTTAAGTCTGCGGCACCATCCGTAATTACACCTCTACCATAAAAACCTACTCCCATATTGATTTTAGAAGGGCTAACACCCATTCCTACTAATGCTTGGAAGGTATCATTCCAAGATTGTGCTCCATACTCTTCACCTTCATAAGAATATAATGGTGAATTATGTCCTGCTATATTTGACCAACCTCCATGAAAGTCATAACTCATCATATTGAAGTAATCCATCGTTTCTTCCAGAGCTGCCCATTCGAAGTCTACTAATTTTGCAGGCTGAGCACTGAAAGCCGCTGTTATTAATTTATCGGCTCCAATAGCATCTCGTATTTCTTGAACTAAGGTTGTAAAGTTTTGATAATCATCCTGACCATAGTTTTCAATATTCATTCCTACAGAACCCGGATACTCCCAATCAAGATCAATCCCGTCGAACCCCATATTGATGAGGGTAACACAGTCATTTATAAAATTTGCTCTCAATTGAGGATCACGAGCCATCTCAGGAAAATGTTTACACATTGACCAACCACCAATGGAAGCCATTGCTTTAACTCCATTTTGTTTACATAATTCCAATAACCCTGGTGCACCACCTTCTTTGGGCATTGGGATTGGCATCTGACCAGAAAGACCCGTTTGCGAATTTGACCAAGTAGTTCCATTGGTTGTGTACCCTGCCGCCTCAGCTTCTGGGGTTACCTCCCAAAGTAAATCTAGTTCGCCGTATAACAACCAGTAATCCCAACTGCTGTACACATCTGGATGAAGAATTTCACCCGGTTCTTGTACTTGTCCTGCTTGATAAATGCTTTTGTTTCTCAAATCTCCACTATGAAGTGTACCGTCTTTTGCAACCCCAAAAAATGAGAAATTTAAGATGGTGTATTGAGAGTAATCAATGTTTAATTGATTGTATGCTCCTTTTGCAGGAACACCGTGGTTTACATCTTTCCATGCATCCCATTGAGTGAAGTAACCGATGATTTCCTTTTGGTGATCAGTCGTAGAGTGGCTAGCTCCACTGTTGGCTTGTCCGAAGACAACCTGTGCTGAAAAAGATAGCCAACAACTTAAAAGTACCATTAAAGCCTTGCTCCAAGTGGAGTTTTCAAAGCGTAAGTGAAAGTCCATGCTTATGTTTTTTTAGCGTTGAAAAATGATTAAGATCAAATAGTATGTTGTATTGAGATTTCCGGAAATCGTTAAAATCAATCTATAAGAAGATTGAGCTGTGTTCAAGGAAATTGGGTTACAATTGAGGGTACAAAGGAGATGTCATTCGTCGAAAAGGGGTACAGAAGTGGTGTTTTCAGCCTTAAAAGCCGTTCATTGGTAGACTAAAGGGGGTACAGGCTAATCCTAATATTTTTTTGAATTATTCTTTAAGAATAGCTAAATTAAGTTGAAGTCAAATGAAAGACCGATCTAAAATTAGATACTGTTTATCAAAGTATTATTTACGAAAAGCAGGTTTATAACTTTTACGTCAGGTATACAATCACACTAACAAATTCTTGTTTATCAAGAATCATACATCCCCCAAAAACAACATGTATCAATTACTTTTCTATCTAAATGAAAAGGATGGCACCAAAGGTATGTTACTACCTTTTTTACTTTCCATTTTTTGTTTTCATCAGACGAGTGTTTTTAGTCAACACCAATCACTAAACTTAAAGAGTATAGCTGCATCAGAAGGACTTTCCCAAAGTGATGTTTATGCTGTCTGCCAAGATGCGACTGGCTTTATGTGGATTGGAACAGATGATGGACTAAATCGTTATGATGGTTACGAGTTTTCGATTTATAAGAACAATCCGTCAGATTCAAGTAGTTTAAGTTTTAATGCGGTCAGAGTCATTTATGAAGATAGTGAACAGCAATTGTGGATTGGAACTCACGCCGGATTGAACTTATACAATCGTCAAAATGATAATTTTAAAGTATATGGATTAGATGATGGGCTCACAAATATTGATGTTAGAGCTATCAAGGAAGATTCAACAGGAAACCTTTGGATTGGAACAGCTGGAGGAGGATTATTTTTTAAACCCAAAGATAGTCTTTCTTTCTCTCCTGCTATTTATGAAGCACTTTCTGATAAGCAAATTACCTCATTAGAAATCGATGCGAAAGGGCAGCTATGGATTGCAACAACCGATGGACTTTGGTTTCTCAATGCTGAGAAGAATTATCAATTACAACACGTTTTGTCTGATCTAGAAATTAGATCATTACAAATTGATCAATACCATAACCTATGGTTAGGAACTTATGGAAAAGGATTATGGTGTGTACATACCCATCAAAATAACTTCCCTATAACTAAAATAGAACGTAATCTTTCTAGCAAAGAGATTTTAAACCTAGAACTAGCTCATGATGGAAATTTGTGGATTGGAACAGAAGGTGGCGGTTTACAAATCCTAAATACTAAAAGTAAACAACTCATCTCAACGACCTTTCAAACAGAAGATGATATATCTGCTCAGACAATCATTAGCTTGTACGCTGATACTGATAGAAATATTTGGATTGGAATCTATAGTTATGGTTTAAAGTTTTTTAGTCCAAACATTCCTTTTCTACACTACCAACACTTACCTTATAACACAAACTCAATTAGTGATAATAAAATCACGGCTTTCTTTGAAGATCAAAATCATGATTGGTGGATAGGTACGGATGGTGGAGGTTTAAATAAATACAACCCTGAACTTGGACTTTTTAGCTGTTTTAGACATCAATTTCAGAATGAAAATTCACTGAGCAGTAATCATGTTATTTCAATAGATCAAGACAGTAGTGGTTACATTTGGGTTGGAGCTTACAAAGGCGGATTGAACCGATTTGACCCTTTAAAAAATGAGATAAAGCGCATCAAATCTAAGTCTGAAATAAAAATTGAAAACCAACATATTTGGTCTCTTCTCATTGCAAAAGATCAAAGGGTTTGGTGTGCTACAAGCAATGGGGTCTTAGTTTACGACCCAAAAACAGAAGAAGTAATACAGTATAATTCATTAAATGGAAAATTAAGTCATAATGATACTCGTAAGGTATTTCAAGATATAAAAGGAGATATTTGGGTAGGTACCTTTAATGGCTTAAATAAATTTATTCCTGAGCGAAATGAATTTGAGCAATTCTACCTTTCAGAAGAAAAAGCAATGCCTGCCAAAGGAATAATTAGCATTTTTGAAGATAGTAAATTGAATATTTGGATTGGTACTTTTGGGGCAGGGCTATATAAATTTGATCGTAGTCAACATAAAATCATTCCTTTTGAGCTTCAAGATCAATTAAATAATCACGTCATCTATAGCATTGAGGAAGACCAATATCAAAACTTATGGATATCCACCAATGAAGGATTAAGTCTGTATCATTTTAAAGAAAAATATGTTGAAGACTTTACTGAAGTAGATGGCTTACAAGATGGTAAGTTTCAAAGAAGTAGTTCTGCTAAACTACAAGATGGAAGATTAGTGTTTGGGGGAATTAATGGGTTTAATGTGATAAACCCTAAAAATATGGAGAGAGAATTCAATTTAAAAGCTCCTTGTTTTACTTCTTTTAGCTTGTTCAATAAAGAAATAAATCATTATCATCATGACTCACCCTTGCACTCTCAACTTCATGTTTTGGATTATATTCAATTAGATGCAGATGAAAAAGTCTTTTCTGTCGGCTTTTCTGCACTTAATTATTTTCAATCTTCCAAAGTAAACTATGCTTACCGCTTAGATGGTTTTGATGAATCATGGAATTATATCGGGAGTAAAAGAAATGCTACTTATACCAATCTGCCTTATGGAAATTATACCCTCAACGTAAAAGCCTCCCTTGACCCTAATTTTGCAAAATCAAGTCCCGAAAGCACAATAGTGATTAATGTTCATCCACATTTTTGGGAAACTCTACAGTTTCAAATTGCAATGCTTCTTTTTGCCACTTTAATCATAGGAGTTATTTATGAGTCAAGGGTTAAATATTTAAAGAAAAGAGCCAATCAACTCAATGATTTAGTGATAGATAGAACAAAAGATCTTGAACTACAACAAGAAGAAGTTTTAGAACAACATAGGAAATTGCTAGATGTGGAGCATGAAAATGGAGAACTCTTACAACGACAGTTGGAGGAGAAATTATTGTTCAAGCAAAAGGAATTAACCACGCATACGCTACATACAATTCATAAAAATGAGCTTTTGAAGAAACTCAGAGATACACTAACTTTAATAGCTAAAAAGCCAGAGGAACATTCTCGGAAGGTATTGAAAACGCTCATTCGTGAAATTGACGAAAGCTTTGAATTGGATAAAGATTGGGGCAAGTTTTTCGATTTGTTTAGTGAAGTACATGCTGATTTTATTCACGCACTTCAAAGTAATTATCCACAACTAACACCTTCTAATCAAAGACTTTGTTATCTCTACAGAATGAATTTATCCTCCCAAGAAATTGCTCATACACTTGGTATCTCGTTGAACTCTGTCAAAGTAGCAAGACATCGCTTACGAAAGAAGCTATCTTTAAATGAGGGGGAGAGTTTGACTGAATTCTTAGATGATTTAGGGTAGTATATATTTAGGTTTATCTATAGTTGTTAATCCAATAAATTGGAGATTTATACACTTGCAGGTATACTCACCGATGATTCATTATTCATATAAAAACAAGACCAATTATTTGTGTTTTGTGCTGTGATTCTACCTAAGGAAATCATATCATAGATGTCCTTCCGTTCAAAATTATCAATGGCATAGCCCAATTCGTAATTTGGTCGTATTACTTTATACTTTATAATTCGTTTATCATCATTAGATGTGAAATTCGCATGCTGGACAGGGACTAATGAGTGCAAAGAACGTAATTCTTCAATATCATTATTTACAGTTTCATTTACGGTAATATCCATTATTCGTGTAATTAGATGCATCAGATTTCCCGTATGTAAGTTTTTATTTGAGATATCTTGAGACTGACAAACAATAATGATGATCTCGTCTGCCCCTTTATCAATGACATATTTGATTGGCGCAACATCCCGTAAAGCTCCATCGTAATAAGGCGTCCCTCCTACATAGGTTGTTGGCATTACTATCGGGATGGTAGCACTTGCGACAATCCCTTCTACAAGATTATTGGACAAGGCATCAAAATAATCAACTTTACCTGATACTAAATCTACAGCTGCTGCAGAGAAATCGATAATACTTTTACGCACATTTTCGAGTGAAACATTCTCTCTAATGAAATTTTGAATAGGATGTGCAGAGACTAAACCATTAAATCGGTTAGTCATGATTTCATAGATGATTTGCCTTCTATTTTTCTTCACCATTACTGATGAAGGGTCTATGAATTGTTTCATCCAAGTTTGAGCTACATATTCCCCAATCTCTTTCCAATCAAATTCATTATTTAATCGTCCAATCTCACTAACCATCACACCTCCATTAATAGAACCTACTGAAGTACCATGAATAATATCAGGCTCAAAACCACTATCTAATACTTGCTGAATGGCTCCTGCTTGAAATGCTCCAGTAATGGAACCTGCACTTAAAACGAGCGCTTTTTTTCCCATAAGAATAAATTAAAGGGTTACGAAATACAGATTTCTAAATGTAATATTACATGGTATAACCCTTCTTGATTATTGAGTGAACGGTAAGATTTTATGAGTAAATGGTAACGACCTTCATTGAAGAGTGAATGTTTAATAGAATGATTGATCTCAACACACATGACTCACTAAAGCCTCTCTTTTCTCTATTTTTAAAAATCCTGAGAACGAGATTGAATGCAATAAAAAAGAGCTACGAAATATTGATTTCATAGCTCTCCAACACTAGAATTATTCTTACACTAAAATTACTTTAATTTCACTTGTGCTGTTTGAAGTTTAGCGCCTAATTCAATACTCCTTTTTAATGGAGCCGAATTACCTACTGTTATCTTGATAAGTCCTTTGGGAACAATTTTTTCTCCTTTTTCATTTATCACCTGTCTCATCTCTGGTGTCACAGTGAAGGCTATTTTTCTAGATTCTCCTGCTTCTAAGCTCAACCTTTGGAAATCTTTGAGCGAATGATTCGGAGCTTTAAATTTTACAGGATAATCGGATATGTAAAGTTGAATCACTTCTTCAGCCTTTAATGTGCCTTTATTTGTCACTGTCAGTTCTACTTCAATATTTTCAGATGATTTATAAGCTTGATCTTTGATGGATATAGAACTAAACTCAAAATCAACATACGACAGCCCAAAACCGAAAGGATATAATGGGTCTTCATTCATGTAACGATAGGTTCTACCTATCATATTATAATCATCATAAGTAGGAAGTTGATCTAGACTTTTTGGAAAAGTGATTGGTAACTTCGCTGAAGGAGATGCTTCACCGAAAATAATATCTGCAATAGCTTCTCCACCTTCTTGACCAGGATACCAAGCAAATAGAATTGCATCTGCTATTTCTTCCAACTCAGGCAAAGCCATCGGACTCCCTCCTGTCAGAACGACTATAAGTGGATTGTTTTTATTCTTTGATTTTATTTTTCTCAGATAATCAATCTGATTTTTTGGGAGATTAATATCTAAACGGTCTCCTTTAGTTGAAGAAGCCAAAGCCTCACCTTCTTCTCCCTCTAATAAACCAGAAATTCCCATAACAGCTATACAAGCATCTGCCGAAGCCGCCGCTCCTGTAGTCCAATCTATCGGGTTTACATTAGGTCTGTCTAATAGAATCCCTTGCTTATAGTTTACACTTGTACCTAAACTCACCTTACTTACTATGCCTTCCAAAATATTAGTTTGGTTAGCACTCACGCCATAGTAATTACCTAACAACACTTCTCCAGAATTTGCGTTAGGCCCTAATACATAAAGGGTTCTAATGTCTTTTTTAAGCGGAAGGACATTCTTTTCATTTTTTAGTAAAACTACCGATTTCAATGCTGCTTCATAGGCAAGCTGTCGGTGACTTTTACATTCTACAGTATCTGGGCTAACATTATTGTAAGGATTCATATCAACTGGATCAAATAAACCCAATTTGAAACGAGTCTGTAATAAATTTTTTAGACGATTATCTACTATTTTTTCAGAAAGTAGACCTTGCTCTACCGCTGCTACTACATTCTTATCATAAATGCTCCCACAATTTAAATCTGTTCCAGCATTGATGGCTGCGGCAGTAGCTTCCACTGCATTTGAATGAGTTTTATGATTGGCGAAAAAGTCATAAATAGCTCCACAATCAGAAACTACATGTCCTTCAAACTCCCATTTATCTCTTAAAATATCTTTAAGCAAAATAGCACTACCACAGGCAGGGTCTCCGAATACACGATTATAAGCGCCCATTACTGTTTCTACTTTCGCTTCTTTCACCAACACTTCAAAAGCAGGTAAATATGTTTCATTCAAATCTTGAATCGTTGGTACAGCGTCAAAAATATGTCGGTCTTCTTCGGGCCCAGAATGTACCGCAAAATGTTTTGCACATGCAGCCGCCTGTAAATATTTTGGATGGTCACCTTGTAGTCCTTTCACAAAGTTGAGCCCCATCTGTCCAGAAAGGTATGGATCTTCACCATAAGTCTCTTGTCCTCTACCCCATCTTGGGTCTCTATAAATATTTACATTTGGAGACCAAAAAGTTAAGCCTGCATACTTACTTCTGTTATTCATCTCTTGAGCTACCAAAAACTTAGCTCTTGCTTCAGCTCCTATTGCTGTAGAAATTCGAAATAATAAATCACGATCAAAGGTTGAAGCCAAGCCAATTGCTTGAGGAAAAACAGTAGCTCTTCCATTTCTAGCAACTCCATGTAAAGCCTCATTCCACCAATTATACTCAGGAACTTGCAAGCGAGGAATACCTTTACTCTGATCAATCATCTGAGTCGCCTTTTCCTCTAAAGTCATCGCTTTTAAAAGTGCATCAATACGTTCCTCAGTATCTCGATTAGGATCAAGCCAAATAAACTCTTCTTGAGCCAACACTTGTGTAGAATAGGATAGAAAAAATGCGAAAAAAATATATCTGAATGAAAATTTCATAGCTATATCGGTTTGATATAAAAAATGGATCTTATCAAAAATAGTATTCCCACTATTTCATTCACATGATACTTGTTCCCAATTAGAGGGGGAAATTGACATGACGTAAAAATGAAGTAGTATTTTATTGCAAAAGAGAGCTTTGTCACAAACGATAGTTAAAATAGCTTCGATTAAAAGACAGCTAATTCTAGAAAGAAAATTAATACCCGCTTTAAAGTAGTTTTTGACACCTTATATGAGAGCTAAAAATGACATTTTCATACATACGATAATCCCATTGACTAACATTGATATTTCTGAGGAGTAAAAAATAGTATGAAATGAAAAAAAATAATGTCACTATAAAAGATATTGCCAAAGCCCTAAATGTAACACCATCCACGGTTTCAAGGGCCTTAAACGGCGGTGGAAAAATCTCAGATAAAACTAAGCAATCTGTATTCAAACTTGCCAAAGAATGGGGGTATCAACCAAATTTAATTGCGAAAAATCTTCAAAGAAAATCATCCAAAACAATCGGTGTTATTATCCCTGAATTCAATCATAACTTTTTTTCTACTATGCTTCACGGAATTGAATACCGAGCAAGAGCTTTGGGCTATCAATTGATGATCTCTAGCAGTGGAAGAAAATATGATATTGAAAAAAAAATATCACAAGAGCTCGCGAACTCTAAAGTTGATGGTTTACTCATAGCATTATCACAAGATACAGAAGATTACAGCTTTTTAAATGAAATTGTAGAATCAGGAATACCCATTGTCTTACTTGATAGAATCTGTGAGGACCTCGATACTTCTACCGTCATTACAGACGACTTTTCGGGTGCATTTGAAGCTGTAAGTTATTTACTAGACTCGGGGTGTTCCAATATCTTACACCTTAAAGGTGAAGAAGGAATTTCTACTACATTTAACCGTTATATGGGATATGTAGAAGCGCATAAAAAAAGAGGATTGGAAGTCAATTCAGGACTCATCATCAAACATGCTGAAAAAGAAGTCATTCAACAAGAACTGAAAAATACGCTAAAAAGAGTATCTACACCCGATGCAATTTTTGCTTGTAGCGATTATCTTGCCTTTATCGCTTTAGAAACTGTGAAAAGTCTAGGGTTCAAAATCCCAGAAGATATTTCTATCATTGGTTATGCCGACGAACCCGTAAGTACGTATACTAGCCCCAAATTGTCTACCGTAAAACAACCAGCTAATGAAATTGGGAGAAAGGCCGTAGACTTACTTTTTGATAAAGAAGCATTAGAGAAACCACAACTTACACTGCTCGAAACTCAGCTTGTATTAAGGGAGAGTACTTTATAGAAAAGGTGGACTAAAAATTCACTTTTTAATCCACCCATTTTGAAATAGATATTATTAAAGCGTCTTCAATTCTTGGAGAGCTTCTCTTTTTCTCAAGTCAATTCCATTTAGTACAACAGGAATGTCTTGTGCATAATTTTGGATTAGAATCTGTACATCTGAATCTCCATCACTGTAAAAACTTAAATTAGCTTTTGCAGGATACAAATTATGCAATTTTCCACTAGTTGGCTCGATGGCTGGTACAGCCAATCTTTCGCCATTTGCATCTTTTACGATAAGCTGATAGGTATTCAGTTTTTTCTCTAAAATAGCTAGACCTTTCACTTTAGCCAGTACTTTTAAGGAGTGATGATATGTGCTCAAATCATATTTTCCTTTTGGCAATCCTTCAAACGTTAAGATCAGATAATCTTTCTGAGCAGCCACAGCCGCATCCATTGCCAAATAAGGTTGGTTACCTAAGAGTCCAAATGCTGTTGTCCAAGATGGTTTTCCTGTACTAGTTTTCACATTCATTTTAGCCTCATTATAAGCTGATAACTCGTAGCTTTCTTTTTGATCACCCTCCCAGCGTTCATAATCAAACTGCACTAACTGTTCTTTTCCTCCAAAATCTACTCTTACGATTGGATAATCATAAACTTCTTTGATTTCTTTGGCACGAATGTCTTTATTATAAGCAATTGTTTTGCCTTTCAGGGTTGCTGTTTTCAAGCCCTTTGCTTTAGCTGTAATCTTGAAATCACCTGCTTTTTGAGTTGAGCGTAAAATAATAGAGGCTGTTCCCCAATATGCTTTGTTCGGGTTGGCTCCGATTTCGGCATCTCCCACTAAAATACCTTCACCTTCTATACTAAAAGTTACCATAGAAGTATCCGCTACAACATGATTTCCTTCTTTATCTAAAACATACGCTCTGAGCATTCGCATATCTGAACCACTCGCTTGCATTGTTTGATTTTGCTCCTCCAACTCAAGTTTTAACTGATAAGCTTTGCCAGCTTTATTCAGGGTATATTTTGCTATTTCTTGTCCTCTGATATATCCTTTAGCTACCAAATCACCTTTTGTTTCATTCAATTGGAATGTATATGATGGGTGTTTACAGAAACTCCTTGTTGGATCGGCATCGGGTTTTTGCTTTGCTACTAGTTTGCCATTATTGTATAACTCAACTTCATCACAGTTACTAAACACATGCACTTTTCCTGCTTTACTTGCTCTTTCATCAGCGATGTAAACCATAGGTGTTTCTGTCATCTCAGATTTGTACCAATAATTCACAGGATTTGGAACACGATAAATTGAGAACGGTCTTCTCACTTGCATTCCCCAATCTTTTTGGAAAGAGAAGTAATCGTGAGCAGTCCAAAGTGCTACACCAAAACGATTAGCTGAAGCTCTTGACCTTGATACTTCATATTGATTTCTGTAAGACTCATCAGAACTCCCATGTTCACACAAGAATGAAAAATCATCTTCGGTTACTGGCATATTCTGATAATCCATAGGTGTATAAATATCACAAATACCAGAATGAACTGGCCCTGTCCAAGGAGCACCATTTGAAGCTGTCAATCTATATGGATCTTCTTCTTTACAAGCATAATGCAAACGCTCTACGGGTCCTCTATGATTTAAACCGCCACTCCAAAGTAGAATTGAAGGATGATTCCTATGATTTCTGATCATAATCCTTGTAGCCAACTCCAAATTATCAAACCACTCTCCTTCTACAAAATGAATCCAAGATGGTCCTTCTTCAATCAATAGAATTCCTAGTTCATCACAGGCTTTTATAAACTCATCATCATGCGGATAATGTGCTAGTCTTACTACATTATAGCCTGTTTCCTTAAATTGTTCTGCATCTTTTCGGTGAAGTGCATTAGCCACAGCATCGCCTACAAATGGGTAAGCTTGATGTTTGTTTACTCCAATCAACTCTACATTTTTACCATTTAGTAAAAAGCCTTTACCATCAATAAACTCGAACTTACGTACACCCAAAGAATTTTCAACAACATCCATCAGTTGCTCGCCTTGATAAACTAAAGTTTGAACACGGTACAAATAAGGATCTTCAATTGACCATAAATGAAGGTTCTCCGTTATCCCTGTGGTCTGTGAGAATGTATGTTCATTATTCGGAAGAACTACTTTTTCAGATGACAGCTTACGTATTACATAGCCGTCTTTATCAATAATCTTTTGTACAATTTTACAGTTTACATTTTGCGAGGAAGTATTTCGAACTGTAGATCGAATATTAACCGTAGCATTATTTTTCTGAACTGAAGGTGTCGTTATAAAAACACCTGCATAAGTATCTTCCCAATCATAAGTGAGATGTAATGGATTTTTTACGACCAAGTATACATCACGATACAAACCACTAAATAATAAATAATCTCTTCGATCTCCATCAGGTGGAATAGTTGGGTTATAACGATTATCTACACTCAGTACAATTGTATTTTTTTGCCCTTTTTCTACGAAATCAGTGATATCAAAATGAAAAGGAGTGTAACCACTCACTTTATGCTCTCCTACATAAGTACCATTTACCCAAAGTTTGGTATGCTGATGCGCACCTTCAAATTCTAAAAATACTTTTTGAGAGTTTGTTGCCTCCACTAAAAGCTCTTTTCTGTACCAACCAATATATCTATGGAAAGTCTCTTGATAAGAACTATCTGTACTGTTATCCAACTCATTCGATGAAAGCTTCATACTATGGGGTACATTAACTACTTCCCAATTACTATCATCAAAATCCGATTTAGAAACTTCTTGCTCAGATAACTCTCCTCTAAAAAATGTCCAAGAAGCATTGATATCTAATTTTGTACGTGCTTCTCGTGTTTCTGTTAATGATTGTGCTTGCAGATGCTCTGCCACCATAAGGCAAAGAATAAACAAGCCTAATAAGGCTATTTTTTTCATGTGTTCAGCTTTTAACAAAATCCGATATTACACTCGCTAAAGTAGTTAAAACTCTAGCGAGTGTAAGGGATAAAATCATGAGAAAGAAAGGGGGTTATTTACTTAGTTGAAGTTTATGATCGTGTGCACCTTCTGCAAAATTACTTCTAAATACTTTTGTACCATCTGCTTTTTTACCCCAAACTACTTCTACTCTTCCATCTCCAAGTACAACATTGATCAACTTTTCTTTCATTGTCATTGCTATATGCTTATACTTCTTATCGAAAGCTAAATTTTTAATTTCATGTGGATCTTTGGAAGTATAGTATAAACAAGGGTCCAATTCCTCATAACTCGCATTTAACGCCCACTCCATATTTTCACCTCGTTTTTTGTTTGGCCTGCTTTGAATCGAGAACATGAAGTTTTTGGTTCTGATATATGCACGTGGCCCCGTTACTGCATGATTCTCTCCTACTACGTAATCTCTCAAAGAGACTGTTTTGTCTGCTATTTTTGCCATATCAAAACCGTCCAAATGATTGTATGTTTCAGCGTCCAAGTTTGCTCCTGCCGCTGAAAGAATTGTGGGTGAAATATCGACAAACTCAGTAAATTCTCTTACCACTTTTCCCTCTGGGAATTTCTTTTTATCAGAAGAAACTACAATGATCGGGTTATGGCTATCTATTTCCCAAGGGGTGAACTTAGAAACAGAACCATGATCATTCAACTTCCATCCATGATCGCCACAAACATATACAATCATCCACTCTTGCTTGTTACTCTCGCTATACTCAATAAATGCATCTACTGTCTCTCCAATTAGTTGATCTCCATAGGCACAAAAAGCGAAATAGTCTTGAATCATCGTCAACTTTTCTTCATCTGTCAAGCTATCAGAGTAACCTCGCATTACTTGATTTCTGAATTGCTTTGGCATTGTCTTGAGTTCTTTCTCTTCAAACTCAGGTATGTTGTATGTATATTTTTTGAAACGTTCTCTGTAAGAAGCTGGAGGCAACACAGGCGTATGAGGAAAATCAAAACCAATATGACAGAATAGTGGTTTTGAACGATCCACGCCATCAAAAGTACGACTACCAACAGTGAATTTTTCTTTTTCATTCTTCAGATAATCTACAAAAACTGAAGCATAATACCCATCTCTTGTTTTACCTGCCGGTTGAGGACTCACCCCTGCCAAAATACTAGATTTGTATACAGATTTTGGACCTTTCTTTTTATTGTAATGTCTCAATAAATCATATTTTTCGTAGGCTTTTGCTGCTGAACCTTTATACTCTGGCCTCAACTCTTCCAACTCCTTAGAACTATACTCAAACGTTCCTTCTGGTGTCACAAAAAACTCTAATGATTTAATAGGCTTTTCCAATTTCTCTCCGTTAAGAGTTGTTGTCCAGCTTTTCCCCCAATCTGTCAAACCATCTTTTGCCAATCCCTTAAAATCAATATCAGTTTGATAAATTTGATGGGATTGTACCTTACCATTTTCCTTTACATTTTTCACCCTCACCCCTAACTTTCCGATATGTAAGGTCTGATAGCCCAAATCAGCCATCTGTTCAGGCAAAGTCGGTCGGGTATGTTCTGCATTGTTATTATGATATTCAAATTCATAAATACCAGACTTGAAAGGGTATCTACCATAATGCATAGACGCTCTTGATGGAGCACAAGCCGCTGCCTGACAATAAGTATTGATAAAAGTAGTACCCATATCTGCCAATCGATCTACATTGGGTGATTCTGTATAACCTAACTCACTCATCTCCCGATTGTGGAGCATTTTATTAAATGCTTTTACGGTATCATATCTTTGGTCATCGGTCAAGAGCCAAAGTACATTGGGTTGCTTTTGAGCAAAAACAGTATTGGTACAAAGTATGAAGCAATACAGTAAGCTTATTATTTTTATTGGGGATTTCATAGTTCAGCTTTTAAGAAAAAATCTATTCGTTTCCTCTTCAAAATTAGAAAATTAGCATAAGTATAAGGCTGAAGAATTGTAGCAATTCAGCGGTGTAAATCGTAATTATTACAATTATACCTATTGCTAAAGCTAGTTCTTGGAAATTGTATTTAAAAAATAGAATACCTAGTCAAGATGACTGTAAAGAAAATAATTTTGTGAGAAGACTAATTTTAAGGATTAAAGTACCGCGATAATACTCCCCCATGAACATAGTGAAGTAGAGTTATATTTTACCAATAAGTAAAAAATCCTACTCTAATGTTTAAGAGTAGGATTTGATCTATACAAATTTGATTTGATTACATCTCTAGACCAATCACTGTAATATCATCTCTCTGTTCTTGAGACTCCATGAAATGTTTAAGCTCATTTTCTATTAAAACTTGTTGCTCATTTGTTGTAGAGTTTGAAAGTAAGCCAAGAAGCTTCATGAAACGTTGTGTTCCATATTTTTCATTCTTAGGACTATTCTGATCAGCAAATCCATCTGTTGCTAAGTAAAGGTAATCACCAATAGAAAGGGTCAACTCTTGAGTTTCAAATTCACCTTTATTTTTCTTTGCTAATCCACCTATTCTCTTTCTACTACCCTTCATTTGCTCACATTCTGTTTGCCATCTTCTTACAATATAAATACTAGATTTTGCACCGCTAAATCTTACTTTGTAAGTCATATTAGCAGACTTTTGGATAACACAGATTGATAAATCCATCCCATCGGTATTGTGTCCATTTTCTTGTTTCAAGCTTTTTCTGATATTTTCGTTAAGTGCCTCCAAAATTTTAGAAGGTTCTTCCAACTGTTGCTCTCTTACAATCTTGTTCAAAATACTAATGCCAAGCATAGATAGTAAAGCTCCTGGTACCCCATGTCCTGTGCAGTCAACCGATGCGATGAATAGAGTATCATCATTTTTTCTATAAGACCAAGTAAAGTCTCCAGATACAATATCTCTAGGTTTTGAAAAAATAAAATGATCCGAGACAAAGCCTTGAATATGTAATGATGTTTGCGTCATCAACTCTTGGATGGAGTGAGCATAACGTAAACTTTCTTTGATCGATTTATTTTGCTCAAAAAGGATACGATAGGCTAATATATTTTCTAGGGCACTGGATAAATATGAGGTCATTGACTTGATAACTCGTATTTCCCGAGCGTTAAAACCTTTCGTGAAATTACTTTTCAGATATAAAACACCAATGCTTTTGGCTCTTGATACCAATGGAATATAAAGACTAAAGCCTTTTTCTTTCGACTCCTGATTAATCTCCTTATTTGTACTAAAACACTGAACAACCGAATCTGACTTGTCTTTAGTTAGACTGAGCATACTGTCTATTTCCTCGCCATCTTCAACTTGTACATAACGGATTACATCTTTTCGCTTCTCTTGAATAGCAATTCCTAACTCTTGGTAATTAACCAATTGAGAAAGTTCAACTTTTAAGATCTTTATAATCTCATCAAATTGGTGTTTATTTACAATTAACTTCCCTATCTCAACTACCAAGTTAAAATCTGCATAAGAAACTTCTAGTTCTTGATGTTTTTCTTCCAAATGATCTCTATTGGCTTCAACCTCTTCGTTCATTTGTCTTAGCTCTTCGTTCTGCGCTAAAATCTCCCCTTTTTGTTCCAATATTTCAGAAGTTCTTTCTTCTACTTGAAGCTCAAGTTCTTTTTTCTGTTCTTTCAAGGCACTCATTCTCCACCTTACGCCCAAATAACTAAGTAAAATAAGAATCAAGAGCCCTATAGCTCTGTTTATCGGGTTTTCATACCATCTCGGATAAATTGTGATATCTAAAATTGCAACATCGGACCAAATTTCGTTACGTCCTTTTGCTCTTACTTTTAGTTTATAATCGCCATGACGTAAACCCGTACTGTACACAATACGGCGTTGACTTTCCAAAGATTGCCAATCATCATGATATCCTTCTATCATAAATTGATAATTGAGTTCATCTTCTTGGTAATAGGTATCGAAAAATGAAATACCCAAGTCATTTTGATCTGCCTCCAACTCCAATCTTTCCACTTCATTCAAAACTGTTTTGAGTATTACTCCTCCATCTATTTCTTTTCCTACACCAACTTTCTTTCCCTTTAAAAATAGTTCATTAAACTTTACTTCAGGTTTGTTGTAACCAACAGTAAGTGTACTTGGGTCTATATAAGCTAGCCCGTGAGAAGATGCAAAATAGACAATCCCATTCTTATCTTTAATCACTCCTCTTGGCTTAATGAGCATGAATTCCTGATTTTTAAATGGCTTATAACTTGTCACACTCTCCTTTTCGATATCCATTCTAAAGACAGCTTTATTTCCAGCAAGCCATAAATGACCGTAGGTATCCTCAGTCATGCCCATTATATCTTTTTCAGAAAAAACTCCCTCTCTAAGGTAAGATTTCATCTCACCCGTTTCTTGATTTATCAGTTCATAAACTCCTCCCCCCAAAGTGGCAATCCAAACTCGATCTTTACTGTCAATAAAGATATTGGTGACCATCTCTTTTCCTAAGTGATTCTTCTTTTCAGAGTTTGACTTAAAATGCTTGATTTCAACAACTTTACTATTTTCATCTAATGTAATTCTTGATACTCCTTGGCTTCGTGTCCCTACCCAAAGTTGATTCTTATTAGCATCAAATTCTACTACAGTAGTTCGTTGGGTCATCAATCCTTCTTTAAGTGTCAATGGAATCACTAGATTTTCTTTGGGCTGAAAACAAAAAGCCCCTGTATTTTGAGTAGCTCCCCAAACATAACCATTGTGATCTAAAGTGATGTCTTTAACCTTTTGAGTAGTATGTGACAATACATTACTTTTTTCAAAATCGGGTGAGGCCTGTTCAAATGATACATTATTATCTGATTTGTATCTAATCTTACCAAATCCTTTATTGTGAGTGGCATACCAATATTGACCATTTTTCCCCTTTATAATTTCAGAAATAAGCCCTCCTTCTAGACCACTATTTTTTTGTGTGTAGTTGTGTATTCTCCTACGAAATGGGTCATATATGGACATGCCTAAATCATGACCAACCATAATCTTGTTATTGGTCGGAAACACATAACTCAAATTTTGATTTGAAAAGCCCAATTGATCTGAACGAGTTACTGTATTAAATAACGGGCTATGAGGGTGATAGTAAGCAATACCTCTATTACTAGATACCCAAATTCCTCCTCCTTGATCTTTTTGGAGGTCAAACAATTCGATTCCTTTTACATTTCGTGAGAGATCATAAATTTTAATGTATTCTCTTTTAGAGATATCAAAAAACCCGACATTGCCTAATGGGAAGATAACCCACAGATTACCATCATACTCAAGCATATTTCTTGCTGATGGTGTATTTGATTTCTTCTTTGAACCAGCCTCGAAAGTAAAGTTCTCTTTATCAGTAACTAGCTGAATTCCTTTGTTTGTCCCTATCCAAATTTGTCCATCTTTACTCTGATAGAGATGTGTAATTTTTAAACTTTTCCCTTGATACGCTAATTTGAATTTATCAGTACCTCTGGGTAATCTAAAAACCCCATTGGATGATACTACCCATAAATCATCTTCATTGTCCATATAGATGTCGTACAGACTATGTACTTGCCCCCCATCTAAAAGCTCAGATAGATTTACTTCAGAATAAAACTCAGGTGTACCATGCTCATCTAAATAAATTTTAGCAATAGACTTGAAACCTTGTAGCCAAACTATATTTCTCGTTTGGTCATAGAAACCAAATCCCATATTAAAACGTTGGAAATCTTTCGTTTCATTCTTATCCTTGAATGGTAAACTTTTTATAGCATAAACTTCTTCTGTGAGCGGGTTCAATACATTGATTCCCCCTCTGTGTGTACCTAGCAATACACGAGAATCAGAAATTTCAACAAAAGAAGTAATAACATTAGAACTCAAAGTTTTTTCTTGCCCTACTTCTCTTTTTATACTCTTAAATTCTTGTCCATTAAATAGATTCAATCCATTTGAAGTTGCGATCCAGATTCTTCCCAACTTGTCTTGATATGTTGCCTTTACATGTTGTTGATTTAGTCCATTCAAAGCACCATAAATATCACCATGCCATTTTTCTCTTCTTTGTGCATGAGTATTTAAAGTACTCATCAGTACAATACATAATAGTAAATGAATTGTTGTTTTCAGTCTTTTCATAGTCATAATAGTGGTAAAAAATTGTCGTTAGTGTATGAGTGGTAATGCTGTTTTGAATCAACATTTAGTCCACTCTTTGATTAGTAAATGCGCCTGTGTCTTTTAGATTTGTCCTTTTGGGTACTCTTTGGATGTAACCACCTTAAAAGGTGACTTATTCCTATTCTCGATTCAAAATTGGACTTTCATAAAGTTGTAAAATGGATACTCAATGTTAAACGTCATGGTTAGTATTTAAATAATAATATCCAGTTTAAAGTATATTTAAACCAAGACCAGAAAGCTAATTCTAGCCTTGGTAAGAAAAGCATATCTATGTGTTTTTAGCTATCTTTTTTATTCGCTTGCTTTTTTATGTGCTTTGGCATTTTAGGCCTTGGAAATACCATAGTTCTTTGTGCTCCTTGCTCCCATTTATTTTTTAAATCTTCCGCTATTGCTGGATACAGATCGATTACATTCTTCATTTCATTCCGATCTTCCTTTAAGTTGTAAAGCTCCCAATCTCCCAAAGGCAATGAAACCAATTTCCAATCTCCCGAGCGCAAAGCTGCTGACCAATAATGTTCAAAGAAGATCGCTTCATGTCCTACCCTCTTACCTTCTTCAAAAATTGGGACAAGGCTTTTTCCTTCTAAAGGTTGAATAACATTTCCTTTATAAGATTTTGGGTATTCCGTATTCGCTAATTCTACACAAGTCGCCATGATATCGATTACATGCCCAGAAGAATGATTAATTGTTCCTTTCTGTTTTCTAATCCCTTTTTCCCAGTAAGCGATCATTGGCGTACAGATTCCTCCTTCAAAAGTTTTAGCTTTCCAATAACGAAGTGGAGTATTTGCTACATTTGCCCATTCTTGTCCAATTCCTGCATAAGTCAGTTCATCACCAGGCATTACATCTTTTTTATGCTCTGTATAAATCACCTTTTCTCCCGAACGAGTTTGTCCATTTCTATCGAAACCTGCGAACATTGGCGTTTCAGAACTAGCTCCGTTATCCGACATAAATAAAATCACCGTATTCTCTAGCTCTCCTGTTTCCTCAAGTTTTTTCAACATCTTTCCTACTCCTTGATCTATGCGATCTATCATAGCGGCATGTACAGCCATTTTATGAGCATCGTAATCTTTATTAGGATTGTTTTCCCATTTCTTTATTTTTCTCTGTGGACTCGGGAGTTCTACATTTTCAGAAATAATACCGATCTCTTTCATTCGATTGAACCTCGCTTTTCGAATTTCATCCCATCCACCATTATAGGTATTTTCATATTTGGCAATATCTTCTGGTAATGCATGTAACGGCCAATGTGGTGCCGTATGAGCCACATACATAAAAAATGGTTTTTCAGACTTACTAAATTCTTCAATATAATTTACCGCAGAATCTGAAAGTGCAGTAGTATGATAGTAATCTTCTGGAACCTTTTTTACAGGTTCTATTCCATTCACCAAACTGAATGGGTCAAAGAAATTGACAACGCCCCAAATATTTCCATAATATTTATCAAAACCTCTTGCTGTAGGGTAAGCTTCTAACGGTCCGAAATCATCATTCAAATAGGCTTGATGATTTAACCAATCCAATTGTGCTTGTCTATCTTGTCCATTACTATTCTTCTTTACAGAGGTATTAGATACATGCCATTTACCAACCATACCCGTAGCATATCCAGCATCTTTTAAAACTTCAGCAATAGTAACAGCTGTTTTCTTGATTTGCCCTTCATAACCTGGTTTATGCTGATTCCCTGTCATTTGACCTATACCCGCTTGATGTGGATAAAGACCAGTGAGCAGTGAAGCTCTTGTCGGACAACAGCGTGAGGTATTATAGAATTGTGTAAAACGAATACCATTATTCGCAATTTTATCAAGGTTAGGTGTCTGAATTTCTCCACCATAAGAACCAAGATCAGAATACCCCATATCATCAACTAACATAACTATGATGTTAGGCCTTTCGTCAATAGCCTTATTGTCAAATGTTTTTTGACTAATTCCTTGACAAGCTTGTAATCCTCCGCCAACAGAAAGTACTAAGAGTATGTATTGTAAAAAGCGTTTCATCATGAAAAAGATTAGATTTCTCTAATAATTATGCTTTCGTCCCCTTTTCACAAATTCATAAGTGTAATTAATACAATATGACTAAAATGCAATCTAAATCAACTACTCTGATCTCCATATTTTAATCTTCTCTTTCTTATGGCTTTAGAAGCTTAAAAACTATTCATTTCATACTTAGAAATAGTCTTATTGATGCTTTTATAGCCTATTTAATATGTAACTATGGACTGAATACAAGTTATTTTAAAAATTCATCGATACATCTAAATAGAAAACAGAATAACTGTCCATTTGTATCTTCTATTTACCTTAACCTACTCGCTGTACATTTAGGTTATTTTGATAAAGAATCGAATCACTAGGACTCACCCATATTTCACTGATTGACAATACAGAAAAATAAGTATGATTAAATAGTAGGACTTTCATTCTTTAAGTCCACACTTTTAAAATTTCAGATAACAAGATATATGGGAAATTTTTCATTTTGGGACTACGCCGTTTTCGTCGGTTATGGTTTAGTGATTCTCTGTATGGGACTGTGGGTTTCAAGAGATAAAAAAGGAGAATCTAAGTCTGCGGAAGATTATTTTTTAGCATCTAAATCTTTGCCTTGGTGGGCTATTGGAGCTTCATTAATTGCTTCAAATATATCAGCAGAACAATTTATTGGAATGTCAGGCTCAGGTTTTGCCATTGGGCTTGCTATTTCATGTTATGAGTGGATTGCTGCAGCTTCATTGATTTTAGTAGGTAAATACTTTTTACCAATATTCTTGAAAAAAGAAATATATACCATGCCTCAATTCCTCAAACAACGTTTTGATGGAAGAGTGAGTATGAGTTTATCCGTATTCTGGCTTCTTGTTTATGTATTTGTCAATTTGACCTCTGTCCTTTACATGGGTGCTCTGAGTATGAATATCATCATGGGTGTTCCAATGATGTATGGAATTATAGGATTGGCTCTTTTTGCAGCAGTGTACTCTATTTATGGTGGTCTTTCAGCTGTTGCATGGACAGACGTAGTTCAAGTTGTAGTTTTGGTATTTGGAGGTCTTCTAACTACTTATCTTGCATTAGATGCACTTTCAATTGGAAATGGTATATGGGCTGGTGTTCAAACTGCTTTTGAGGCTGCACCAGAAAAATTCAAAATGATTGTTGAAAAAGGTACTATGATTCCTGACGGTAGTGGTGGTTTTGTAGATGCTTATGATATGCTTCCTGGTTTAGGGGCATTACTCGGAGGTATCTGGATTGTAAACCTAGCTTATTGGGGCTTGAACCAATATATTATTCAAAGAGCTTTAGCAGGAAAAAGTTTAAAAGAAGCGCAAACAGGTGTTGTATTTGCAGGTTACTTGAAACTGCTCATGCCTCTGATTGTGGTATTGCCAGGGATCATTGCGTTTGTCATCAACCAAGATCCTATGGCTTACAACTTATCGGGTAGCGTAGCTTCTATCAATGGAACTGAAGGGGCTGATGTTGCGGAAGGCTTTATGCGCATCACAAAATCTGACGAAGCTTACCCTTGGTTATTGAGTACATTTATCCCGACAGGTCTAAAAGGTTTGGCTTTTGCTGCTTTGACAGCTGCTATTGTTTCTTCACTTGCTTCGATGATCAATAGTACGTCTACCATTTTTACAATGGACATTTATAAAGGACATATCAATGTAAATGCGGCTGATAATCAGCTGGTGAAAATCGGACGTATCGTTTCTGTAATTGCCCTTGTTTTGGCGGTTTGTGTAGCTCCAATGCTAGGTGCTTTAGATCAAGCCTTCCAATTTATTCAAGAATTTACAGGACTTGTAACTCCTGGAGTTCTGGTCATTTTCACCATGGGACTTTTCTGGAAGCGTGCAAATGCGAATGGTGCCTTTACCGTAGCTGCATTGACATTCCCTCTTTCATGGGGAGCTAAAATGATTTTACCAAGCCTACCTTTCCTTGACCGTATGTTTATCGTATGCCTTATCCTTGCAGTTGTAGGTGTTGGAGTTTCCTTACTTACTAAAAAGGAAAACAAAGGTATTAGTTTAGAGAAAGGATTATTTAAGACAGATGGTGTCTTCAATGCTTTGTCTATTGGTATTTGTGGAATCTTGACTGTTCTTTATCTAATTTTCTGGTAGAACCTTAATTACATAGGCGTTCAAATAGATTTAAACTCCCAATATCTAATTCATGGATTTGGGAGTTTTTTTATGCTTTTTGTCATTTTTGATTCAAAAAATAGGCTAATCGTTTAGTGAAATCACATTTTATTTTCTGAATCAATCCGTCGTACAAATGAGCAAGTGCATATGGGCTATTCACAATAGTTTTAGGTAAAAATTGAACTTAAAGGCTTAGTAATACACCTAAAATCAAAGGAATATGAATGATGCAAGAAACTTGGTGTTAGGAATCGACTATGGTTCGGATTCCTGTCGTGCGGTACTTGTAGACACAAGCAATGGAGCGGTTTTAGCTTCAGCTGTTCATGCTTATGAGCGTTGGAAGTCATTGAGCTACTGCCAACCATCTATCAACCAATTCAGACAACATCCACTCGATTATTTAGAAGGCTTAGAATACACCATCAAAGAAGTATTAAAAGTCTTAGATAAAAGCGAATATTCAGCTGTCAAAGCAATTTCTGTAGATACAACCGGTTCCACGCCTGTTGCGGTAAACGAGCAAGGAGTACCACTTTCACTGACTCCTGAATTTGCAGAAAACCCGAATGCAATGTTTGTATTATGGAAAGATCATACGGCAATTGAAGAAGCCGATCAGATCAATGAACTTGCGAAAAATTGGGACGGAGAAGATTTCACAAAATATGAAGGTGGAATTTACTCTTCTGAATGGTTCTGGGCAAAAGTGCTACATGTATCAAAGCAAGATGAAGCTGTAAAACAGGCTGCTTTTTCTTGGATAGAACACTGTGACTGGATTCCTTTTGTATTGACAGGAAGTGATGATATTCTTTCTTTCAAAAGAAGTCGTTGCGCTGCAGGTCATAAAGCCATGTGGCATCAGGACTGGGGTGGACTTCCTCCAAAAGAATTCTTAACGCAGTTAGACCCTTATTTGGCCGATTTACGAGACCGTCTGTATGGAGAAACATTTACAGCAGAAGAAACTGCGGGTACGCTTTGCGGAGCGTGGGCTCAACGTTTAGGGCTATCTGAAGATACGATCATTACGGTAGGTACTTTTGATGCGCACGCAGGAGCTGTGGGAGGTGAAGTCCGTCCAAATACACTCGTAAAAGTGATGGGAACATCTACCTGTGATATGATTGTAGCAACTCCAGAAGAAGTATGTGACAATTGTGTTTCGGGTATTTGTGGTCAAGTAGATGGCTCAATCATTCCTCATTTTGTAGGTCTTGAAGCTGGTCAATCTGGCTTTGGAGATGTACTCGCTTGGTTTAGAAATATGCTGAGCTGGCCTCTAAAGAATCTAGGACTAGAAAATACGGAGGCTTTAATCGACCAAATCATACCAAAACTATCTGAACAAGCACTAGAAATTCCTGTGGCTGATTCTAAAGTAGTCAGCTTAGATTGGATCAACGGACGCCGTACACCAGATGCCAACCAACTTCTTAAAGGCGCGATTACAGGTTTGAATATGGGAACGGACGCAGTGAAGATATTTAAATCATTAGTGGAAGCTATATGCTTCGGTTCGAGAGCAATTGTGGATCGTTTTGAAAGTGAAGGTGTAAAGATTGATCAAGTCGTCGGACTTGGTGGAGTAGCCAAAAAATCAAAGCTAGTCATGCAAACGATGGCTGATGTGTTGAACAGACCGATTAAAGTAATGCGTTCGGATCAAGCACCTGCGCTTGGCGCCTCTATGTATGCTGCTGTAGCTGCGGGAATTTATCCTGATGTACTCACGGCAATGAATCATATCAGTAACGGGGTTGAGCAAGAGTACCAACCTATTGCTGCCAATGTTGAAGTCTACGAAAGACTTTATCAGGAATACAGCAAAATCGGAAGTTTTATTGAAGAACATACAGAATCTAAAAAATATGAGCAAGTTCAAATCGCTTAAAGAAGAATGTTATGAAGCCAATATGCAGCTCCCAGAGCTAGGGCTTGTCATCTTTACTTTTGGAAACGTAAGTGCCGTAGATCGTTCTGAAGGCTTATTTGCGATTAAGCCAAGTGGCGTACCTTACAAAGACTTAAAGCCAGAAGATATTGTAATTGTTGATTTTGATAACAATGTGCTTGAAGGTTCCATGCGTCCGTCTTCAGATACAAAAACGCATGCTTTATTATATAAAACTTGGGATCACATCGGAGGTGTTTGTCACACACATTCGACCTATGCTGTTGCTTGGGCGCAGGCTGGCGTTTCTATTCCAATTTTTGGAACAACACATGCCGATCATCTTACGCAAGATATCCCTTGTACTGTGATTCTTCCCGATGAGATGATTGAGGGAGATTACGAACATGAGACAGGTAACTTGATCTTAGATACTTTTGCTTCAGAGGGTCTGAGCCCTGAAGAAGTTGAAATGATTTTAGTACAAAATCATGGGCCATTTACATGGGGAAAAAGTGCTGAAAAAGCCGTCTATAATTCTGCTGTTTTAGAGGAACTTGCAAAGATGTCAAGCATCACCTTGCAGATCAATCCTGGTACTTCAAGAATTAAACAGACACTAAAAGATAAGCACTTCTATCGCAAGCACGGTGCGAATGCATATTATGGTCAATAAGATATATATAGTCTTCTAAACTAACTTCAAACAGATATTCTTTTTACATGAATTAGTTTGTTTATACAGCGAATATTCAGTCGATTAAAAATGGTAAAACACTTAAAGCGGATAGCCTTGCTATTCGCTTTATTTTTTTGCTTAATTCTTTTTAAAAAGAGTAACTATATTCACATAAACATTTGATAAACAACCATAATCACTCAAAATTTAGGCATAAAAAAAAATCTGATTTTGACTAAGAAAGCATCTAGTTTTCGGTAGAACGCGATAGTATATGATGAAATTATCAAAGTCCTGATCCGAAGACACTATTTAATCAAGATCAAAAAAAGTCACCTCCTTAAGAGGTGACTTCATGGATTTTGGACAAAATATATTCAGTGTTATTTGAATACGATTTTATTATTTGACTACTTTCAAAGTACTAACTTTGTCTCCTTGTACAACTCTTAAAATGTACAAACCTTCAGTTAGGTGAGATGTCGCAATTTCTTGTTGCTCCACTCCTTCTACTTCAAGAAATAGTACGACATTACCGTTGATGTCTAATAATTCAATAGTTGTAGCTACTGATTTATTCAGAAGAACTGTTAAGACATCTTGGAATGGATTTGGTGCTACACCAGCAAGTTTAAGATCATCTCCTGCTGACAATGGTGCATTAAAGATTGTAAATGCTAAGCTTTCAGTAGATACTTCTTTACCATTTTCGAATGTAACTGTAGCGACCATCAGATAATCACCATTTGCATATTCAGTAGTTACTAGCTCTGTTGAGAATGGTGCATCTGAAACTGTAACTGAGCTTAATTCATTCTCACTTGCGTCAGATAAGGTATAAGTAACTGAAGTTACTCCTTCGCCATGAGTAGTCCCTAAAACATCTAAATACGCCGATACTTCAAAGCTTTTAGTGTCAGAAATAGCCGCTGTAAAAGCAGTTACCCATGAAACAGTCGCTGCATTGTTCACAACGAATGAAATAGTATCTACAGATTCTACTACGCCATTCATGAACAATACGTCTGCTAGAACACTATAATTACCATCAGCATACTCAACAGTATTCAAGCTCCAAGCGAATGGAGCTACAGTTAATTCTGAAGTTGCAACTTCTTCATCATTTTCATTTAAAAGAACATATGTCACAGAAGTAACACCACCACCATCTGTTACAGCATCTAATTGTGCTGATAGTTCAAAGTCTACAGTACCATATACATCTGAAGAAGGTGTTTCGGAAGTCCATGATACTGCTACAGCATTATTTACAGTGAATGATTTTGAAACAAATTCTGGTGCTGCTGCAGAGAATGAAGCTACAGCATCAATCATGTAATTTCCATCAGCCATTTCCAAAGTATTAACACTGTAGGTATATGGAGCTACTTCTAGTGTATCTCTACTTACTTCATTTTGAGCATCATCGTAAATCATATAAACTACAGATGTAACACCTGAGCCGTTATCAGTACCAACAGCTGGGTCATAAGCCATTACTGAAAAATCATAAGTGCCATAAAGAACGTCATCATCTTCTAAGCCATCAAAACTAACAGTTGCTTCCGTACTGATGTTTTTAATCATTACTGGGTTCGATGACCAAGCCGTTTTACCTTCAAGAAGTCTTACTCCTATTCTAAGTTCATAATTACCATCCTCATACTGTTCAGTATCGAGTACCCATGTATATGGAAGACCGTCTTCATCTGTATACGTTTCGATGGCTGTTGTTTGAGTTGCTTCTGGTCTTTTGTCAAACAATTGGAAGTAAACATTTAGGATACCGTCACCATTCTCAACTCCTACAGCAGGGTCAGCAACTGATACTTCTATTTGGTAAGCATTTCCTTTAATTTCTGCACGATCTGGTTCTTCACCTTCTTCTACTTCAGTTTTAATTGGAGTGACCCAAGATATTGCTGGAGGTGTATTTTTAATTTTAATGTTTACAGGCTCTGTGCTAGCTTCTACAGCACTTGTGAAGGCAGCCTTAGCAACAATACTGTAATTACCATCTGCATGATCTAATGAATTAAACTTCCATGCAAATGGAGACACTCTTATTGTATCTTTACCAACGACTGCTCCAGCTTCATCCTTCAATTCAAACATCACTGAATCTACACCATCACCATTCTCATCGCCTACAGCAGGGTCAAATGCATTAACTTTAACCTCTGTGCTATCCCAAACATAACTTTCGCTAAGTGGTACAACAATTGAGATCTCTGGTTCAGTTGGTTCTTCTATTTCTTCTGCAACATTAAAAGCAAATTCACCATAGTGAGCCTGTCCATTAGTAATTGCATCATCAATTTCTACCACATAAGTTTTTGCTTCTACAGTGATTTTCTCTAAGAGTTTAAACCAAGCTGTTTGGCTATTACCTCCTCCAATTCTTCTGACCTTGTTGAAGGTATCACCATCTGCGGCAGGGAATGCACCTTCTTCTGTCAAATCGATTTCATGCTCAAACACTGCAGTACTCATATCTGCAGGATCATACAAACGAATAAAGAATTTATGATCTGAAAATCCATTATCTGTTTTCGCACGATAGATAAAGTTGAAGTCTCCAGCAGCAAAATCTACTGAATAACGAACCCACTTTCCACTTCGTCTCCAAGTATGGTTACCATTATTAAAACGAATAGCTACAAAATCAGCAGGATTGTCTCCATCTTTCGTAGAGTACCCTCTGATGTCTCCACCACCGCCATCAGTATAAGGCTTGTCTTCATTGTATTTGATTTCGAACGTTACCCCGTTGTCTTTGTCGAAATCTGGACCTGCATCATCTGCAACGTCAAAGTTCTGAGCAAAAATGATACTTCCATCTAGTACCTTAGCTCCTGTTTCAGCGGTGATTTCTGTTGAAGGGGCAGAATAGTTTGTTCCTGCAACCCCTCCTGCATAGCCTTTCCCTGTATATTGTTGGGCAAAGACTGATTGGGTGGCTAATATTGATGCACCCCAAAAAAATAGGTGAGTAAAAATGTTTTTCATAATCAAACGATGTATGTGTTATACTCGAAAATTGTACTTTGTACACCAATCATTTGATTATTTCATTCTGTAAACTTGTCTTTTTCGCTTTTCAACACAAATAGACAATTTTAAAACATAGATAAAACAAAAGAACCTAATGCTTCAATTGTAATCCCCCCCTTTTAAAGCATTTTTATTTTATAGATGAAAATTAATATTAGCTGATGTTAAGCAGGTTGTAGGATAAAATTTATTCTCAAGTCAATATACTAAATGAATAATTTGACGATCTCACATTTTTAATCATAAAAAGAGCGTTGAATAACTATCTGTAATTCAACGCTCTAATGTTTGACTTTTAAACATTGTTTTTCACAAAAACATGTTAGCTTTTTCGCAATGAAAAATATGATAAACAATATTCATCCTAATAGGTGTAGTTTTCATCTTTTTCGGTACAATCTAATGCACCTAAAAAGATGAAAAATCTACAATCCATAATTATTTCTAAAGATAGAAGTTAAATATCCGGCAGGATTATCTACAGCATTCGGATTCTTTTGAAGATAAGTTACATGCTTCCAAATCCCTGATTCTTTGCTCGCTTGCGTATGTTCAACAACTTTTTCAACCAATTCAGGAGCTACTTTATATCCAATCAGACGCTCTCTCAACCTAGATTTTCTTTCTTCTACTACTATATCTAAATGAATACTTGTTTGTTCTAACTTAAATGGCTCACCTTCTTGTTCATTGAATAAAGTCGTAGATTCTACCACCTCAGGCTCGACATCTTTAAGTTTTTCCTCAGATTGTTTCATTTGAAGAACTAATCTTATCTGATCTTCAGATAGACCTAAGCCCTTCATCGTATTCATTTGCTGCTCTAGCTGTTTATCAACTTTCACCTCTACTTTTGTACTATCAGAGGTAGATCGTTCAACAGAGGCCGTTTTACGCTGCATAAAGAAGGTTATATGACTTACTCTCCTCCCCTTTTTACCAGAAATATCCCATGTCACATCTATATCTGACTTTTCTGTTATCTCATGACAAGCTTTATCCAAAACTTTAGTACGTATCTGATTGAAATTAGTGTAAGTCTTAATTTGGCTAATACCAATCTTGCTTTTTAGCTCCTCAAGTTCAAATTCTCTCTTAGAATAATGATCTACACCTTGTACTAACAATTCATATATACGGATGCTAAAGTCTGAACGAAACGGCGATACAGCCTCATAGAGGTATGTTGTATAATTTCTTTTAAGGTTAGTGATGTGCGGAATCATAGATTGTGTGAACCTTGCTGAAATGCTTCCTCCTTTACGACTAGCCTCAATCACATCAAAAACATTCATTCCTTTGATTCTCCAGTCTTCGTCAGAAACATCACCCTCTTCCACCACAACCTTAACATTTAGCAAGTTCTCAACTGCCTTTCTAACATTTCTGTAATGGCTCGTATTTAGCTTACTCGTTCCGTATAGGTCTTGTATTCTAAAATTGACTTTACCTTCATCATTGACCTCTGAAACAGAGTAGAGCATTAATTTCCTCTCCAATGCCGTTAAAGGTGTATTCTCCTTCGCATTTATAAGTTTATTCGACTTACGAACAAGCTTCTTTCTCTTTACAAATTTCATAAGCGGCAGCTTTAAAAAATCAGCCTCTGGCATAATACATTCCCCCTCATTCCCTTTTCACCTATGCATTAGACATCTAAAAAGGTGTATTTAAGATATTTTATTCATCCTTACAGGTGCAATATATATAAATTCATCCTAATAGGTGCATTTGATTCAACCTTTTTAGTGTATTATTTCATCCTTACAGGTGTATTTGATTATCTATTTAGGTGTTTGTCTTCATCTGTATAGGTGTATAACTTTTTATATCACTTTATTTTACAGATAGTTACGGCTCACATAAATAATAAATTAAATAAATAATATAAATTCTCTAATAAAGCTTTAAGGATGAAGAATATATTTTTTTATTATATCTATTTAATTATTTCACCCAATACATATACATAAAAGATTTATATCCTATTCATCTAAATAGGTGTAATACTATTTTAAGCACCCAAAAAGATGCATTTTAATACAATAAATCAAATGTCGATATATTTAGACATTATTTAAATATAGTCTTTTATTATTGACAAATATAGGTATATTTGTATAAAATATTAGACCAATTAATTTTTAATGTACTTTAATATAGACATGATGATTGAGCATTTAGAAAAACTAAGATCAGAAGAGCAATATAAAAAATACGTTAGGCAAGCAAATAAACGATTTGAATGGAAGCCATTTAGTCAAAGGTTTTCATCTTTTTGGGTGCTTTCGAAAATTTCGAAGAGAACTCTTCCTGTTATCTCAATTATTACATCGATCTATTTTCTACTAAACTTTGTGTTTGAAGGAATTCCACAATATTTGGCCATTCCTATTTCCGTTTTAATACTTTGTGGTTGGGAGTATGCTAAAGCTCGATTTTTACAAATAAGCAGCGAAAACTACTATAATTCTCACACATCCTCACTATTTTTCATACTCCTAACACTTTGTTTTACATCTGGTAGTATTTGGATGTCTGCAAATGGTGCTAAAGAAATTGTTTATAGTTTCAATGATAAGTCTAAAGAAATTAAAGGTTCTTATGAGGAAGAACTTTTGAAATTGGAAAACAAGCACTCTAATGATTTAGAGAATTTGAGGGAAAGTAAGTCGGATTTTTATGAAAATAATAAGGTGTATTTAGGCAATTCTAAGTATGCACTCAATCCCAAAGCAGCAAGTACTTATGCTTTATTTGATCAACGCATTTTTGAGTTAGAAGATGAATTTAAAATTGAAAAGGAAAAACTTTCATCTATTTGGGTGCATAATAATAGAGATTATGAAATTCTGCAGAAAGAAAAATCATGGGTATTTTTTATAATTGCTGCAATTTTTGACTTATTAATCATATTAAGTGGTTGGTTTTTAGTGTGGTTTGACTATAAAGTCCTAAAAGAAGATCAAGAATTACAACAATTGGAAACGAATGATTCAAATACAAATGTTGTAGATAATGAACAACCATTAATTTTTAAAAGCACCGAAAAGGATGATTCAATTGACTTTAGTTTACCTTCTCCACCAATCACACCTAAAAAGATGATTGATGAAAGTATATACGCCCAAAAAGATGAAGAATCAAATCATGAAATCACTTTAGATACCCCACAATCAGGTTTAGAAGCAGCAATTCAGCTAGGAATTAGAGATTATAAGTACCTGATGAAGACTTTTAAGTGTAATGTTCAAACTGTAAAAGCAGCTATAAATAGATATGAGGAACTTAATGCACCCAAAGAGATGAAAGCATCTTAAATTTTCATCTGAAAAGGTACATTTATTGTTTAGACTTAATTGGTCAATCAAAAAGCCCGTATTACTCAAGTAATACGGGCTTTTATTGATGACAAAAAGATGAAAGAGAAAGCTTTCTTAACTGTAATATTTATTAAGAAGAGATTCTAACCAAAATTTCATTTCAGCTTTTCTACTAGGATCTGCAGATTTTAATTCCTTTTCAAACTTACTTTCAAAGCTTTCAAGAAAATCTACTTTATCAGCTTTTTTAGGCTGTTTAGTTTGTTGCTCTTTTTTATCTAGTTGTTTGATATAATCTTCAAGCGTACCTCCTTGCGATAAGAAAGTCAATAAAACTTCTAAATTTAAGTCATCTTGAATCGCAATATACTCTATATGCTTTTTTAGAAGGAATGAATCACCTGATAGATAATTTTGTTTTTCTTCCTCTGAGATTTGAGAAAGTTTCTCAATACCAAGGTATAGCTTATGATCACGCATGATCGTAGCTTCACTTACACCATATTCCTTTGAAAGAATTTCTCTAGTCCTTCCTCCTTTTGCACTATCATCTCTATTCATTTTGGCAAAGGCATATTGCATTCCTCTAAGGTAGCTCGACTCTTGTGGTGTTAAGTTTCTACGACCTAATTGGAGTTTTGCCATATAGATCTTGACTTCTTCGATAGATGCGAAGTCGAGACTCTGCGTTTGAAAAGGGATATTTAACTCTTGACAAATCTGATAACGGTGATGCCCATCTACAATGATAAAGTCATCATCACGTTTCCATAATTTAATAGGTTCTTTACACCCATTTAGTCGAATATCTTCTTTAAGTAAATTGTATTCTGACTCATTCAGCTTTCTGATAAAGTATTCAAGTTCTTTTAGAATATGAATGTTTTCTCTTACAGCTTTTTCCATTCTTTCCCCTGTAGGAATAGAGCTTGTTTGTAAATTAGGTGTACTTGTAATTTGTGAAGCGGCAGAGCCTACCTCAGAAACTAATGTTTTGGTATTGAATTTCTTCTTGGCCATGATAAATTATTTTTTCTTTAGTTTAGTTTCTCCGATGAGTTCTAAGGTAATATTCTTATAATCTTTAGCCCCATTTGAAGATTTATCGTAATCAAAGATACTTTGATGTGTAGCTGTAGCTTCTGGTATAGATATACTTCTACGGATTAATGTATCAAATACGCGAACATGAGGCATACCTTCTTTGATTGCCTCCATATAACTTTTATGTAATGTAGTATTCGATGTTACCATCGTAAATAGAATACCTTCAATTTGAATGTGATCGTTCAAATCTTTCATTTGATCGATAAGGTTAAATACATTCTTCAATCCTTTTACTGCATGTTCTTCTGGTTGTACAGGTAAAACAACGGAATCAGAAGCAACTAGAGCAGTACCTGTCATGATATCTAATGAAGGAGGACAGTCAATAAGAATGAAATCATATTCATTTCTGACCTGATCAAGCACTTTAGATAATCTTTTATACCCTTTTAGTTGATTGTTTTGTAGATCAAGAGCAGCTTGACCAAGTGCAATAGTTGAAGGGCAGATGTCAAAACCAGGAAATATTTCCATGATACAGTTTTGAATAGGAGCATCAATTTTGAAAGAGAGTGATTGATATAACTCTTCTTCAGGGTCATTTATATCATAAGTTTGTGATAGGTTTCCTTGTTGATCTAGGTCACATAGTAAAACTTTATATCCTTCTAGGTGCAATGCTCTACCTAAGTTTGAGCAAGTCGTTGTTTTTGCTACTCCCCCTTTGTTATTAACAATACTGATGATTTTGGCTCCATCAGATTTATGAAAGCCATATCTTTTCAATACAGGTGAAAGTTTTGTTAGGTGCTCATCATTCAAATTTCTGTTCCCAGAAATTGCTTTAGACAACATTGAACTTGGAATAGAAGCTTCTTTTTCTAATCCTGATAAAGAAAGAGACGGATTTCTCTTTAAAAAATTAATAACATCAGTATTTGTCATCTTTTTGTCTATATATAGTGACTATTTGAATTATTTCGACTACAATTTAATACATTAAATGTATTTTATGTCGAAAATGTATGACAATTTTTATTTATTTGTTTAAAAAAATAGTCAATACTCATTTTTTTATTCTTCTCTAGGTTTAGGATGATACTTTTTTGTATTAGACTTAAGATCACTGATCAAAATATTAATCGATATTTTTATTGAGGTTAATTTATCATAGGCTGAGAAAATAACTTTGGGTGTATTAAATCATTATAATATAATTACAGCAAAAGTATTTTTAATTATCCCAGTTTCAAGTCGCTATTTAATATTTCTGATATGCCAATTAATTTGAGTATTACTAAAACTTCAAATGTTATTACTTGTCTTGATACTCTTTAAATGCTAATACAAAAACTATAACTGCGTTAAGAGATGGGAAGTAGTGAATGGGAAATTTTTGCAGGTAAAGGACAGAAGTACTTAATGAATGTATTAAAATTATATCATAGGTACAGCATTAGATATCGATGATATTTTTTTAACCTACATGATAGAAAACAATAAAGATTTATAGTGTGAATCAAGATATGGTTTATGGTATTATCTGAGATAATACTATAACAGTTTTGTAGTATCTGTAATTTATTTGCCTTACTAATTCCAAATAAAACTACAGCTTGGTATCATTATGATACCAAGCTGTAGTTTTATCTAAACTTTTCTTTTATGAATAATAGAATAATGCTTTGAACTACTTTTTTTGATTATTTATGTCTACAATTTTATGACTTTTTTGATTGTATGATTAAACTCAATAGCACAGTCAATGGAAGTGGTAAGCTACAAAATACAGATTAATACTATTAAATCTTTTTATTTTCTAGAAAGTCAAGATTAATCTATAATGTCATATCTTAAAACTATACGAATAAATATAATTTGAGACTACTATTCAAAGTTCTTTCATTTATTGAAAAAAAGGTATTCATATTTTATGTTTTTAAAAAAGCTTTCAGCAACCTAATTAATCAAAGACTTTCCTTTTCTACTGATGCTATAACTGACTTTATGGGTGTTTATTTTATAATGATAGAAATACTGATAAGTATAAATAGAGTAGGATATCTTCTCAAAAACCTCATTTTTTCGAGCTAAAATCTAAGCTTTAAGTACTGTATGTATTTTAATATTCTTTTCACACTCAAAGAATAGAATATTTAGATTGAGTACTTTGTTAAGTAAGCCAACTATTGGATATTCTGAAGTAAGAAATCTAAAGTCCTATTCTCTGTGAAATTTTATTCAATACATTCTCTGCTATGATCTGATCAGATTTGGAATCAGTGGTATTGATATATTTTTTTAATATAATACCCCTTAATCCTACTACTCTTGACATGAAACATAGCTTCTAGAAAGGACAATATTAATTTTATTCATTTCTTTTTAAATTCTGTAATACCCTTAGATTTGGAGGATATCTATAATTATTCTTTATCATTATTTTTTAGCTAACAACTAATTATCATTAATTGAGAATGTTTAGCTACTTATAATATTGTCAATGCAAGTACATAAAATGTATAAAACCATCATATATTAGAAGTTAAAAATACTCTACCTGAGAGTAGCAATTCTCATGGTATCATTTTGATACCATAATTCTATTAGAATTATAACTGGATATTTTTATACAAGAATAGAATTTATAGATCTTAATAAGGGGTTCAAAAAACTATAATTAAGTGTTGCTATAAAATCTAGTAATTTACTTTAATAACACTAGAGTATAGAAAAAGATAACAAACAAAAACTAAGTCAACAGTTCATCTATTTTGGATAACCAAGTATCTTTACCATGTTCTTAAAGGATATATATAAAGAAATATTGAAAATACAGATATGTGAGTTAGAAGGAATCTAAAGGGTGTGTAGGAAGTAAAGATCATATATATTTGTATATATAAACCTACCCAATTCATTAAAAGTAGAAGCGATTTAATGAGTCGGATATAATGACAATATCAAGAGTTTTTCAGCTTGAGAACCCTAGTTTAAAGAATATAAATTGGATTAGATATTTTTGAACAGGACTTTACTGTACAGATAATATTATAGATGAATTGGTGATTGAATACATAGAACATCATCATAGTTATAATAGCAATACTTATAGCTTTTTGTTGGAGTAAGTGAAGGACTTTCAGTCCTAATATAAATCTATAACTTCAGTGGGCTGTGAGTTAGTTTACATTAGAATTGGAGTTTTAAACAACTTGCTTCATAGGATAAAAATTTATTAGGCAAAACTATTCATATAATTGGTATTGACTTTATTTCATAATATTAAAACACTGAAAATTATTATACCTAATAGCAGTACAATTATCAATTAAACTATTTTTAAACTTAAATAATCGCTAATATTTTACTATAATAGTCTTCATAATATACAATACCACCAAATAATAGTATTGCAATAATCAATAATAGTAATGGAAGAAATATTATTAATAATATAATTTTTTTCATGACTGTTCGGTATATACTTTTAATATGCTCACAATTTTTTTTGGTATCATTATGATACCAGTTTAATCTCTTTTATTTTTAAAAAATCTTATATTATTAAGACGATCAACAATATCATTTATTTAATGGTACTAATTTTGGTTTCACAATGAATCCAGAACTATTGTTATATTTTTTATCTATTTGATAGAAACCCTTATATAATCGGTATCATTTTGATACCAGTAATTATAAATTTAAAATCGAGTTCAATAGTTGAAAACATTGCTTACTGGAGTATCAACCTAAAAGTATACAATTTTAGGCTATCCTTTTCAAGTTTATAAAATTTAATTCATTTTCTCTTTCCACAGGAGTTTTGTAACCCAATGTTGAATGTAGTCTCTTATGATTATACCAATAAATATACTTTGAGACTTCTATTCTAAGTTCTTTCATGGATTGAAATTTAAAACGGTAGAGGTATTCATATTTGATGCTTTTAAAAAAGCTTTCAGCTACCGAGTTATCCCAACAGTTTCCTTTTCTATTCATACTCTGTTTAGCTTTTGGATGTTTGTTCAATACAGAAGTAAGTGAATAAGACACTACTGTATTGTGCTCCTAGGTCTGGATGGAGTAGAAAATCATCACATATATCTCTGTTTTTTAGGGCTGAAGTCTACGCTCTAAGTACTGTATTTTTAGTACTCATATCTTCACTCAAAGAATAACTTACCACTTTTCGATCAGTAAGATCAATCATAGTTGTTAAGTATACCCACTGATCAGATACACGGATATAAGTAATACCTGACACCCATGTTTTACCGAGTTTATTCTCTGTGAAATTTCGATTCAATACATTCTCTGCGACGAGCTGATCATGCCTAGAATCAGTGGTAATGACATATTTTCTTTTCAGTACACTCCTTAATCCCATCTCTCGTATTAAACGAGCGACATAGCT
Organism: Sediminitomix flava; assembly: GCF_003149185.1. Taxonomy (NCBI): domain Bacteria; kingdom Pseudomonadati; phylum Bacteroidota; class Cytophagia; order Cytophagales; family Flammeovirgaceae; genus Sediminitomix; species Sediminitomix flava. Next base: position 63,085 of record NZ_QGDO01000010.1, on the reverse strand, counting down.
TCTAGAAAGGATTATATAAACTTTACTCAATTCTTTTTGAATCCTGTAACTATCTAGATTTGGAGGTTATCTTCAAATATTCTTCTGATTTCTGACTTGAGGTATGTTGTTCGCAAACCTGATGGGGATACTTGTCTATTTCGATCCCATTTGTAAAACGAGTTTCTACTAATCTTTAATAGATCACACATTTTCCCAACTGAATAAGAACACTTATGATTTTTAATAAACTGTATGTACTCAGTCTTTCTTGGAGAAAATGCTCACGGCCTTTTTTAAGATATTGCGTTCTAGCTCAGCATCCTTTAAGGCTTTCTTTAAGCGTTAATTTCGTCTTGTTCGGCCGTTAAAATCCCCTTACCTGATAAACCTTCAGGACTTAAAGACTTTTTCTGCCAACTACGAAACGTAATTGGACTTTTCTGATAATCTTTAGCCAATTGGCTTATCGACTGACCTGATCCAAGTAAGTCTAGAACCATCTCTTTAAATGCGGCATCGTATCTTTTCATAACAATAGAAGTTAAGAAAAAGATAGTTTAAATCTGTAACCCTAAAAGTAGACACTCCAGTGTAATTATAAATACATGAATGACTTTTTCTGATAATATAATGTGTTGCTATTGTTCTATTCTTTGGTATCAAAATGATACCAACTTATAAAGAATATTCACATACTTCAATTCAAATGAGTATGATCAGAATAGAAATGGCATGATTTAATTAGAAGGAGGTAGCAATGGATAGTCCATAATGAATATAGTTTATAGAATAATATATTGAGTCACAAATATTTTCATCTCTTGAAAAAGATAAAGTGGGGTATACATCATCAATTAAATACAGTGCCTGATACTATTTTTGTGGATGCTCTATATTTATGAGTAATTATTGATTAGTAAAACAAATCAATAGCTAAATGTGAAGTTTTCATCTATAATAAATGTATGATTTTTTTTAAGTTAATCTTCCTTTTCTTTATCTCCAGGAATATAAAGATTAACTATAAGGTTTGTTTCTCATTTGCTATCGCACGTTCTATATCATGTGCATATAGGACTAATATTTTGATCTACTAGTGTTTTCTTAGTAAATCATTACCTTTCCTCTAAGATTCTTTGGTATAGCCCCCCGTAAATTTTTTAACCATGTTGACTTTACGAGTACCAAACTTCAGACTCACAACTTGTCTTGTTTTTCGATCTAGAAGTATCCAAACCCCACATATCACCTACATCTAGTACTTTCTGAATATTTACAAGCTTAGTATACTTTTGTAAACGTCAATCTAAATGATTAGATATTTTCTCTATTTCTTGAACGATTAATAGACTACGCTAAGACAAATTCATATTCGTAGATATGGTAATCCCTTACTGGCTAACTCTAACTCTTTCTAATATTAAGCGTCTGATAATTGCTTTGCTTTCATAGTTATGGTTATTATGTTCTACAAATTGTCTCTTGCAGTTGTTACATTTTTACTTCACTTCTTCTTGATATGATTTAAACCATATTTGACAATATCATTGCTATTACAACTTGGACAAGAAAGGTATTTAGAATTAGGCATACTCAAATACGTTTTCTGTCCTAAACACTTATGAAATCTCTATTATCTTATGTTCTTAAAATTAAATCACTACCATTTTTTTATGATAAGATCTAGTAGTTTTTATTGATTTTTTCCCTCTAAGGGTATATCAGTTTTACTTTATCAGATAAAATATAATCTGATACAAATATTCAAACTTTTCTCCCTTAGAACTAAATTTTAATAACGTGCACTTAACAGTGTTATGTGTAGGTGTTTATGAGGTTTTGATAAGATATATACATGTATGTTTAGTCTTAAATATTGCTACTTTAGATTAACTTATTCATTCCTTTTGTGAAGATATAAATTATTAAAATGATTAATATTTAACACTTTATTTTATATCCATTAGATTTTAGACACAAGAATAAGTACACAGTGTTGAAAGCGTGAAAAATACATTAAAAAAATTGGACGAATCAACGGATGAATTGTATCTTACGATAACGACCAAAAATAAGCTCAGTAATAAGCTAAAAACATAGAGGGGAAATTATGATAATTTAACCCTCTTATCAGTATTAGTCTTAAACGCTATCCAAAAACTTACATGAAGAGTAAAATGATATTGAAACTAGATCTTTCTCAAGAAATAATTGATTACGAGTATCAGGTAATAAATTATTCCCTCTTATAATCATAAATTATCCCCCTAATCTAGGGGTTAAAGTACCTTAGTAAAGTAAATGAAAATGAAAAAAGTCCACTTTTTACATGTGAAAATCTATTTTTTGTGAAGTTAAACATCCTTTTTAGTCAATTGGATCAACTTCTGTAGGTATATCTCATTATATAAAAAATGTTAAGGGGGTTAAACACTGTAAAATACTGACCTGAGCCAAAGCTTTTAATAAGGTAATTTTTACACCCTTTTTTACAGAGGTTTTATTTACACTTAATGTAGCAGCGTGCTATAGATTTGAATTATCAAAACAACACAAAATGAATGTTTAACAATCTTAGTATGCAATATGATGCACTTTTTTAAACACCACTTGCTGCATTGTAAATCATTTTGGGGTACAATACTTCTTGTCTTCCTAACTATACAATTACAAGCGCAAAATTATTTCATATCAGGAACGGTTGTTGATGAAATCGGTCAGCCGTTACCAGGGGTTAACGTTATACTACTAGGTACAAGTAAAGGTACATCATCTGACTTTAATGGTAAGTTTACCTTATCTGTACCAGATAAAAATGCTAAACTTGAGTTTTCTTCAGTTGGACATAAAAAACAGATTATTTCTTTAGATGGACGCACTAAGCTCAATATCCAAATGGAAGTTGATCTTAAAACACTAGAAGAGATTGTCGTAATTGGTTACGGAGAAATCAAGAAAAAAGAATTGACAGGTTCTGTAGGTAGAGTAGATTCGGAAACACTGATCCAAACTCCTACAGCCGACTTGGGTACGGCACTGCAAGGTCAAATTGCTGGGGTGAACGTTCAGGCAAGTTCTGGAGACCCTGGCGCTCCTGCGAATATCCAAATTCGTGGTTTGAGTTCTGTAACGGGGGCTAATGCTCCACTTTTTGTTGTGGATGGTATTCCTTATGATGGAAACCCAAGAGTCAGTCCTAATGAAATTGAGTCTATTGATGTCTTAAAAGATGCAGCTTCAGCCTCTGTTTATGGTACAAGAGGTGCAGGAGGGGTTATCCTTATCACTACTAAAAGTGGTAAAGCTGGTCAAATGAAAGTTGCTTTAGATAGTTATTATGGTTTTCAGAAAATTACTTCTGACCTACCTTTGATGGGAATAGAGGATTATCTGTATTCTTTCTTCCTTTCAAAAAGTCACTTGAATGGAACTCCAATTGATGACTCATGGACACAATTAGAAAATAACCGTTATGATTTCACAAATAACACAAATCTAGAAGGGGTATTACAAAATGATTATGCTCCAGTTCAGAATCACAGTTTGAGTGTTTCAGGAGGTAAAGATGATTTAACATACAGTATTGTTGGTACATATTTTCAACAAGAAGGTACATTGATCAATTCTTCTTACGATCGTATGAATGTTCGTGCAAATGCTACTTTCAAAAAGAAAAAATGGACAATCAATACAGGTTTAGGATTTAGAATTGAAGAAAGACAATACGCACCTTATCAATTGCTTTTAGAGGCTTTCAAATACAAGCCTTTCCAGAGAGAAATTGATCCTAGCCAATCTACCATTGAGGATGCAGGTAGTGCAGGAAGTACTGAAGCGGTCAACTTAGGAAATATGATGTATAAGTTGAAGCAAACAGACTTTAAAGATGGTAATCACTTGAATTATAACCTTAGAGCTCAGTATAGAATTGCTAAAGGTTTCAATTTTGTATCTCGAGTAGGTGGAGGTTTCACAGACAACACTAGAGTTCGTATTAATCCTTTATTCAGAGCTTATGACTTTGAGGGTGAATTAGTACAAATGCAGAATAGATCAGGTGTTTACAATGAAAGTGAGACAAGATCAAATTGGGCTTGGGAGAACTCTTTCAACTACCAAAAGAAGTTCAATGGTCACCAGATTAAAACATTAGCACTTTTCTCGCTTGAAGAGTATGTATTTACATCTTTCTTTGGAAGAAAATATGATTTGATTAGTAATGATCTACCTGTTTTGAATGCCGCTACTCTAGACCCTGATGCAGGTTCAAGAACAGGGTGGAATCAGGATAAATCTAACAGTCTAGTTGGTATGCTAGGACGTTTACAATACGATTACAAAGGCCGTTATTTGCTTAGTGTAAGTGCTCGTAGAGATGGTTCATCTCGTTTCTCAGAAGATGCAAGATGGGGTATTTTCCCTTCTATTTCTGGGGGATGGAATATTTCTGAGGAATCATTCTTCAAAGGACTATCAGATGTGTGGAATGTATTCAAAATTAGAGCAAGTCACGGTACTACTGGTAACCAAAACTTCTTAGATTATAGCAATGCTGCTACGATTACATTAACTAAAGACTATGTTTATGGTGGATTAGGAAATGAATCTTTAGCACTCGGAGCTACTCAAACTAAGTTTGCCAATCCTAATGTTCAGTGGGAAACAACAATTCAAAGCAACCTTGGTATTGACTTAGCTTTCTTCAATAATAAATTGACATTCACAGCCGACATTTACGATACAAATAAGGAAGATATGCTTTTCCCTGTATTGTTAGCACCGTCTACTGGAGCAGGCTCAAACTCAACAGTAGTTTTGAATGTCGGAAACATGAACAACAGAGGTCTTGAGCTTTCTACAAACTACCGTCATATTGGTGAAAATGGCTTTAACTGGTCTATTGGAGCTACTTATGCGAAGAACCAAAACACAGTTACTAAAATGTCTGGTTCAAACAAAATGGCATTCTTAGACGGAAGTACAGTCGCTGATGGTGTTCCTAATGAAGATAAAGTATCAGTATTGAGAGAAGGCTATGAAGCAGGAGCGTTCTTCCTGATTGAAACTGATGGTGTCATTTCAGACGAAGAAGAGCTCCAAGCATATCAAGAAGCAATGCCAGGTTTTGCATCTACTGCTAAAGTAGGAGACTTGAAATATGTAGACCAAGATGGTGATGGCGAAATCACAATTGAAGATAGAGTTTACAAAGGAAGTGGTATGCCAGACTTCGAAGTTGGTTTGAATTTATCAGCTGGTTACAAAGGCTTTGATATTTCGATGCAATGGTATGGTGCAATTGGTGGAGAAGTGTTGAATGGTAGTAAAGCATATTCTTACAAATATGGAACTCACCAAGACCTTGTTTATCAGTGGTCATCAGCAAATACTGCATCTAATATTCCAGCCTACAGAGGACGTGACCATGAGAACTACAGAGGATATACTGATTATTGGTTAGAAGATGGCTCTTTTGCTCGTTTGAGAAACCTTTCAATCGGTTATACACTACCTAATAATGCTTCAAAAGCATTGGGTCTATCAAAGTTCAAAGTATACCTAGCAGGACAGAACTTAATCACAATTACAAACTATTCAGGATTTGACCCTGAAGTTGGTAATGACGGTCTGAATACAAGAGGTATTGACAAAGGTAATTATCCGATCAGTGCATCTTACAGAGCTGGTATTCAATTGGAATTCTAATCGAAAATTTATTGAAATCAAATGAGAAAGTTAATCTATAAATATATCGCATTAGGACTGATTGCAACTATTCCTTTTGCATCTTGTACTGACTTTTTAGAGAAAGTCAATCCGAATGAAATGTCTACAGACAGCTTTTGGAAGGATAACAATGACTTAGAAATGGGACTTACAGCTGTGTACAACGCATTTAAGCATGCACAGGTACTTTCTGTTCCAGAAGAATATATTCGTACAGACATGTGTTACCCTGGTTTTGGTAGACCAAACCCTAGTAACGGAAATGCACCTTATTACCTTCAAACTTTCAATGATGCTTCTGCTGCTCCAAACAACAAGTGGCAAGCATTGTATAAAGGTATTTTCAGAGCGAATCAGGTAATTGAAGCGTATGATGATATATTACCAACTTTGGACACTGAAGAACAACAAGAAACTGCAAATTTGATTTTGGCACAAGCTAGATTCTTGAGAGGTTTATTCTATTTCTACTTACATAACTCATTTAACAATGGTAGTGTAATTCTTTACGAAAGTGTTCCTGTTGATGAGGAAGATTTCTACCAACCTTTACAGGATGAAAGTGTAATTAGAGAGTTTTTCATGGCAGATTTGGCATTTGCTTATGAAAATCTACCAACAGAATGGGATGCGAAACTTGCAGGTAAAGTAACTAAAGGTGCTGCTGCCGCAGTAATGGGTAAAGCAGAACTTTATGCAGAGAATTATGATGCTGCAGCCGAGCATTTCAAAGATGTAATCGATAATTACAACTATATGTTGACTGAAAATATCAATGATAATTTCAGTGAAGCTACAGAGTTCAACTCGGAGTCAATTCTAGAGATAGCTTATACTTTAGCATATAAGTCTGAAATTAATATTTGGGATGACGAGCAAGTTTCAACAGGTATCAACTACTCTTTTAGCCCAGTAGGTGGATGGAGAGCAGTATTGCCAAGTTTGTCATTGACATATGCTTACAGAAATGACCCTGTAGATAAAAATGATCCTAGAAACTGGTTAAGAGATGAAAATAACGAGATAATAGAAGATGGAGATGGTAATCCTGAATTGAGAAAATTTTCACTTAGAACCTCATATTCTTTGGCGCTTGCAGATGATGAATCTCTTCCATATTACCAAGTTCTTCCAGGAGAGGCAGCTCAGTTTAATAACCAAGAATATGCTTATTTCAGAAAGCACACAAACTGGGAAACGGTTACAAATGAAAGAGATATTCAGCCTTCTCAGCGTTCGGGAATCAATATGCGTGTGATCAGACTAGCGGATGTTTATTTGATGTATGCCGAAGCTTTAATCAAAGGTGGTACTGATGCAGGTAGAATAGATGAAGCGCTTAGCTATGTCAATAAAGTAAGACACAGATCGGCACTTCAGTTGATTGGTCAACCTTCTAGTGAGTTTTCTTCTGCAGATTTTAATGGTGTAGACTATACTGCCGAATCTTTGATGGAACATTTGATGTACGTCGAAAGACCACTTGAATTATCAGTTGAAGGACATGCTATCCGTCATCTTGATATGAGAAGATGGGGTATCACCAAGGAACGTTTTGAAGAGCTTGCTTTAGAAGAATATGGAGTTGAACCTTATACTATTGTGAATTCAGAAGGTAAAGATTTGACTAGATGGTCAGCTATTTTGGTTCGCGGTGTTGAAGGCGGAGGATACTCAGATTTTACTGAGGCTGCAGCAAATTATAATGCTGACGCTCACGCTTATTGGCCAATTCCAAATGGTGAAAAAACGGCTAATCCTAATATCAACTAAAACGAATAATGAGGTCTATTTTGACCTAAATAGACCTCATTTTCATTGAGATACTTACTTTTTAAATGCATGGTTGTTTTGAAAGCCATTCATGAAAAATAAAAATATTACAGTGATGAAAAATAAATTTATAACGTTAGCGCTCTCTCTGCTGGCTTTCTTCACATACTCTTGTGAGGAGGAATATGTAGAGCCTAATACTTTTTCAGATATCGCTTTTTATAATAGCAATTTCAGAGCTGAAACATTTGTAGTAAAAGGTGAAGACACTATTCCTGCAATGTTTATAGGCGTAAATGACTTTATCTCTTTCTCCGATCTTTCGCACAATGCGGTAGACCATAAATGGACAATTCCTTTAAGTGCAGAGTTTTTGGAAGGAAGAATCACAAGAGATGATGAAGATTACACACAATTTATTGTAGATAAAGGTGGTAATACTTCAACTGAAAATACAATTAACGTTTTTTTCACAGAAGGAAGCGCAACAGACCTTTTTGAGGTAAACTTGAGAAATACGTTTAAAGACTCCGTTTCATTCAAGGGTGTTGATACTTTAGAATCAGTTTACGAAGATGGTCTATGGGTGATAGATACTACATTTAGTGTATTTGTTTTCGATACCATTGAGGTTGAGATGGAAGTGAGACAGTTTGATGAGGTAACAGGTTTGTTTGAGTTGATTGACCAAGAAAACACTGATACAATCTATGTTGAAGCAGGTGATGTGTTAGAGTTTGCCGATGTAACTACAATCGGTCTTCCAGATACGAGAAAGTGGGAAATTGCGGGTGATGTTTATACTGATGAAGTAATCCAGCCTACCTTCAAAAAATTAGGAATGGCAAGTGTATTCTTGACGGCAAGTAGAACAGGGCTAAATATTCCGCCAGATCAAGATCGTTACAAATTCCCTATTCCAATCAAAGTAATACCGTCTACTAAGCCATTCGTACAGCAAGGAGATTTGGTAGAAACTATAGATCATGTGATTAGAATTCCATTTAACGGAGAGTTTACAAATCTTCCTGCAGATGCAAAAGATTATTTCTCAGTGAAAATAAATGGCGTAGCAGGTTCAGTAAAATCGGTTGCTCTAGACGCTTCTGACGCTACAATCATAGAGTTAAGCCTGTTTGATGCAGTTTATTCTGATGATGAGATTTTAGTGTCTTACAGTGGTGGTTTAGAGTCTACTGACACTAGACAGTCTGAAAGCTTTACAGATTTGCCAGTAACCATGTTTATTCCAAATCTATTCTCAGCTGATATCTACGGATTTGAAGATGGTGGAGTGTACTGGGGACCTACATTCGACAATGTTGGTGAATTGACATACAACTCTACAGAACAAGTTGCAAGCGGTAATTATAGTATGAAGATGGTATCATCTTCAGGTGATTGGACTTTCGCACAATGTCTTCCTGAGTCAGGTGTTGCTGTAGAAGCTGGTAAAACGTATATTTTCAGTTATAAAGTTTATGTTGAGCCAGGTAGTGCATTGCCATTCGTAGCACCATGGATCACTAAACCAAGCGGTAATAAGCAATTTTGGGAAAGCATCAACTCTTTCAAACAAGGGGAGTGGGTGACAATCAACAAAGAATGGACTGCTAACGCAGATGAAGAAATTTCTGTACAAATCAGAATTAAAAATACTGGAACTATCTATGTAGATGACTTCTCTCTCATCGCAAAAGATAATTTCAGACCAGCAGAATAATCGTTCTAGGTTTTTATCTAAATGGTAAATTTTGATCGGCTATACCATCTTGGTATAGCCGATTTTTTAAGGTAAGTCTATATTTTATTATTTTATTCTCAATACTTCAATCACGGATTCTAGACTCTGTTCAATCCTATATTTTCATACTGGGCAGAGGGACTTTATATTTTACCAATAACATCTCTAATTATTCCCCTAAACATGAAACAATTTACTACAATTCGTTTCCTGTCTATTTTGGCAGGTCTACTCTTCTATACCTCATTTTCAAATGCACAAGGAACAATTACGGTAGATCATAAAACACAACGTTTTATAGGTAATGTATCTACACTAGACAGAGATAAGTATTTACAAGCACATTTCTGGTTTCCAAATGAAGATGCTGATTTTACACAGTTCAAAACTGATTATCTACTCAATTCAGAATATTTGGGCTCACGTCGCTTTTGGAGCCCGTTAGGTAAAGTTAAAAATGGAGTAATTCCATCTGTAAAAGAAGTCTATGATGGGGTGAGAATCCCTATTCCACACGTGGATACAGGACACCCAAATAGCCTGTTTCACGATTCTAATGTGGATTATGCCGAAGCAGATATCTCGGTGTATTCTAAGAATGTAGCCAATTACATTGCCCAAAATTATAAGGATGAATGGAGTCCGTTACCGACTATTTTCGAGCCTTTAAATGAGCCTATGGTTCATGCAAATGAGTATTATCCTGGAAATGATAAAGCCAAAACAGATAAGGTAATTACTAAAATCTGTGAATTTATCAGAGATGTTGGAGCATCTGTACGTGCTGTACCCGAACTTGAAAATATGCAAGTTGCAGGTTATGCTTCTGCATGGCCAGAATTTGAAAAAGATGATTTTGATATCTGGAATACCCGATACAAGAAGTTTATAGATATTGCAGGAGCTGACGTAGATATATTTTCAGTTCATCTTTATGATGGAAAAGGTTTGAATAATAGCGGAGGTCGTCGATCAGGTTCAAATTCAGAGGCAATCTTGGATATGATTGAGGCATACAGCTTTATCAAATTGGGTGAAGTAAAACCTCTGGCAATCACAGAATATGGCAGACTCGTGGATAATCAGCCAAATTGGGCAAAAGGAAATGGCGTTTCCAATTATCATCCGATAGAAAACTCACAAGCAGTTCGATCTCAAATTCATATGGTGATGTCTTTTATGGAAAGAGCAGATCATATGGTAACTACCATTCCGTTTTCAACAGGAAAAGGAGAACCTACAGAAGAGTATGCAAAAGCAGGATTATGGACTAGAAATAGCGCAAATCAGTGGGAGTTGACACCAAGAAAATATTTCTTTGAAGTGTGGAAAAATGTGAAAGGGAAGCGTGTGAGTATAAATTCTACAAATGTAGATGTTCAGTCACAAGCTTTTGTGAATGGGAAGCAACTTTATGTCGTATTAAACAACTTAAATGATGTTACTCAAACAGTTGATTTGAATGTCTTAAATACATCAGATTTGAATGATGTAAAAATCAAAAGGTTAAAGACATTTGTAGACAAAGAACCAGAATTCACTCAAACAACAGTTACTCAAGCTCCTTCAAGTTTAAGTTTGGAATATGGAGAGACTATTGTTCTAGTGTACAATTTTGACCTTGCTATAACATCAGATCACACAGAGTTTAGCAAAAAATATTATGCTTCTACATACCTTCAAGCAATAACAGCAAATACAGCCAATTCTTTTACTTTTAATGGAATTGACAGAGGTAATGGAAGTGGGAATGCTATATTGAGAGTAGGAGTGGGGCGTGATTTAGGAAAGAGTCTGAAGCCAACAGTAACCGTAAATGGAAACGATGTAAACACAGATGGAGATTTGATCAAAGGTTATGATCAAAACAATCGTTCTCGATTTTTTGGGGTTCTAGAAATACCTGTAAATCTTTCTTATTTGAATGCTGGAAATAATACGGTTTCAGTCAAGTTTTCTGATGGAGGAGGACATATAAGTTCGGTTGTTCTTCAAGTAAATACCAATGATAAACCTTATGTTGCGCCATCAAATTATTTCTTCATTGAAAATAGAGAAACTGGAAAATATCTGAGACCAAAAGAAGATGTAGAGGGAAGTTTGATGGTTCAAGCGCCATCTTCTTGGAAAGCAGATTTTGTACAATGGCAAATGATTCCTGTTGAAGGAGAAACGAATTATTTCTATTTAAAAAACAAAGAAACAGGAAGATATATAAGGCCTGTTTCAGAAGTAGATGGATCTGCTTTAGAAGCTGTAGATGCTAGTAATACTTGGCACATGACGCAATGGGAAAAGGTAATAAGTACTGGTGAATGGTTCTATTTGAAAAATAGATGGAGTGGAATGTACTTTAGGCCTAGTTCTTACGACGATATTAGTGCAGACACAGGTTTAGATTATGAAATGGTTCAAAGGCCGTCAGAGAGCTATACAGGCAATTATACGCAATGGAGATTTGCTGAGGTATCTAGTTCGGCAAGAATTACAGCAATTGAAGATCAGTTAAATGAGCATTTTAGTAAAGTGAGTGTATTTCCAAACCCAATAACAGGAGGGAATATTCATTTAGCCTTAGACAAGGATATTGAAACTAAGGTAAGTCTCTTTAGCATAGATGGTGAGCTTCTTTTCCATAAAACTGTAAAACAAAAAGATTTAGATATCTCAGCGAAGGGGTATAAATCTGGAGTTTATATTCTGAAATCTGAATCTCAATTTGGAGTGAAGACAATCAAATTACTTATTGATTAATATTAAAATTCAGCTAACGGATACAAGCCTAGTGTTTTGTATCCGTTATTGTATTAATTGGCCAAATACGATTTTATTTAATTGGTAATGGCTATAATTTTTTAGAAAGGAAGATGAGAGGAAAAATTTTTAAACGCATGTTGTACCTAATTGGGCTATTTCTAGCAGTAGAAAATACATCAATTGCCCAAGGGACTATTACCATAGATCACAAAACACAACGCTTTATTGGGAGTGAATCTACTTTTGATAGAGGCAAATATTTAAATGCTCATATTTGGTTTGATGGTAAAAAGAAGGATGACCCCGATTTTATTAAATTTAAAAAGGAGTATAATATCGAATATGATTATAAGGGTTCAAGACGTTTTTGGAACCCTGTAGGCATGGTCAAAAACGGGAAAATACCTTTTGTAAAAGATCGATTTGATGGTGTGAGAGAAGTAACCAATGATGTGGCTACAGGAACTGCTAAAAATCTATTTTATGATAAGACCGTAGACTATTCGACTGTAGATGTCTCTGATTTTTCTAAACAGATTTCAGCATTTACAGCTCAAAGTTTTAAAGATAGTTGGCCGTCTGTTCCCATGTTTTTTGAGCCTTTAAATGAGCCAATGGTTCATGCACATGATCATTATCCAGGAAAAAGGAATAAAGCCAAAACGGATAATATTATCACTAAAATAAGCGAATTTCATAGGGATATGGGACAAGCTATTCATGCTACTCCAGAGCTGAAAAACATGAAACTTTTGGGTTATGGTTCTGCATGGCCAGAGTTTGAAAAAGATGACTTCTCAGTTTGGAATTCGAGGTATAAGAAGTTCATTGATATAGCAGGAGCCGATGTAGATATTTTTTCAGTTCATCTTTATGATGGCAAAGGTTTGAATAATACTGGAGGAAGAAGGTCGGGTTCAAATGCAGAAGCTATTCTTGACATGATTGAAGCTTACAGTTTTTTAAAACTAGGAACTGTAAAGCCTATTGCTGTGACCGAATATGGAAGGCTAGTTTCTGATCAACCGAACTGGAAGCCTAAAAGTGGTATCTCAAATTATCATCCAATTGAAAATGCGCAAGCAGTAAGGTCGCAAATTCACATGGTTATGTCCTTTATGGAAAGAGGGGATGGCATCGTGACAAGTATTCCATTTTCTACAGGAAAACAGCATCCTACAGCAAAATATTCTAAAGCGGGTTTATGGACAAAAGATAGTAATGGAAATTGGGAATTAACTTCTCGTAAATACTTTTTTGAGGTCTGGAAAGACATCAAAGGTGAGCGAGTAAGAATCAATTCTTCCAATGTAGATATTCAGAAATTAGCTGTTGTAGATGGCAAAAAGCTGTATGTCGTATTGAATAACCTGAACGATGAAACTCAAGAGTTAGACTTGAATCTTTTAGAAGCAAAAGGTCTTAAAAGTGTAGAACTTAAAAGGGTAAAAACATTCATCGATAAAGCACCAGAACTTACACTTGAAACTTTAAATGAAGCTCCTCAAAAAGTAAGATTAGTATATGGAGAAACGGTAGTGCTTACTTACAAGTTTAAGTCGTCTGTCAAATTTGATAATACAATTGTGAGTTCAAAATACTATGCAGACACTTACCTTCAGAACATTGAAGCTAATAAAGAGTTGTCATTCTCGATAAATGATGTTGAAACAGGACATGGAGAAGCAATACTCAGAATTGGCCTTGGACGAGCTTTAAATGCAAGTTTGAAGCCTAATGTGTGGTTAAATGATGAGCCGTTAAATACGGATGGGGATTTGATCAAGGGATACAATCAGCATAACAGAAGACAATTCTTTGGAACTCTTGAAATACCGTTTGATATTAGTTTATTGAAGCAAGGAAAAAATCAGCTTAAAGTTCAATTTCCTGATGATGGAGGACAGATATCTTCAGTGATTCTTCAAGTTCAAAAGGCCAAAAAACCTCTTACTGTTTTGTAATCGGAGTATACTATATCAGGAACTGATTTTTCTTCCAAAATAATACTTCATACCCCAAAATTGAATAATCACAGTTTTGGGGTATTTTTATTTTAAACAGTTTATTTTCCCTAATGCCTATTATTCCCCTTCAGTAGCAAGCCATGTGTTTTGTACTTCAAAACGACGATATGAGTCTAAAGACAAAGATTTTTTTTACTTACGCTTTTCTGTAAAAAAGTAATGCTACGCTAGAATAGTACCTTGAAATAGACACGATTAGAATAATAATAAAATTGATATGGTTTCGAGGCATACTTTTAAAATCATTAATCCGTTAGCTAAAATTATATAAAGTTTATAGTGAATAAATAAGTTTAGTTAATTAATAATTATATTTGTGCATATTGTATGCAATAGCGATAAATGAGTCTGATGATACTTATCTCTAACTAATCTTAAACTTTAGATCATATCATCAAAATTAGTGTGTTTAAAAGGCTTTTTCTCTAACCGACCATAAGGAGAGTACGCTATTTTTTTGCATAATTTTTTACTTTTTAATACTACTGAAATTTAAAACTAGAAATGAATGAACAATTATTTAAGGATAGCACAGAAAGCTACCTTGAAGAAAGAAATGAAAGCGGAATTATTTTACCCAATATTGATTATGTAGACCCTTTTGGTAAAGAACAAATCATAAAACCGACCCTAGAATTTAATTATCTAAATGGAGAAACAAGATTTAATAAAGAACAAAAAATAGCAGGATACACAATAACAGAGTTGAATTCATTTCTTGATCTATTTGATCTGATGGACAAAGAAAGCTATGACAAAAACGCACGTCTAGCTCAACAATCTTTTGAATGGGTGAATGATGTTTCTACCTCAACCAATGATATTTTTGTAGCGAAATTACAAGCTATTGCAACCCTAAAAGGGAAGCATGGAAAAATTTATCATTACAAACGAACAGTTGTAGATAATGGTAGAAAAAATGGAATCATGACGCATTCGGTATCGTATTGGGAAGATATAACTTATTTAAAACCAAAAACTCTTGATCATTTAATTTGTGAAATAAAAGGCATTGGGACACTTGATTTAAATGAACAAGAAATAAATTATTTCCAAAAAATATTTACCAATAGAGAGCGTGAAATTCTAGGATTTATTAACAGAGGATTTAATTCTAATGAAATTTCAAGAACACTAAATATTTCCCCACATACGGTAAAAACTCATAGGAAAAATATGTTGAAAAAGCTAGATGTATCTAATAGTGCTCAGCTCTTATTAAAGTCCAGAGAGATGGGTTTGATCTAGGTCTTGTGAAATAATTTAATGTTTTGTATTCGGATAAAACATTAAAAAAGCCAGCATTTCAAAATGCTGGCTTTTTTAATTTTTAAGCTAGTGAGAGTTCATACTTATGAATCACAAGTCACATCATCCCATTCTTGGTTCATATAATTATAAATTAATTTTTATTTGAAAAGGTTTGGGGTGGGATAAATAGTCGAAATCTACATACCTAATCTTCAAGGAGTATGAATAGAATGGAAAACTAAAGGTTTTTGAAAAAGTCTTGGCTACAACACCAAATCACTATCCAAATCATAATGTCTTCCTCAACCATTCTTTTACGTAAGAAACTCAAAGCACGTGTCATATGATTTTCTACAGTTTTTATTGAAAGCCCAAATTCTTCAGCGACTTCTTTATTGGATTTATTTTCCATTCTTCTAGCAATAAAAACAGCTTTTGATTTTTCTGGAAGCTCTTCTATCAAAGTCTTCACTTTTTCAGATTTAAACTTGAAGTCAGTGATTTCTTCAGGATTTTCTTCTTGGTAGAGTTGGGATTCTACATTAGAATATCCGACAGTTTGAAGCTCTGATTTACGGATTTTATTGATGATTTCATTTTTTGTCATGCGGAATAAATAAGCCTCTACTCCTCTCGTTACATCAATATTTGCTCTGTATTTCCAAAGTTTTACGAAGATGTCTTGAACTAATTCTTCACTATCTTCCCTAGATTTAAAATAGCCATAACACATCCCGTAAACACGAGGGCTATATGCTTCGAAAACAATACGGAAAGCATAGTGATCTCCCTTTAAAAAGTTATCTAGTAGAGCTTCGTTAATCATCAAAAAAAAAGTTCTAATTGTAGAATTGTAAGGATATTTACTCACACTCCTTAAGTGTAATACAGACGTTAATTATGACCAATATACGTAAATGAAATTTAACTAAACAAATCTTTTTTAGGCTTCTTTAAGAATTTTTTATGCTGAGCTATTAACATTTCAATGCCCATTTAAAGAGTTGATCTTAGTGTAAGATTTAAAATTTCTGAGATTAATATTAGGGGGTGATTGATGCTAAAGATGTATATAAGTGTAGAAAGTGAATTTTATTCTTTTTGATGATAAATGATGAAAACATTCAAACTTTTTACCTTAATTTTTGCCCTTTCAATCTGGTCTTGTAATCCAGAATCGAATTTGAAAGGAACTGACAGCGATAGGATAACACTCAAAGTAGACAGCCTTTTGAACATCATGACTTTGGATGAAAAGGTTGGACAGTTATCTCAATATTCTACACTTTGGCAAATGACAGGTCCTGTTCCAACAGGAGGAACTGAGCAAGCGCTTTACCAAAAAATTAAAGATGGGAGAGTTGGCTCAATGCTAAATGTTGTAGGAGTTAAAGAAATTCGAAAAGCACAAGAGTTAGCCGTCGAACATTCTCGTTTAGGAATTCCGATGATCTTTGGCCTTGATGTCATTCATGGATATCAAACTATTTTCCCAATTCCTCTAGCAGAGTCTGCTTCTTGGGAACCAGACCTTGCCCGACTATCTGCAAGTATCGCAGCTAAGGAGGCGTCAGCTGCAGGCTTGAATTGGACTTTTGCCCCAATGGTTGATATTTCCAGAGATGCACGTTGGGGAAGAGTTATGGAAGGAGCGGGAGAGGATACTTATCTTGGGTGTCAATTTGGGCAAGCTAGAGTGAGAGGTTTCCAAGGCGATGATCTTAAATCTGTACATACTGTTGCGGCTTGTGCGAAACATTTTGCAGGCTATGGATTCGCTGAGAGTGGAAAGGATTACAATACGGTAGAGCTTACTCAGCACACCTTACACAATGTTATTCTTCCTCCTTTTAAAGCTTGTTTAGATGCGGGTGTTGCTACTTTTATGAATGCATTTAATACGATAGATGGAGTGCCTTGTACGGCTAATTTAGAGTTGCAAAGAACTATCTTAAAAGGGAGTTGGGGCTTTGAAGGCTTTGTTGTATCGGATTGGAATTCAATAGGAGAAATGAATGAGCATGGAGTTGTAGCCAATGATAAAGAAGCAGCTTTCAAAGCCATTGTAGCTGGTTCTGACATGGATATGGAAGGAAATTGTTATTCCGAAAATCTGTCGGAATTGGTTGAAAGTGGTGAAGTAAACATAGAATTGATCAATGATGCAGTACGAAGAGTTTTAAAACTAAAATTTGAGCTAGGTTTATTCGAAGACCCATATCGTTATTGCGATGAAGAAAGAGAGAAGAAGTGGGTAAATTCACCTTCTTTCAAAAAATCAGCTCGAGAAATCGCAAAACGGTCTATTGTTTTATTGAAAAATGAAAACAAAGTATTACCACTTCAGAAGAAGGGACAAAAGATCGCTGTAATTGGTGCATTGGCAACAGACAAAGATAGCCCAATTGGAAATTGGAGAGCAGAGGCGAAGAAACATTCAGCTGTTTCACTGTGGGAAGGATTTACGAATAAAATAGGCACCGAAAACTTAAGCTTAGCTGAAGGACCTACTTATGTTCAGAAAGAAATTGAGTTTGTTGATTTTCTGAATTACAACAATTCGGATAGAAGAGGAATGACTGAAGCTATAAATACGGCAAGACAAGCTGATGTTGTTGTATTAGCTATGGGCGAAAATTGTTATCAATCTGGTGAGGCTAGAAGCCAAACAGAAATTAACTTCAAAGGCTTACAGTTAGAGCTGTTGAATGAAATATTGAAAGTGAATAAGAACGTTGTGGTAGTGCTCATGAACGGAAGACCTCTTGATCTAAGTCCAATTGTAGATCGAGTACCTACAATTTTAGAGACATGGCATTTAGGCTCTGAATCTGGTAATGCAATAGCAGATGTTGTCTTTGGTGATTATAATCCCGCAGGCAAGTTACCTATGTCTTTTCCAAGATCAGTTGGACAGCTACCTCTATATTACAACCATCAGTGGACGGGAAGACCACATGATAATGAAACGGTGTTCTCTTCACGATATACAGATAATGAGAAAACGGCTTTGTTTCCTTTCGGGTATGGTTTGAGTTATTCCTCATTCAAATATTCTGATCTTAGTCTTAGCTCATCAACTTTACATAGAGGTGGGACTTTAGATCTCAGTTTGAGTCTTGAAAATACAGGTGACTATGATGGAGAAGAAGTTGTTCAGCTGTACATCAGAGATGTTGTGGCAAGTGCTGCTCGTCCCGTAAAAGAACTAAAGGCATTCAAAAAGATATTACTGAAAAAGGGAGAGAAAAAAGATGTAGTCTTCCAACTGACTGAAAAGGATTTAGAATTTTATACTGCAAACAGAAAGTGGGAAGCAGAAATTGGTGAGTTTGAAGTTTGGATTGGCACAAATTCACAAGAAGGCTTGAAAGCGAGTTTTAGACTAATAGAAGAAGATGAAAATCTAGTGATATGAAATACTTTATTGTATGTTTAATCGTATGTATTTCCGCTAAGGTTTTAGCACAAAAACCAATTCTTCCAGATTTTCATGCAGACCCATCCATACATGAATGGGCTGGAAAGTATTGGATTTATCCTTCCACGGACGAAGTAGGAAGTACCTCTTGGGAAGAAATGAAAAGGTGGCATGCTTATTCTTCAACAGATTTGGTAAACTGGAAAAACGAAGGGGAAATCTTCAGCCTCGAAAAAATTTCTTGGGCAAAACAAGCAGCATTTGCACCCGATGCCATGTATTGGAAAGGAAAGTATTATTTCTTCTTTCCTGCCGAATTCCAAATAGGTGTGGCTGTTTCAGATCAACCAAATGGTCCTTTTGAAGATGCTTTAGACAAACCCTTGATAACTAAAAATCAAGTAGAAGGAGTGCTCTCTTTTGACCCTCACATATTTGTAGATACAGACAATCAAGCGTATTTATACTATGGAGGAGGAAATGGGGTAGCCATGGCTAAGATGAAAGATAATCTAATTGAGCTAGCGGAAGAACCCCAGAAGCTATCGCTCAAGAATTATGGAGAAGGAATTTGGGTACACAAAAAAGATGATACTTACTATTTTTCATATCCTATCCATATCGAAAGGGATGGAGCCGTAAAACAATTATTGGTTTATAGTACCTCAAAATCTCCTTACGGTCCTTTTGAATATAGAGGGGTCATTCTTGATAACAATTCACGCAATTCACACCATTCGATAGCCCAATTAGGGGATAAATGGTACCTCTTTTACCATGTAGAAGGACCAAGCCCTTATGAGCGAAGAGTATGTGCAGAATACTTAGAATATTATGAGGATGGGAGTATCAAAGAAGTCAAAATGACTAGAGAAGGAATCAACGCAGAACCATTATCCAACTAAACAGAACATTATGAAAAAATCATATTATCTCGTTTTTTTAACCTTGATCATTAATGCCTGTGGGCTTTCAAATCCACCAAAGAAAGGTGATGTCTTGAAAGAATGGCAAGATCCTACGGTATTCAATATCAATAGACTTCCAGCAAGAGCTACCTTTATTCCATTTCAAGATAAAGTAGCAGCTTTAGCAGCAGATATTGATCAATCAGTTTTTGTGAAAGACTTGGGCGGTACATGGAAATTTCATTACTCCAGTAATCCTCAAGACCGTCCATCTGATTTTTATAAGGAAGGTTTCAGTGTCAAAGACTGGGATGATATCCAGGTACCAGGTACGATAGAGGTACAAGGTTTCGGTTATCCTATTTACACCAATATTCCATATCCTTTTACCCTAGACACTTCCGTATATGTATTGCCAGAAGAAAACCCTGTTGGGGCTTATAAAACGACTTTTGATTATCGTTCGATAGAAAAAGGAGAAGAGGTATTACTTCATTTTGGAGGTGTTGCTTCAGCCTATTATGTATGGTTAAATGGAGAATTCTTAGGGTATAGTGAAGGCTCTAAAACCCCAACAGAGTATGAGGTAACGAAATATCTGAAAGAAGGAGTGAATGAGTTAGCTGTTGAAGTTTACCGCTTTTCTTCAGGTTCATATCTTGAAGATCAAGATTTCTGGAGGTTGAGTGGTATTCATAGAGAAGTTCAATTGATCACAAGACCCAAAGCACACCTCGATGATTATTCCATACGTACCGATTTTGATGTTAGTACGCAAAAAGGAATTCTTCAATTACAAGCGAACACATCAGCATCTGTAGATGAAATAGACGTTAGTATTCTAGAAAAAGACAATCTTGTATATACTAAAACATTAGAAAAGGGTGATCAAGATTTTTTTATTGAAAATCAGGCTTTAGAGGTGGATTTTTGGACTGCTGAAACACCAAACGTTTATACACTTTTACTCGAACTCAAAGATAAAGAAGGTAAAACTTCAGAGGTGATTACGCAAAAAGTTGGGTTCAGAAATATCAAAATAGAAAACGGGCAGTTGAAGGTAAACAACAAAGCAATACTGCTTAAAGGAGTCAATCTTCATGAGTTTCATCCAGTCACAGGTCATTTTGTAGATGAAGAAATGATGCTAAAAGATTTAAAACTCATGAAAGCGCATAACATCAACGCTATTCGTACATCGCATTATCCTCAACCCGAGAAAATGTATGAATTCTGTTTAGAGAATGGCTTTTACATGTGCGATGAAGCAAACATTGAAATTCATGGAATAGGGGCAGACCTCCAAGGTATGAATTATGACCGTTCGAAACATCCTGCATTTTTGGAAGAGTGGGAAGCTATGCACCTAGATCGAGTTAGGCGAATGTATGAAAGAGATAAAAATCAATCTGCAATCATTTATTGGTCACTTGGAAATGAAAGTTCAAACGGGCCTGTCTTTTCAAAATGTTATGATTCGCTAAAGAAGTGGGATAAGATTCGACCTGTTGTTTATGAGCAAGCAGATAAAGTGAGAAACACAGATATGATTGCTCCAATGTATGATGAACTGGATGTGATGGAAGCTTATGCATTAGGAGATGACCCTCGCCCTTATGTACAATGCGAATATGCCCATTCAATGGGGAATTCAACTGGGAATTTAAAAGAGTTTTGGGATTTGATTGAAAAGTATCCAAAGCTACAAGGAGCTTACATTTGGGATTGGGTAGATCAAGGATTGCAAGCTTATACCGAAGAAGGTAAACCGTATTGGGCATATGGTGGTGATTTTGGACCCGATGATGTGCCATCTGATGATAACTTCTGTTTGAATGGTTTAGTAGACCCTGACCGAACACCACAGCCTGCTTTAAAAGAGGTCAAGAAGGTTTATCAGAATATTAGCTTTGAATGGGAAAATGTTCTGAAGCATAGCTTGAAGGTGAAAAATAAGTATCGCTTCCTAAATTTATCTGAATTTAAACTCAGATACCAATTGAAGGAAAGTGGTGGAAAAGTAGTACAAGAAGGAATCGTTGAATTACCTAAAATCAAACCCGAAAATGAAGGCATCATTCATCTACCTATACGTACCATTTCCATGGTACGAAGCGCTGATTATTATCTTCATTTAGAAGTTTTAAAAGATGAACCTTTAGTTCTATTAACTTCTGATCATATTTATGCTTCAGAGCAATTACCTTATCAACTGGCTTCTGAGTATGAAAAGTTAACAACTACGGGAAGTTCCCTAGAATTTGGTGAAACAGATGAATTTTTGGAAGTTAAAAATGAAAATTTCAGTGTAGAATTCGATAAGAAAAGTGGAAAGATATCGCATCTGAACTACGGAGGAGATGAGTACTTCAAAGAAGGTTTTACGATTGATTTATTCAGAGGGATAACTGATAATGATTATGGCTGGAAAATGGAGGAAAAGTGTGCTATTTGGAGAGATGTAGACCAAAGTCAATGTTTGAAAGAGTTTAGCTTTACGCCTGTAAATAACCATTTAAAGGTCAACTGTAATTTTGAAATTGGTTCTCCAACGAAATATGCGAGTATTCAACTTCAATATGAAATTTATCCTTCGGGTGATATTGTCATTCATTCCACGTTTAAGCCTTTACAAGGTAAGCTTCCTATTCTTCCTAGATTTGGCTTACAGGCAGTTTTGGAGGAAGGATTAAAAAGCGTAGGATATTATGGTAGAGGACCCGAGGAAAATTATATAGATCGAAAGACCGCAATGGAGATTGATTGGTATGAATCTGAGGCTGAAGATTTGTATTGGGCATATTCAAGACCACAAGAGAATGGGAATCATACCGAAACGAAATATTTATCTGTAAGTAATAAAGATGGAGATGGATTATTATTTGTAACAGAGAGTATTCCTTTCAATTTTACAGCACTTCCATATGCCCGAGAAGATTTCTTAGTTGCTGATAATGCTCCAAACCTGAATGAAGAACAGAAAAAGAAGCTCCGATTAAGACATACCACCGACATAGATGTTCGTGAAAATGTATATCTAAATATAGATTATGGTCAGAGTGGTGTAGCGGGAAATAACTCATGGGGAGCAATGGCTCTAGAAAAATATCAACTCAAACCAAAGCCGATGTCTTATAGCTTCAGAATTAGTCCAATTGATGCTAAAAGCAATGTACATCAGTTGGCTAGGAAACGAGTAAAAGCTAGTGAAAAAGCCCTGTAATCAACTCTTATAGAGTTATTAGGATTATTAATTATTTTTTTCAAAACGTCCTCTTAAATACAGATCACAATGTATTTAAGGGGGCGTTTTCCTCTTTTATTTCAATAAATAATTTTTGATCAAATTGAATTATTTATAGTCCGACAAATTGGTAAATCTGACATTTTTAAAATATTTTAAAAAAAATTAAAAGTGATTAGGGGGTAAAGCGTATTTAGTACGTATTATTTATTGTAAGACATTTAGTAATCGATTATGAATGTGGAAAACAAGTCTCAATTTTTTAAATATGTCTCCGAAGGGAAGAAAGATAAAGACTTTCTAAAATGGTTTTATGAGAATCATCAAGATGGTGAAGTCGAAAAATGGTTGGAAGAGCAATGGGCTATTGCCGATCAAATTCCTCACACTTTTTCTAAGGAGAAAGTATGGAAACATATAGAAAATGAGACGAGTGACCATAAGTCTTCAATTTCATTATGGATAGGGTATAGAAATATCGCCGCGATACTTCTTCCGCTGTTATGTGCGCTCGGAATCCTTGGTTATGTTTTAAATGAAAGTAGCAATGTGGTTGCACCAAGTTTATCACATATTGTAGTGCCAGAGGGAGGACGATCACACATTGTTCTGCCAGACCAAACAGAAGTATGGTTAAATGGTGGAAGTTCTTTGACTTATGCAAATGCCTTTGAAGGCTCAGAAAGATTAGTTGAACTCAAGGGAGAAGGTTTCTTTGATGTGACGCACAATCCAAAACAACCTTTTTTAGTTAAAGTTGAAGATGTTGAAATCAAGGTTTTAGGTACATCTTTTAACGTACTACAAGATTCGGAGAAAGGGAGTGTAACCTCTACCTTAGTTGAAGGTAAGATTGCAGCTCAATTACCGAATAAAGATGAAGCCGTAGTACTAAAGCCTGGTCAACAGCTCAATTTTGATAGAAAGAGAAAAGGATATTGGGTGAAAAATGTAGATGTGAATCTTTTTACATCTTGGCGTCATGGAAGATTGGAATTAAATGCCATCAAACTGAGCGAAGCTGTTAAACATCTTTCTAAAAAGTATAATAAAACGATCAAGATCAAAGATTCTGAAATTGCTGACGAACGTTTGACTGCAGATTTAAGCAATGAAGATCTTTATGATGTTTTAGACCTACTTGAAGCCACTTTACAGCTAAGTTATAAGGAAGAGAATAACGAGATTATTTTAATGAAAAAATAAGGCCTTATAAAATTTCATTAGCCTATGTGCTTAGCATAGGCTAGTGATACGGGGTTAATATTACGTTAGCCATTGTTTTAAAAAATAAGGAGCAATTTTACTTTTTTATACCTCACTAAGGTATCACTGTTAAATTATTGAAGCGTATGCACAGTATTGACTATTCCAAAAGTTGGGTAGATTCTTCTTTCAGAAGATTTATACCCCTGATGCTACTTATATTAGGTTTATCAACTTCCATCCTAAAAGCAGATGATGTTGAGCAATTTACCTTAGACTATGATAACGAAACTCTTGAAGTTGTCATGGGTAAAGTAGAGTCGATGAGTTCTTACAGGTTTTTTTACAATCCTGATGATGTAAATTTAAATCAGAAAGTTAGTGTTCAGACATATAAAGCATCTATCCAAAAAGTGCTAAATAGTATCTTTTTAAAGACTAGCATTTCATATTCTTTAAAAGGAAAACAGATTGCTTTATATACTAAAACCAAAAGTAGTTCTATAGAACAAGAAGAGCAAAAGCAAACCATTAGAGGTGTAGTTTATGACGAAGTAGGTCAGCCTATGCCAGGGGTAAATGTGATGGAAGTTGGGACTGAAAATGGAACAATCACTAATTTCAATGGTGAGTACGTTATTTTAGTTTCTGCCCAAACTGAGACACTTAAGTTTTCATTTATTGGATATGCCTCTAAAATAGAACCAATAAACAGCCGAACAAAAATTGATATTACACTGAAGGAAGATGTTTCACAATTGGATGAAGTAGTGGTGGTAGGTTATGGTGTTCAAGAAAAAGTAAATGTAACAGGTTCGGTTGCAGCAGTAAAAGGTTCTGAAATTGCTGAAGTTCCAGCAACTACCGTTACAAACTCATTGGCAGGACGTTTGTCTGGGGTAATTGTGACCAATGAAAGTGGAGAGCCAGGTAATGACGGTGCAAGTATTAAGATTCGTGGTTTTGATAATCCTTTGGTTATTGTTGATGGAGTTGAGATGGATTTTAGCCGAATAGACCCCAATGATATTGAAAATATATCGGTTCTTAAAGATGCATCAGCAGCCATATATGGAGCAAGAGCTGGTAATGGAGTTGTTCTTGTGACTACTAAAAGAGGTAAGGAAGGAAGAATGCAAGTAAACTTGAATACTTCTTATGGTGCACAAAGTTCTACCATCATTCCAGAATATGTAAATGCTTTACAGTATATGGAGTTAGTAAATGATTATGCTCCAAATACTTATACTGAGGCAGACTTTAACGAATTCAGAGATGGTACTCGTCAAAGTACAGATTGGTATGCTGAAACTTTTCGTGATTCTGCTCCAATCTTTAAAAGTAATGTAAATGTGCGTGGAGGTACAGAAAATGTTCAATACTTTGTTTCATATGGTTTTATGGATCAAGCAAGTGTATTGAGAAGTGATGATACCAACTACGGACAACATAACGTGCGTTCAAACCTGAATATCGGTCTTACAGAAAGTATAGATTTGAGAGTGGATGTTGCGCATCGAATTGAAAATAGAGAGTATCCTGGTGCAAATATGGAGGAGATTATGACGAATGTAGCATTTTCTAACCCAATGTTCCCTGCCACTTATCCAGATCCATCTTATCCTGTATACAATGGTTTTCAAATTGGACCTAACTATATCTCTCAAAGAGATATCTCGGGATATACAGAAAGTACTTATACCAACTCAAGTATAAATGCTGCATTGGAATACAAAGCTCCTTTTCTAGATGGTTTATCAGCAAAAGCATTCATGAATTATAACTCTTGGAATACAAGGTCTAAGGATTGGAGAAGTAACTATAGTTATTTTTACTACGATGAAACTTCTGAGCGATACTCTGAGGTAGAAATGAAAGATGAAAGTGGTATTTTTCTCAATGAAGGTTATGAAAGAGGAGAGAGGGTAACAGCTCAGTTTTCGTTACGATTTGAAAGAGAGTTCGGTAAACATAGAGTGAACGCCTTGTTATTGAATGAAGTCATTACTTCTCAAGGAGACTTTGTTTCAGCAGGTAGACAAGCATTTATTAGTTCTGCTGTAGAGCAAATGTTTGCGAGTAGTGCAGACAAGCAATATACAGAAGGTTGGGCTTGG
Source organism: Sediminitomix flava (assembly GCF_003149185.1). Classification (NCBI taxonomy): domain Bacteria; kingdom Pseudomonadati; phylum Bacteroidota; class Cytophagia; order Cytophagales; family Flammeovirgaceae; genus Sediminitomix; species Sediminitomix flava. The sequence continues at coordinate 36,928 of NZ_QGDO01000010.1, read as the reverse complement.
CAAGATGGTCGAATTGGTTTGGTCGGAAGGTTGAACTACAAGTACGATGACCGATACATGGTAGAATTTACGTTTCGTAATGATGGCTCAAACAAATTTGCTGAAGATCAACGTTGGGGATTCTTCCCGAGTGCTTCTGTAGGTTGGAGGATATCTGAAGAGGCTTTCTTGAAAGATGTTGATGCGATTCAAAATATTAAACTTCGTGCATCTTACGGTCAATTAGGATATGACAACATCGGTAACTATAACTTTTTAACGGGTTATCAATTCTCTTCAGCATATATCATAGACGGTACTGCCACTACTGGAATAAACAGTAAAGGTTTAGCGAATCCGTTAGCTACTTGGGAAACAATGACAATAGCCAATTTAGGTTTGGATATGGAATTTTTTGATGGAAAAATCTGGACTGAATTTGATGTTTTCCAAAGAAGAAGAGAAGGGATGCTAGCTAAACGAGTGAAGTCTTTACCAACAACTTTTGGTGCTGAGTTACCGGAGGAAAATATAAACTCTCAAATAGCCAAAGGTTTTGAACTGGTAATAGGACATGACAATACAATAGCTGATGTGAGATACAGTATTTCTGGAAATGTATCTTTGGCAAGAGCAGAGTGGGATCATTATGATGAACCAGTTTATGCTGATGAAGAAACAAGAGCACGTTATCAGCAATCGGGACAATTGGTCAATCGTTACTTTGGATATGAAGCCTTAGGTCTTTTTACCTCTCAAGAAGAGATTGATAGTTGGGTAGATCAAGACGGAGACCCAAATAATGGCATCAATCATGATTTACAGCCGGGGGATATCAAATACAAAGACCTTAACGGTGATGGGCTGATTAACGACTTAGACAAATCTGCCATAGGAAAAGGAAGTATTCCAGAGATTTTTTATGGGCTGAACATGAGTGTGAGTTACAAGGGCTTTGATTTTACAATGTTGTGGCAAGGTGCATCAGGACATAATGTGGCTTTCCAAGCTGAAGCTCAGCAAGCATTTTACAATAGCGCAACACCTCTTGCTATGTTCATGGAAAGATGGACTCCTGAAAATAATGACCCTAATGCTCGATTCCCGAGAACGGTTAGTAATGCAGGGAGTGCAAATAACTACAGAGAATCTTCTTTCTGGTTACAAGATGCAAGCTACTTCCGTCTGAAAAACGTATCATTGGGCTACACAGTGCCGATGAAATTTTCGACAAAGCTTGGTATGGAAAAGGTTCGTTTAGGTCTTAGTGGCTTCAATTTGTTTACTTTCACAGATGTTTACCCTTATGATCCAGAAACTCCTAACGGAGGTAGAGGGTGGAATTACCCGCAGCAGAAAACAATTATGGCTAACCTAAACATTAGTTTTTAGGTCTTCAGACAAGCGTATTTTTTGATTAGATTAAAATAGTAAGTGATGAAAAAATATATATATTCTTTCTTTATTTCCGCAACGCTTTTTAGCTGTTCATCAATCTTAGAGCGTGAACCCCTAGATATTATCAGCGAAGAGCAAGTTTGGAGTGATCCTAATTTGATCAGAGCAAATCTAGTGGAGTTGTATAACCAAGCTCCAACCCGAAGATTATTCCATTTTGGGTTTCCTTGGGGTTCTGGAGCACCATGGGTAGATGGAAATGCGGAGCCAGCAAGAGAACCTGGCTCTTATGTCGTGATCTCAGATGAGTCAATGGCAAGTTATTCTTGGGTAGAATCTCGAAACTTGAATATCAATGGTTATCAGAGAAATGATAAATTCATGGAGTATTGGGATTATAAAATCATCCGAAACTGTAATGAATTTCTTGAGAAAATTGAGGAAGGTGATCTTCGTCCTGAAGACAAAGACCTCTTTAAAGCAGAAGCTAGATTTATACGTGCATTTGTCTACTTTGAGAAAGTAAAACGATATGGTGGTGTTCCTTTAATTACTGTTGCACAAGATATTAATGCACCAGAAGAAGAACTTTATCCTGAGCGAAATACGGAGCAAGAAGTTTATGATTTCATTATTCAAGAATGTGAAGAAATCTCAGTTATTTTAACGGATGCTTCCGGTACAGAACATGGTCGTGCAAATAGATTTGCTGCCTTGTCACTTCAATCTAGAGCAGCACTCTATGCGGGCAGTATCGCAAAATATGGACAATCAGATTTAGGAGGAGTTTTAGGGATCAGCAATTCAGCAGAAGCCTATTTCCAAAAGTCACTTGAAGCTTCAAATAAAGTGATTAATGAAGGAGGTTATTCGCTGTACAATAAACATGAAGATAAGGCATTCAATTACCAATCAATCTTCTTGGATGACGATAACCCAGAAGTGATTTTTGAACGTGAATTTTCTGGGGTAGCCAAAGGGCACAGTTTTGATTATTTCAGTGTTGTTCAAGGCTACGGTTCAGGTTGGGGTTCATATCTAAATCCTACCTTGGAAATCGTAGAAGCTTATGATTTCATTGATGGATCGGATGGTAAAATTGATTGGGAAAATGAAAATCGACCTTTAGCAGAAGTGTTAGCGAATAAAGACCCAAGAATGCATGCAACTGTCTATTTCGATGGTAATATGTATCCTTCTGGAGATGTTTTAGACATGTATATCGTTGAAGAAAACGGTCAATTATTGGACGTAAACCCAGGTGAATGGAAAGCATGGGATGTAGATGGAGAGGAAGTATGGTTGCAAAACGTAGGTGAGCATATTTACCCTAAACGTTCAGATGGGACAAAGACAGGTTTCTTTATCAAGAAGTTTGTAAGTGTAGATGACTTAAGAGTACCTCAGATGCAATCAGAGACAGATTGGGTAGAGTTTAGGTTAGCTGAGATATATTTAAACCAAGCGGAAGCAGCTTTAGAATTAGGGCAAACTAGTGTTGCTATTGAAGCTGTCAATAAAGTTAGAGAACGTGCTGGTGTCGCAAATGTTACTTCTCTTACCATGGATAAATTACGTAAGGAACGTCAGGTAGAGTTAGCATTTGAAACTCATCGTATCTGGGATTTGAGACGTTGGCGTATTGCAGGAGATGTTTTAAATCAGGTACATCATGGAATTGTAACAGTGAGACAAATGCCTGAGAATACGTACAGATACATAAAATACTGCTGCGATGCTCGTGAAGAAGGCTTGGAAGCTTCTAAACCAAGGTATTTTAACACAGACCGTATGTATTACTATCCATTGGGTGAAGAAATCTGTAACAATAATCCAAACCTAGTAGAAAATCCGAATTACTAGTTTGAAATGAAGGAAGGTAGTTGAAAACCGCTACCTTTCTTTTCCTTCCCACACTACAAACACATTTTTATAATGAAGAAGAGCTTACAATTTATAGTAGGGCTGCTACTGCTTTGCCTTTTTTCTTGTGGCAATGAAGCATCTGATCCAATTGTAGACCCTGAGGAGCCAAATGATGGTGAAAATATAGTGACTGTTGAGCCTTTAGATGAATTACCACAATCAAGAGTTAATAGGCTAAAAAAAGGTCTAAATCTTGGGCATTGGTTTGCTCAAACTGAAATAACAACTGTAGGTTTGAAAGAACGATTCACTGAAGATGATTTCATTTTTATTGAAAACTCTGGCTTTGGTTATGTGCGTATTTCTGTAGAAGAGCAAGTGGTTTATACCGAAGGTGATCCAAAAACAATTCGTACAGAATACCTTTCAATATTAGACAATGCGATTCAAGATTTTATAGATAGAGATATTGCGGTGCTTTTTGATTTTCATCCTACTGGGGGCTTTAAAGATAAAATTCATTGGGATGTAAATTACAGTAATAGTGTAAAGTTATTTTGGGGTGCAATGGCAAAGCATTTAAGTAAATTTGATCCTGAATATCTTTATTTAGAGGTCTTAAATGAGCCTTGGGCTACAAATGCATCAGATTGGTATCCTGTGCAAGAAGCTTGGGTAAAAATGATACGTAGTGAAGCACCTGCTCATACAATTATAGTAGATGGTAATTTGAGATATACTGAAAATGAATGGGATGATGTCAAAGCTGTGATCTCAATGCCAATTTTAGATGACCCAAACATTGTTTACAATTTCCATTTCTATGCACCTATGCAGTTTACACATCAAGGTGCTACATGGGGATGGTCTGCCCTTGTGGATATTGAAGGATTAAAATATCCTGTAGATGCAGCAAATGCCTATGAAATCCGTGACCGAGTTGGAAATAGCAATATGGAAACCTATTGGTCAATGGATAATTATGTAAATGATGATTGGAATAAGCATGCACTTGTCAGCAAATTACAAGCTGTAGGAGAATGGGCAAGTACAAATAATTTGACCGTTATCTGCAATGAAGTAGGAGTGTATAACTACGTTACACCTACAGACAGTAGAATCCAATATTTGCAAGATGTTCGAGAAGCATTAGAAGAACAAAATATTGGATGGGCAATTTGGGAATACGATCAAGGCTTCAATATCATTGATAGGGAGTCAGCAGATGTAAAGTTTTTGGATGGTATTCAGAATGCTTTAGGTCTATAAAAAGTAAAACCTAATCTAAATATATAGATTTCTCTAAATCAATAACAGACAAGTCACAGTAAGCAGAGGTCTTTATTCTTTCAACACGTTTCAATCGGTAATTAAACAATGATTGAAATGAAAAGACCTCTTGCGTGGTTGTCAACTTTCTATTCATTTACATTTTTACTAAATCACTTTTTCTATGAAACAAAAACTAGTGTCGATCTGTATTGCACTTTGGTTCAGTACATTTTCACTCTTTGCCCAAGAAGAGACTTATACTTGGGATAATGTAATTGTTGGAGGTGGAGGTTATGTAACAGGTATCGTGATTCATCCTACTGAAGTAGGGCTAATGTATATGCGTACAGATATTGGAGGTATTTTTAGGTGGGAAGAGTCTGACAATCGTTGGGTTCCGCTTTTTGGTTGGGTTTCTCCCGACGAAGACAACCTTTATGGTGTAGATGGAATAGCCTTAGACCAAAATAATCCAGATATCATCTATGCTACGCTAGGAAAGTACCCAACTGATGCGGGAGGTATCTACAAATCATATGACAGAGGTATCCATTGGGAAAAGCTGAGAGAGGATACTTTTGCTTCAAATATGAAATACCGTGAAGTAGGCGAAAACATTGCAGTTGATCCAAATAATAGTAATGTAGTTTACTGTGGTACAAGGATTAACGGTTTGATAAGAAGTACCAATGCTGGAAGTAACTGGTCAACGATATCTTCGGTTCCTACAGGTTATGTAGGAGACCCTAGCAACTATTGGGATTTTGACAATAATCCAATAGGAATCAGAAGTATTGTGATTGACCCGAGTTCAACTATTTCTGGGCGATCTAGAAATATTTATGCAGCAGTTTGGAGCGATGGGGTTTACCATAGTAATAATGGTGGTGATAGTTTCTACAAAATGGCAGGCTCCCCTTCAAACGTAATTCGAGTAGAAAATGCTCCAGGAAACATTGTTTATGCTACAACCGAAGATGGTATTTATAAATACAATGGTAGTTGGCAAAAATTAGCCGTAAACCCAACAGGTTATACCATGTTTAATGGTATTGATGTAGATCCTAATAATTCAAATAATTTGATAGCAAGTACAGGAACACAACTGTGGTGGCAAAAACAGTATATATCTTCAGATGCGGGTGTTAGTTGGAAAGAACTAGATGCCTTCAATGGAACAATGACCGTACATGATGCTACATGGCATTCAATTGATTTAGGTTTCTATCAAGCAGCTACAGCAGCCATTATTTTTGACCCTCATAAATCAGGACGCGTATATAGCACTGATTGGTATCAGGTTTGGCGAACGGAGAATATCTGGGAAACACCATCGCATTGGTACAATGATGTGAAAGGACACGAAGAAATTGTTGTTTTAGCACTTTGTACCCCTCATGAAGGTGTTGCTTTATTCTCAGGACAAGGGGATGTAGTAGGTTTCAGACATGACAATCAAAACGAATTGCCTACCAAAAGATTAACAGATAAAGCTGAATGTACGGGCATAGATTATTGTGAAACAAACCCTGCTCATTTTGCCTTAGTGTCTGCTAGTGATTGGTATGGTGCAAATACAGAGATTTTTACCTCAAATGATTATGGTGATAATTTTACAGCTGTAAATGTTCCAAATGGAGCTTTAAACGGTAAAATTGCGATGGCAAGTAATGACCCTAACAAACTGGTATATGTTTTCGGGAATAGTCAGCCATATTATAGTACCGACGGTGGTAATTCATGGCAGCTATCATCTGGAGGTCCTTCAACAGCGCTAACTACTACATATATGTATCAGTATGATGACCCACTTGTATCGGATAGAACTGAACCAAATACATTTTACCTATTAGATCGTCCAAATGGAACACTTTATAAATCGACGAATGGAGGTCAGTCATGGTTTGTACATCACAACAGTGATCTTCCATCAAGCAGCAACTACGGAAACCTTGGTATCGGATGGGGAGATGATAACAATTTAATGGGAGTAAGTCTATGGACAGATGGACTTTGGTTATCCAATAATGCTGGAACTTCCTTTTTCAAAATCAATTATTTCTCAAATGCTAGAATGTTTTCATTCGGAAAAGCAAAAGATGGAAATAATATCCCTTCGATCTATGTTTATGGAATTCATAATGGACAATGGGGTGTGTATCGATCAGATGATTTTGGTACAAATTGGCAAAGAATCAATGATGATTTAAGCTATGTAGGAAATTCACCAACAATGATGAAAGCCGATAGACAAACTTTTGGGAAAGTCTATGTCGGAACAAATGGAAGTGGACTATTTTATGGTGAGATTTCGGGTTCTGGTCCCGATCCAGTAGGCCAACAACCTTATGATGGTTATCCTATCCCAATTCCAGGGAAAGTAGAAGCTGAAAAGTACGATTTAGGAGGAAGTGGAGAAGCTTATAACGATAGTGATTCAGGTAATAATGGTGGTGCTTTCAGAACTGACGATGTTGATATTGAAAATAGTAGTCAAGGAGGGTATAATATAGGTTGGACATCTGCAGGTGAGTGGCTAGAATATACAGTAAACGTTTCCACAGCAGGGAATTATCAATTAGAAGCTAGTGTCGCATCTGGGATCGGAGGAACAAAAAGTTTTGAAGTACAGATAGGGAGCACATCCCACCAATTTGATTTTACAGATGCAAGCGGTTGGCAGTCTTGGCAAACCTTAAATGCAAGTGGTATATATTTGAATTCGGGACAGCAAATCCTAAGAGTAAATATATTGACCGCTGGGATAAACCTTGACTATTTAAATCTTCAACAAGAGAGTTCATCAAATTGTAGTACAAATTTCATCACAAATCCGGGGTTTGAAACAGGTGATTTAAGCCCTTGGACAGGGTGGAATAATGGTATCGAAAGTAATCAAGCACACCTCAATAGTGGTACTTATGGAGTAGGAACTTGGTGGGGAGGTAGAGTTGAACAATTGGTAAATGGACTGGAAGCTAACCAACAATATTACCTTACCGTATGGGCAAGAAATTTAGAAGGTGGAAAAGAAGGAAGTATTAGTGTTTCAGGTTATGGAGGAGCAGCGTTAAGTACAACCATAAATAGTACAAACTGGGAGCAATATGTGATTGGTTTTGTGACAGGAACAGGGCAGACCTCGGCATTAATCCGTTTAGACGCACCTTCAAATGCTATGTCTGTGGCTGATGATTTATGGTTGGGCTGTGGTTCATCCAATGCTAGAGTAAGTAAATCAGTGACTGTAGAATCAAGTTCGGAGATCATTTTAGCTCCAAATCCAGCAGAAAATGAGGTTTCTGTTTTAGGACTTCAATCTGAAGGAACAATACAAATTTACTCACTTGAAGGAGAGCTTTATAAAGAGGTTGATGTATCTCCTTCTGCTAAAGTCAATATTCAAGACCTACCTTCAGGAATTTATATCATGACTATTTTAACATCAGGACTAACGAATCATCATCGATTAGTCGTCAAGTAGTTATTACTTCATATTATTAAAGCCCTCTTTGAGGGCTTTTCCCTTTAAATTGATTACAAACTTCAGATTATGAAATAAAGATGAAATACATTTTTATATTACTTTTTTGTTTTACGTCATGTAGTTCTCTAACCAAAAAGCATTATTCTACAGCTCGAAAACCAATTAAAGTTGAGCTACGACAAACGGATGGTAAATATCAATTGTACAGAGCAGGAGAACCTTATTATGTAAAAGGGGCAGGGACACAGTTTGGTCCAATTTCAGAAATTGCCAAAAATGGTGGGAATTCTTTCAGAACATGGTCGACTTCAACTGAAAAATGGGATGGTTTAGCCATTCTAGATTCTGCCCAAAAATACGGACTAACGGTCTTGATGGGTATTGAAGTAGCTAGAGAACGTCATGGCTTTGACTATAATGATAGCGTGGCTGTTAAAGCGCAAATACAAAGAATTAAAAATGAAGTGACAAAGCTAAAAGATCATCCTGCACTCTTAGCTTGGGGAATTGGGAATGAATTGAATTTACATTCTACAAATTTAAAGGTTTGGAATGCTGTTAATGATATAGCCGAGATGATACATGAGGTAGATGTGAATCACCCGGTAACGACTATGTTAGCAGGTATTCAGAAAAAAGAAGTTGATTATATCAAACAGCATTGCCAAGAGATCGATTTCCTTTCTATTCAGATGTACGGCGGAATTTTAGGCTTACAAAATGATATAGATAAAGCTGGTTGGGAAGGGGCTTATATGGTTACCGAGTGGGGAGCTACAGGACATTGGGAAGTACCTCAGACCGAGTGGGGTATTGCTATAGAACAAACAAGTTCTGAGAAAGCTGATGCAATATCAGAACGATGGGATAAGGCAATAATCTCAAACCAACCCCATTGTTTAGGTTCATATGTATTTCTGTGGGGGCAAAAACAAGAACGTACGCCTACTTGGTACGGGCTGTTTTTGAAAAGTGGTGAAGCTACGGAAGTCGTGGATGTGATGCATAAAAAATGGACAGGTAAGGAAGCAGATAACAGAGCTCCAAGATTTGATTCGTTACATGTTGAAGGACGATCAGATTTGAAAAATTTATATTTGAAACCAAACTCTGATTTTAAACTTGAGGTGTTTGCTCATGACCCTAATCAAAATGATATACTTCAATATAGGGTGGAAATTCTTCCTGATCAGATAGATACTTACGCTGATGGTGGAGATTATGAACCTCAGCCTGAAATACTATTTTCTTCTGAATCAGTTAAAAATAAATTTAAGGTTAGAAGCCCTCGAAAAAAGGGAGCTTATCGCGTATTTGTCTATGTTTTTGATGGGAAAGGTCATGCGGCGACAGCTAATATTCCATTCTATGTCAAAGATGAGTCATCTATCTAAATTAAATATTACTGTACGAAAACAGCTATTGTTCCAATAGTCATAATTCATGTAATTAAGTAGGTGGACATATGATTTTAGGTAATACTATCCTTAGAATTAGTGAAGCTGTCTAAGGATTTATTTATGAATGAAAGAGGCGGACGCAGTTCTTCAGACTCGATATTTTAGCAGATTTTTCGAGTCTGAAGACTCTGATTTCCATTTGTGAGTTCTTAGAGTAACTCTAAGAACAGTAAAGTTTTGTCCCAAAAACATTTGTCCACCTACTTATATTAGCCAAAGCTGGGGTTTTCTTATTTTTGAGTAATCTGATTAACCCTTAAAAGTAATACCCAATCATTCCCTTTTTTAGGGTTTCCTGGTGGATTAAATATATTATTGATATTCAGGTCTCTTTTTGTAGCTCTCATACTTTTCCCAATACGAGGATTAAACCACTCATATTCTACTGTTGATGACCGTAAGAAATCTTTTCGTAGCCTAATACTATCACCATAAGGGATATAAAAAACTCCGAAATTAGAGTCATCTGAAATAGAGCCTTTACAAGTTTGCCCTAATTTTGTAGTATCAGTTTGAGGACTTAAAATTATATCATCACAAGGTTTGAGTTTTTGCCACTCTATTTGTTCGAAAAATGTTCTCATATAGCCCATCTGAAAAGCTCCTTCATGATCCAAAGCTTGTTGCCAAGGGGTGCGAGCTGATGAAATTGCTGTTCTACCTTTCTCCCACATTTGCCATATATTATGGTTGCCGTAGCTATGTCCAGCTGCTCCAGATAGAATAGACCAATATGCTGCTCTTCTCACATCAAAAGACTCATACCAACCTTCACTTGGTTTCCAATTTATAGGATGATCTTCATAACAAGGTTCTGCATCTATTACAGGGCGAATTTTTGGGTTTTGGTAACTACCTTTGGTTAGTTTAAAATTGGGGTAATCTTTCTGAAAGTGACCTGATTGGAAAAGGTCTATAGCTAACCATTCTTCATCTCCAAAAAAAGAAGAAGCCACAGTCCCTCCTTGGGGGTGATAAGTGATGAGCTGATTATCCTTGCAGATATTTTTAATACCCTCAGCCATGGCGTTGATAATCAATTTATGTTCAGTAGTTTCAGGATTTCGGTCTCCACCAAGTACCCATATGATCTTGTCATTTTGATATCGTTTGGCAAGATATGCCCCATATAATTCGGCATTTTCTGCATTAAAAATGATTGGACCTACACCCCACTTCAGGTTAAATTTATCTCCCCAAGTCGGTAATAAGGCAACATACAAACCAAGTTTATTGGCTTCTTTGATTACCCAATCAAGGTGTTCAAAATATGCTTCGTTTGGTTGGCTAGGGTCGAGATCAATAAGTGGTAAATCATCATCTGCATTTCCTTCTTTTAAACCGTTTAACTCGGCAAGCGCTACGGTTTGAATCACATTAAAACCCTTTTTAGCTCTATTTTCCAGATAAATTTTTGTTTCTTCTTTATCAAGACGATGTATCAATTCCCATGCAGTATCTGCCATCCAAAAAAATGCTTCTCCATTTTCATCTATCAGATATCTTTTATTTTCACTTATCCGCAATTGGGCATGAGTTGAATGGATATTACAAAAAATGATAAAGAATAATGTAAGCACTAAAAAATGCTTTAGCTGTAAAAGTCGAGCTTCTTTGATGTTTAAAAAGATGTTCATTGGATAAGAGTTTGAGGATTAGAAGTTTGATTTGAAAGTGTATATTTGAGTACCTCAAATGAGGTTGGTCGATGTATCGTGAAATAAGGGGCTTCATTCTTAAATTCAAATGTCTTTACCTCTCCTGGTTTTAATTCATCGATTGGTATTTCTTGCTCACCACAACGTAGGATGTAGTCACGAATCGTATAAGATGGGATGCCTTTTTTTCCCTCTAAAACAACTTCAGTTGTTTCTGAAGAAACTAAAATGTCTTTTATTATAATGGGAGCACTTATTGATTTCAGGTTTTGAAAAGAAGGCTTTTTATTCAAATGAATATCACATATACCATGAACTCTTTGAGGATAATTATACGTGAAATCTTCTCCCATATGTGTTCGATAATCATTTAAGCAAAAGTATATCGCACCAGCTACACCTACCGCTTCTCCATACATTTGAATTTGTTGAAGCATCTCAGAACTACGTCTTTCATCACCTCCTTTAAACTGAGGTTCACAGATTCCCCATTCTGCGATTGTGAGTGGTTTGTGAGGATATTCACGTTTTATTCGTTCTAAAGCATTTGGAACAGAGTCTAGTGATTGTCCGTACCATGTGCTAAAATATTCATTGAACATCATCATATCAAATGAAGAAGAAACATCTGGTAGCATTTCATTCTCACTAGGAAAGCCCCAATGCGTTTGGTTAGAAACATAATTTACAAGTCGGGTAGCATCTAATGTTTTGGCTTGGGTATATAGTTTTTGTAAAGCAGCCGTAGTAGTTGCTTGATGGCTTGAAAGTTCATTTCCTATTCCCCATGCAATAATTGAAGGGTGGTTATAATGATCTTGAATCATTTCATGCAACTGAAAAAGACCATTGTTCAAAAGTGTATCTGACATAGGTGTATTAACACCCCAATAAGGTATATCTTCTTGTACCAATATTCCATTTCGATCACACCAATCTAAAACATATTCGTCCTGTTGCCAATGAAAGCGAGTATAGATACAATTAGCCTCTTTCATGAGTTTTAGATTCTTCTCAAAATCTGAATAATTTTCTGCCATTCCTCGGTCTAAGGTTGAACCAGGCATCCATTCTACACCAACCAATCGGACTTCTTCTCCATTGAGAACATAGCTATCTTTGTTTACTTCTATATGTCTAAAACCGAAAGTTGTAGAGTATTCATCTTTTTTTATGCCATTCTCAAAAACCGATAATGTAAGATTGTACAAGTTGGGATTGTCAAAATGCCACAAATGAATATCTTCTACAGCTATAAGATTTTCAAAAGAGTCATTTTGTAGTTTGACTTTTAGCTCATCATCAAAAATAATGTTAGTTGTTTTCTGATTTTCTTCTTTGATTACTGCTTTAAGAGAGATACCCCCTTGCGATAGTGCTTCTGGTGAAATGAAGTCTACTTTGAACTTTACTGTACCATTATTTTCTTTAAAGGAAGTCGATACTTGTACGTTCTCGATTCCTTGTACTGCGGTTGATACTAAGTAGACATTTCGATAAATTCCACCATCATTTGCCCAATCAAAGCTATTTTGAAAAGGGATGTTTGAGCGATTCATAGAGTTATTTACTTTTACAGTCAAACGGTTTTCACCTTCCTTCAAATATCGGCTAACATCCACAAAAAAACGATTATACCCAGAATTCAGATGTGAACCAGCTCGATGACCGTTTACAAAAATAATTGCATCATGATATACCGCATCGAATTGTAAGCGATGAATTTTTGAAAGGTTTTTCTTATTAATATTGAAGTTTCTTTCATACCAAGCAGTTCCCCAGTATTTCTCTAAGCCCTTTTCCACATTCCATGTATGAGGTACGTTGACCTCCCGAACTTTATTTTTTGGAAGACCTATCTTAGCCCAATCGGCATTTTCTCCAGTATTGAGCGAGTCAATGACAAATTGCCAACTTCCACCTAAGTTGACTTTAGTTCGTTGAATTTCTTCATTAGAGGTACATGCACTTAGCATCCAAATAATTGAGTAAGTTATCGCCAAAAAGTATTTTGTAGTTTTCATAAAAAATCATTGTGTTAGTATTGTTCCTATATATAAATACACTGATTTCTAATGTAGCCCCCTTTTTACGTACGGAATTTTATAGGTCTTTTTGAGGATAAAAAAAACTCCATATTCCCAGCGTACTTTTGACTGGAAATATGGAGAAAAATAACGTTCTTAATTAAGAAAAACGAATTAAACTTTCATACCAAAAACAGTAATGTCATCTCGTTGTGGAGCTGTTTGCCTAAAACTATCTAGCTCATTTTCTAGTAATTTTTCACATAAACTAAAGTCTGAGTTTTTGGCAAATGAAATAAGTAACTCTTCGACTTTTTGTGAACCAAATTTTTTGGAATCAGAGTTATTTTGATCTGCAAGCCCATCGGATAATAAGAATAAAGTATCATTGGGTTGTAAGAAGAACTTTTTGTTTGAAAAACTCTTGTCATCTTTATTTCTCCAAATCCCACCAATTCGAATATTATCACCTTTCAAACGGTGCATTTCATCATTGGCAAAGTAAAGCAATGTAGATTTTGCACCTGCAAAGTTTACCTGAATGTTTCCATCTCCCATGCTTTCAATTCGACAAATTGAAACATCCATACCATCTGAATTCTCACCTTTTTCTTGTCTCAAAGATTGTGTTACTTGAAGCTTCAATTCTTCTAGGATTTGAGCTGGATCATATATTCCTTTTTCTTTTACAATTTTGTTAAGCAAACTCGTACCGATCATAGACATGAAAGCTCCGGGTACACCATGACCTGTACAATCAGCGACCACAATAAAAGTAAAATCAGTTGTTTTATATGCCCAGTAAAAGTCGCCAGAAACTAAATCTTTCCCTTTGAAGAATAAGAAGTAATTAGCAAAAAGTTCTGCTAAATTATCTTTACTAGGCAAAAATGCTTGCTGAATGGTTTCGGCATATCGAATACTTTGAGTGATCAGTTCATTTTTTTCTGACAGATAATCTCTCTGTACAGCTAATTCCTCAGCTTGTTGTTCTAATTCTTTCGATTGAATAAGTATTTTTTCTGTACGCTGAGCAACTTTGATTTCAAGCTCTCTTTTTTGTCTCAGCTCTTTATTCATTCGATAGCTGTACCAACTGTATACACTTCCCAAAAAGACCATAATTATTGTAATTCTGAACCACCAAGTCATCCAGAATGGAGGATGTACGGTAAGATTGATTGCCAAAGGTTCTTTTACCCATACGCCATCGCTGTTTGTAGCTAAAACTTTGAAAGTATACTCTTTTGGATCTAAGTTGGTATAAGTAACTCTTCTTTGGTTAGCGGTTGCTTCTACCCAATTATCGTTAAATCCTTCTAATTTATACTTGTATTTGTTTTTATTAGACTGGGCAAAATGAAGAGAAGAAAACTCAAAAGACACGACATTTTCAGCGTAATTTAAATCTACCTCTGAGGTATAATTGATGGACTTATCTAGAATAATATTTCCATTTATTTTATCTTTAGCACCTATTGAATTATATAATACATCAAATTGTGTAATCTTGATTTGAGGAACATAATCGCTGTCTTTGATGCTATCAGGATGGAAAATATTAAAGCCATTCACACCACCTACTATAAACTCACCAGAGCTTAGAACCTCATAGGCATTTCGGTTGAACTCATTGCTTTGTAGCCCATCACTTGCCGTATAATTTCTAAAAGTCATTTCATCTGGATTGAATTTGGAAAGCCCTAAATTAGTGGTTAACCAAAGGTTTCCAGCTTTGTCTTCGATCGCATTGTAAATGACATTGTTAGGTAATCCGTCTTCTTCTGTATAGGTCTTAAATGACTCTGTTTTAGGTTCAAACAGGTTTAAACCACCTCCAGTTCCGATCCATAATCTCTTCTTTTTATCTTCATAAATGAAGTTTATATAGTCTTCACTCAAACTATTCGGGTCGTCATCATCATGTTTATAAATCTTATAGGTTTTCGATTGAGGATCGTACCTGTTCAAACCATTTTCTGAGCCAATCCACATAATTCCATCACTATCGATAAATGTAACCTCAGCTCCATAAGATTTTAGTTGGTATTCTGGCTTTGAGGCATTCGGACTGTAAACAATGTTCTCAAAGGTTTTCATATTGAATTTATTCAAACCCACATTAGAACTAACCCATAAGATATCTTCACCTTCTTTAAAAAGATCCCAAACTTGGTTACTCGCTAAACTAGATGGATTATTTTTATCAGTCGTAAAAGTTAAAAACTCTTCTGTTTTTTTATCCATTCTACAGATTCCTCCGCCATTGGTAGCTAACCATAGATATCTTTTATTTTGTTCTATGATGGCTTTCACTCTATTGGACGAAATGCTTTTTGGGTCTTCAGAATTGTGCTTATAAACTTTAAAAGTATTTTTCTCACGATCATATTTAGTGAAACCATTATTGGTAGCTACCCATAGAGTACCCTCAGAGTCTTCTAACACATCCCAAATAAAACTATGCGGTAATCCGTTCGGATCAGCCTCATTAGGTCGTATGTGTTCAAATTTATATTGTTTAGGATCGTAAATAGATATACCCTCTCCAGTACCTAGCCAAATGAGATTGGCTTCATCAATATGAATTGCCCAAACTTCATCATGAGATAAACTGCTATTTGACGTCGGAATATTTTTGAAAACCGTAAAGTCTTTTTCTCCTTTTTTAAGCACTGAAATTCCTCCACCTCTTGTAGCTACCCATAAACTCCCCGATTTATCTTCTTTTATGTCAAAAACGATATCTGATGATAAAGAGTGTGGGTTATTTTCATCAAATCTGAAATGCTTAAACTTTTCAGTTTCAGGATCAAATTTATTTAAACCTCCACCATAAGTACCTACCCATAAAAAACCTTGACTATCCTCGTATAAGGCAAAAGCATCGGCATCACTAATCGCATATTTATCAGAAGGGTCTGGGGTAAAGGTCAAGAAACTCTCGGATTCTGGAAGAAACTTACACAAACCACCTTCGTCAGTTCCTAGCCAAATTGTTCCATTTTTAGTTTGGAGAATACTATTCACATACCTAGAAGGTAAATCTTTTTGATCGTAGTAGTTCTTGAAGGTATTTTTCACGGGGTCATAAACACTGACACCATTATTCATGGTAAACCATAATTTACCATCTTGTGCTTCAAGTATCGCGAGTACTCGACCATCTATGATGGAATTGGTCTCGTTAGGATTATGAATAAATCTTGTGAAGATCTCTTTTTGTGGATCAAATTTCGTCACACCAATTCGTGTTCCTACCCAAATATTCCCGTTCTTGTCTTCTAACAAGGAATAGATATAGCTGTTTGCTAAACTATTTTTATCTAAAGGATCGGACTTGTAGACTTTAAATTCATAGCCGTCATAACGGTTAAGTCCGTCTTCTGTACCAAACCACATAAAACCATGACTGTCTTGGAGTATGGCAAACACCGTACTCTGAGATAAACCATCTTCTAGACCGATATTCTTAAATTTGGCATCTCCCTCTTGTGCGAAAACATTAAAAAGCAATACAATTTGATAGAGTAAAATGATAGTTATCTTTTTCAAAACTAATTAGTTAATGTTTGAGTTTTATTTATTTTTACCTGTTAAGCTCTTGTAATTAGTACCTTAAAAATCAGCTGTTTAATTAATTCTGAAAGAGGTGTATAGACCTGTATGCAAAAAATAGCTAATGCTTAAGTAGTTATTGTGAATTCAAGATATTTAGGAGTGATTTATACATTGTTATATTCTAGATTTAGAATAGAAAAAATATGATCTCATTTGCTCCTAATTTCTTGTGTAATCTGATAGAGACGATTTCATTTTGATAACCATTTAAACTCTTAAAAATCAAAGTCTCTTTGACTAAGTTTTTACTTGAAAAAATGTATTTGAAATTCAAATAATATGTATGTCTCTACCTAATATCTTGATAAATTGAATAGTTGATGAATGTTTTAATTCTCTTCAATCAAAATATATATTGAGTAAAAAGTGAATGTCTAAAAAAACATCAAATGAAATATTTTTAATAAAACACTATTGAATTTATGAATTATTTTAAAATAATGTTCATTTGGTGAAAAATATTTACTTAGGTTGATTGCCAAGCTGTTAAAAAGCAGGTAATGAGCTGTCTTTTAATCTGTACGTGTTTAAAGAAAAAATCTCTTTTTACAAACCGACTATAGAACATTCTAAATAAAAAAAGCACTATTGAGTAATGATCTACTCAATAGTGCTATATAATTCGGTTGTAAGCCTTTCAAATATTAGTTATTTATCGGCTTTTTGTTTTTTACATGTTTTTCTAACCATTGGTCTTGTTCCCACAATAGATGAAGAATGCTCTCTTTAGAGCGGTAACCATGACTTTCCTTTGGTAGAATAACTAGACGAACTGTTGCACCCAAGCCTTTCAATGCATTAAAATAACGCTCACTTTGCATTGGGTAAGTTCCAGAGTTATTGTCAGCTTCTCCATGAACCAGTAATAATGGCTGATTCATTTTATCTGCGTGCATAAATGGAGACATCGTATTGTATACATCAGGAGCCTCCCAATAACTTCTTTGCTCACTTTGGAAGCCAAATGGAGTTAGTGTTCTGTTGTAAGCACCACTTCTTGCAATACCCGCAGCAAACAAGTTCGAGTGGGATAGAAGGTTAGCTACCATAAATGCACCATAACTATGTCCACCTACAGCAACTCTTTCTCTGTCAATGTAACCCATTTCATCAACTGCATCAATCGCTGCTTTTGCATTAGCTACAAGTTGAGATCTGAAAGAATCATTTGGCTCTTCATCTCCTTCACCTACAATAGGGAATGAGGCATCATCTAGCACAACATAACCTCTTGTAACCCAATAAACCATTGAGCCATAGTATGGATAGGTAAATTCATTCGGGTTTTTGGTGCTTTGACTAGCACTAGATTTATCTTTAAACTCCGTAGGATATGCCCACATAATCATTGGCATTTTTTCCTTTTTCTCTTTGTCGTAACCTACAGGCAAATACAAAGTACCCGAAAGCTCTAAACCGTCTTCGCGCTTATAAGTAATTACTTCTTTGTGAACATCTTGAATGCTTTTGAATGGATTTTCAAAAGAAGTAATTTGCGTTAATTTCTTATTTTTTGAATTTCTAAAATAGTAATTCGGGTATTCTTTAGCTGACTCGATTCTTACTAAAAGCTCTTTCTTTTTTGGATCGTAGTTTCTGATGTCCTCAATCTTGTCAGTATATTCAGATTGGTAAATTCTTTTCTTTTTCTGTGTTTTAAGGTTGAGCTGATCTACAAATGGAAACTGTCCTTTTTCAGTAAATCCATCACCAATAGAAAATACGTTTCCATTTTCAATAGTTAAAACCCAGCTTCCCATGTCATTTCTCTCTGTAACAAAACTTCCAGGATCACTGTATCTATCTTGGTAATTTCTATCTGAAAGTAGGACAGGTTGTTGAGCTGAATTAGAAGGGTTGAAAATATAAGATTTTGTATTTCTAGTATCCCACCAATAGTCTTGTGCAATGGCCACATCATTAGTACCCCATTCTACACTATAAAGTCTGTTGATGGTTTTTAAAATGCTTTTTCCTTCAGAATTAAATGGTGCTTCTAATTCAAATAATTCATCACGGTACTCTACCTCATTTTTTGGATCACCTCCGTCTAGTGCTACAGTATAAGTTAAAGTGGCAGCTTTATCATTTCTCCATCCAAAGTTTCTTTTACCAGTTCTCACAGCCATAAAACCTTTTGGAAGGTCTTCAATAAGTGGCACTTCCAAGACCGTTTCAACTTTTTCTCCATCTTTAGTGTAGATAGTCGTTTTAGATGGGAATCGTCTGTAAGGTACTAGGTATGAGAATGGTTTTTCAACTGAAACAACTAATACATAATTTCCATCAGGCGAAAAGTTAATACTAGTGTAGATATCTTCATCTAGCCATTTTTCTTTTGATCCATCTAGTGAAACTTTATATAATTCGGACAATGCTAATTGCTCAAAGTTATGTTCATCATTTTTATTTTTTAGCAAGTCTTGATACGTTCTGTTTTGAGCTTTCTTTCCATCGTTCACTGAAATCGTTGGGCCAGTAGGAACTGCAGTTTTAGTATCGATAAGTGGTTTTCTATTGGCAGGAACCATTTTAACCAATAAAGATTGACCATCTTCGAACCAGTTGATCACATTTCCTACATTTGCATTCAAGTTAGCATCTGTAATTTTTGAGACAGAAGCTGTTTCAATATCAAAAATCCATACTTCCACACCATCTGAAGATGTATTGGTCAAAGCAATTTTACTTTGATCTGGTGACCAACTGAAATTGGTTAGTTTTGGGTTTTCTGGTAACCCTTTTACTTGTATAATTTCAGCTCCTTTTTTATTGAGCTTCTTTATTTTAACGTTGTTAAAATAAGTAACTCTGCTACCAATATTAGTTTTAGGGTCAATTCTTAATCCACCAAGTCTAAGTTCTTCTTTAGATAACTCTTCAATAGATTTATAAGAATTTCTATACAGTAAAATCATATTTTCTTTACTGTCATCTAGCAGCACACTTGGGGCTCTTGGAACGTCTACTAAGTCTAAGATTTCTTGAGGAGGCTTTTGATAAATTGATTGTTCTTGAGCATAGGTAAATGCTACAAGAAAATAAAAAGCGATGCTTAAAAAGTATTTCATAAAAATTGATTAGTAATAATTGATTTAGTTTTGTTAAAGGCTGATTCTAGTGTGAAAAAACTGTGTAACATGCCTTCTGTTCTCTTAAAATTAGTATAAAATCAGTCTAATTCTCAATCTACTAAATACATTTTAATTTTCGAATTAAAAGCCCCTATTGCAGATTCTAAAAAAGTCTGTAATACTTTCTAAAAAAGGGATAGTTTATTTCTTTCATATTGATGAAAAATAGTTGATTAAAAGATTATGATTCGAAAAAAACACCCTCACTTAACCAAAGTGAGGGTGTAAAGAAAGTAATTACTGATACTTCAAAAATGTATCAACAATCTTTAAATTTTATTTAATTGTTTACTATTTATTGCTTTTGATAAATCGTAATGTTTTGGTTGCTAATTCATTTTGAAGACGGATTAGATAAACACCTTCATTCAATGAACTAATGTCAATACCATCTTGAACTTCACTAACCTTGAGGAACTTGACTAAACTTCCTTTCGAATCATATACCTTTACAGTTGATATTTCATCATCAAAAGAAGGGGCAATAATCTGAATTTTTTGATTCGCAGGGTTAGGGAATACTGTTTCTTCTGTAAATGCTGAAAGCGAATTGCTATTCAAACTTTGAGCAAAAGAACTAGTGAAGGTAGCTGGACTTGTACCCCCAATATTTACAGTGTAATCTTCAACTTCACCATATGTAAAGGTTTCACATGGAGTAGAAACAGAACCATATTTCATAGCTACTCTCATTCTTGTTTCACCAGCTGAAGCAGTTGTAGGTACTGTTGCTGTTGCGGTAAGCGTTCCAGCACTGTTTGATGAACCTTGAATGACTAATTCATTAGCATCTTCGAAGTCTCCATCTTTATTTAAATCAATCCAAACTGACCAATAGACCGTATAATTCGTATTGCTGTAACCTGCACTGAAATTAATAGTGTTATCACCAAATCCTAATTCAGCTCCGCTTAGAGAAGTGTAATCACCGTAACCACCATCTCTTGAGGTAGAATTACTCATACTACCAACCTCAACTAAATCTATCCAGAAGAATGAATCATTTGAACCTTCAGAATCACAATATGTAACACCAGGGTTAGGATTTCCACCACTTCCATCGTCAGGAATGATTTCTACAGTATAGTCTTCTACCTCTCCATAGGAGAACGACTCACAAGCGGTTGGTATACCATTATATTTCATAGAAACTCTCATTCTAGTAGTTCCTTCAAGTGCAGTTGATGGTACAGTAAATGAACCTGTCGCTGGAGAATCTTGACTTGCAGCTTTTGTCCAAACCTGTTCTCCACTATCGTCAAAATCACCATCTTGGTTAAAGTCAATCCAAACACTGTACCCTTCATTATACTGTGTTCCAGTCCAAACAGGGCTTACTGAAATAGTACTAGATTGCCCTTTTGGTAATTGAGTTGAGATAGAAGTGTAATCTCCATATCCACTAGCACTGGCTCCTGTTGAATTGTTTATTGAGCCTATACTTACATTTCCAATGTATTCATCACTAACGCTATTACCATTTGAAGCACAATACTCAATGATTGTATCGGAAGTTGTAAAAGTTTCAATAGATGTATAAGAGGAAGTTGTCCCATCTGTACATTTACTTCTTACTTGAACTTCATAAGATGTATTTGCTGCTAAAGCTGTTAAAGTATAAGAAGTTCCAGATACTGAAACAGAAGTCCATGCTCCTCCAGTTGGTCTGTATCTCAAATCGTAAGATGCTCCACCTACTGATGACCAGCTAGCAAAAGCACTTTTGTCCGTAACTTGACCTATGCTTAAAGATGTTGGAGTAGTCGCAACACACTCCTCAGCTTGACCAGCTAATCCTGTAACGATTAGTGAGAAATTTTGAGACCCACCTTGTAATGAACCTTTATGAGTTACGGTAACTGTATACGAACCAGAAGCATTTACGACATCTACTCTTTCATAAGGGTCTACATTATTATCAGCTTGGCTATTTGAGTTTACACCAGTCAATTTGTAAGGCAAGAATGATGATGTATTCTTTGTTACACGGATATCTAAATCGTTTACTAAAACAGGTGTAGATAAGTTAGCAGTTCCAGTATTTGCAGTACCTGCAGGGTCAGTCCATGAAATCGAAGCCATTAAATCATTTACACCGTCGGCATCTACATTAATAGAGTATGATTGTCCACTGCTGAGTGTGAGCTCTTCTATTAAAGATGCATTGCCATTGTCAGAAATTGTTTGTGCTGCTACTTTTGCATTCATTAATCCCCATCCGTACACGGCATCGGGACCATTTATTCCAGCATCATTTGCAGTATGAAGTGCAAGTCCTTTTAGCGTTGCAGATCTCATGAAACTACCACTTTCATTCTTGTAATGCTGTTGCAATAGCAATAATGAACCCGCAACATTTGGCGATGCCATTGAAGTACCTGAAATAGAATTATAGGCATTATCGCTATTATCATAAGTAGAAAGTACTCCCGTACCGTTACCTGTAATATCAGGCTTGATTCTCAAATCATCTGTAGGGCCTTCGCTACTTCCACTATTAATGATAACACTGTTCAGTGTTCCATCATTATTTACATTCGCATCTTGACCATTGGCAACAACCATATTGTTTTTACTTGTAGAATGGCCTGTCAATTTATCGAATGCAGAATTTCCTCCTAATGGACTTGCATTAGATGAATTGTCACTACCGTCATTACCTGCAGCAACAACCATCAGGTAATAAGGTGAGTTAAACATTAAGATATCCCAATCTCTAGATTCATCAATATAAGCTCCAAAATACCAATCTGGAACCAAGCTCGCTCTATATCCATATGAGTGATTGGAGATTAACATACCATTTGAAGCTTCAGCAGTAGCTTCTGATAAGTCGTTATTCCAGTCATATGTTTTTGCCTTTGCTTGAGGAGCCATACCTTTTGCGTCAGCTCTTACACCAGATGCAACGATGGTCCCTGTTACGTGCTGTGCATGGAAACTATTACCATTTAATGAGGTTACACCATCACTAATAGTCACTCTGTTATTTCCTCCTGCACCGTCAAATTCTACGTGAGTAGGGCGAGTAGGTCCACCATCCCAAACATGAGCAGTCATGTTCTGACCGTCAATATTTAGTCCTAAAGAGCCGCCAGAGTTTAAGTGATTCGCTCTCGTTGACCTTGCTGCATCAGCATTATAGAGACTGTAGTAAATTGGAGAGCCATCTGTTGTTACTCCAACGAGCTGATCTACTGTTCCGTCTAAATTGACTTTAAGCTTTTTCCAACCTTTTTGTTGAGCCATTGCAAAAGCAATTTCTCGTGTAGCAATTTCCTTTTTCTTAAATGTTTCTTTTAAAGTGCTTAGCTTTTTTTGATTATACTTTTGTGTAATAATAGCTTTTTCAGAAGCAGTTTGTGCATTAACTGAAAAAAAATAGAAAGCCATCGCTAGTGATAAAACTAGCCTTAAGGTACATTTTTGCATGTTAAGCGGGGATTTAAAATAGTTTTAGCTACTTCAAACGATCAATCATATAGTACCAATAGCAATAAGTAATTTTAGACCTCAGTTTTTAAAAGTGAGTATTCTGTAAGTCGGTTGTATCTATTTAATCATAAAAAATAACAATGATAAACTTTCAATTTTTACTTATTGAAACTATTGTTAAACATATGATCAAAAATTAGTAAGCAGTGAATTGGTTTTAAAAATTTATTGAGTTATCCGGAATCCTCTGTCACAAATGTAAAGTTTTAATTCCCAATAAATCAAGCAATAAGGAAATTGTGCAATATTCAAAAAGTAAATTAAAGCAAGCTTATAACATTGATGTGAGTCGTAAGAGAAAGAAAGGGTATAAGAACGTAAAAAGAGGTTTTTTTGATGATCAAATCAATAATATTGTTAGTTAGGTATAAAAATAAATAATTAATGGCAGTGTTTTTTTAAATCGCCTAACTAAAAGGATGAACATTTGTTATGTTTTTTAAATTCAGGAATTTTATCCTGAGTAAATAGCTCTTAAAAAAAAGTACTTTCTTTCATAGTTAATTTTTGGTGTTGAACTCAAATTAGTAGTATTACTTCTAATTATTCAAAAGCTATCTTAATGATTGTAAGAAGATATTTTAATCTTAATAAGAGTGAAAGTAAAACTCACTACTAAATATTGATTATAAGTATGTACATTTTAGCTTTATTAGAAGGTTAATCTTCTTTTAGAACAGATATGAAAAGGTAACTAAATGCGTTTTTTTATTTAGTATTTCATCTTGTCTATCCGATTGTAAATGCTAGTTTTGTATAAAACTGCTAATACTTTTTAGGTAAAAAAGAATCTTTTTAGAGACTGTGAGCATAAATAAACCCAATCCTCTACAGGAAAGCAGTCTTTTTTAATACTAACTATTTAAATCTACTAAAAAATGTCTACTAGTAATTCTAGACCCAACCAACCCGCAACCATCTCAGCGAATGCGCAACTGATGCAAAACTATGCTATCCCTTCAGCCCCTCTAGGCGCATGGAGTATGTTCGCCGTAGGTCATGAAGTGGGTGA
The DNA here is from genome assembly GCF_003149185.1 of Sediminitomix flava. Taxonomy (NCBI): domain Bacteria; kingdom Pseudomonadati; phylum Bacteroidota; class Cytophagia; order Cytophagales; family Flammeovirgaceae; genus Sediminitomix; species Sediminitomix flava. Next base: position 12,519 of record NZ_QGDO01000010.1, on the reverse strand, counting down.
ACAAGGTAAATCTCAAATTCATTTGTACGGTGTTTCGGATGGTAATTCGAACAAGGTCTATCATGTTTTCAAAAACATCAAAAGTGACACCGGTTGGTCCAAAGAACAGTTGAGTTTTGATAATTCTAATCTGGATGTGCAACAAATAGTTTGTGGCATCGACCCAGAAGATGGCAAATCGGTAGTCTTTGTACAAGCAAAAGACACAAGCAGTAATGAGTATCAGGTTTATTTTCAAAAGAATGGGACTTCAAGCTGGTATCAAGTAGGTAAATTTCCTAGTGGAGCAGACCACCAATACCTTAGCTGTGGTGCCATGAACAATAAACTGGTATTGATGGCTTCTTACAACAGTACCAATAAAAGTAAAGTAAAACAGATTGATTGGAAGAATAAATCAAGTGATTGGAGTGATATCTCCAATGACGTCTGTAAGATTTATTGTATCAATGTGGGGGCAGGTGTTGACAAAGATGGAAACCCTAAAGATGGTGTATGGGCATCTGTCAAAGACTCTTCAGGTGAACACAAGCTGACCTTCTTTGATGGAAAGTCAAAAGACGGTGTCACCTTGGGGTATAAACAAAAAGACAGCTACTATAACAAAGTACAAGCACCTCCAACTTCCTCAAAAAATTACTCGGAAACTTTTGGTATGACAGAAAAAGGAGGTTTGTATGATGTGATCGGAAGTAAGAAATACACGATTTTCAGTCATCAATCTGAAATAACTGACTTTTCGATCGTACAACCCAATCTAGAGGTCAATGTAAAAGGGGAGACTTACAAGGATGACAAATGGCATGCATTTGGGGTAAATGATCAAAACCAATTGTTGCATTCATATACCACCCCAAGCAGTAGCAACAATTGGAAAGATGCAATTCCATTTATGGACAGTATTTCGAAAGTACAGTCCATTGTCACTAAAGATTTTGTGAGTGTTTTTGTCATGAATACCAATGGCTATATCACAGAATTACAAAGAGAAGCTATTACTTCAGAATGGCGTAAAGTACCTATCTATATACCAAAAGAATTTCCTTCGAAAGCGATTGATGATATTGATTATTTAACCGTAGGAAACAGTCAGGCAAATGAAGATGGAACGCCTGATTTTCATGTGGGTAGTATCAAAAGTAGTAATGGATGTGTGCACCGTTATTCTGAGTCTGAGGCTACTCCCGATGATGTGTACCTTCCTGAAATATGGGATTTAAGAGACGATAACAACAATATCATCAAGGTTGATCAGATCACAAGTGCTTCAGATGTGAATGGTCAGACTGTATTTTTCATAATGGATCACAATCGGAGAATCTATTATAGAAGAATGGAAAACCTTGAGTGGACCTATGTATACCAATTAGCTAGTGATACTGACTATCGGAAAATTGTTGCTGGAATCATTTCTTATGAAGGAGAGGAAAAACTACGCCTTTTAGCTTCATACACTTTAAGCAGTGACAGAAAAAGTCAGGTCATTTCAATTGATTGGGAGGGAGATCATTCATCAAAGGAATTGACCAATCATTATGATAAAATCTTTGATGTTTCGATAGGGAAAACCTCTTTAGGTGATGGCTTCTTTGCCTCTATTCAAGATGAGACAAAAGATGAGCATTACTCTGTTCGCTTTTACCTTTATGGTAATAAAAACCCTCAAAAATATTACCGTAAAAATAATGATCATCACTACAAATCAGTTTATGGGGTAAACGTACCCAAGCGTTTTGAAGATGAGGTGTTTGTAAGAGATTATTATGGAAACCTGAGTTATACTCAAATCGTTTCGGGGAAATCTAAGACTACCCAAATTGCTTCCAACATTTCTGATGCACAGGTAGCTTTATCCAAAAAGAAAGATACCTCTTATGTATTGAGTCTGTTCGTTACTGATAATGACCATAAAGCCTATCAGTACAATCTGAAAACAGATAGTAAATGGTCTCATGAGCAGGTTGCTAAAAACATACAATACCTTTCATTGGGTTGTAATCCTTGGACAGGAAGATGGGTTCAATGTTTTGGTGCGACCCAAGACGCTCACTTGGTAGTTCTAGCTTCAGATAAATGGTCTAAAGACTACAAAGGAGAAACAATTAACAAGGTCACTGATGCTGATCTAGATACACCTGAAGAGTTTGAATCTTATACTTCGGAAGTAACCATCGGTGATCTGAATGGAATCGGAGTAGCAGGTCAGAAAGTACATTTCCTTCCTTTGGATGATGCTACCCGAGTAGATGTCAATGGTATTGTGTATTATCTGTCACCAAATGATAAGCCTCTATCTATGATTACAAATGGAAATGGTCGGGCTACATTTACGGTAATAGCTACCAATCTGCATACTTCTCAGATGAAAGTGTGGGCTGATTTTATGGAAAATGATGATGTGTTGGTTGTTCAGCCAAATGGGGAAATTCAGGATTACCTCAAGTACATTAATACAGATGAATTAAAACACGCTCAGAAACAAAATGAAGACGGCAGTACTTCCAATTTATTTAAAGATAAAAGTGTAGTAGATGATGAATTTACTGATGCTGTAAATAATGTAATGGAGATGTCAATGCCTTCGGAAGAAGCAAGCCGAAGAGTTGATTTGAGTCCACAGATTAGTCCAAGATGTAACCGAAAGCAGGTACATTATACTACGCATGAGCACGCACAAGAACTAAGGTATCTGAATCCGCAAGGCAAGGATTATAATTTTCAGATTGAGTTTGTGAAAGGTGCAGGAGTGAAGTTCCATCAACTGGATGCTGAAACAGTAAAAATAGCGAGTGCCAATGCAAAAAAAGGAATATACGGTCACCCTGATAATCCGACTATACCCCTTAATTATTCGGTTGAATCTGATAGTCCCGAACCGATAGAAAGTAAGTTTGGGGATGTTTTTGCCTCCATCAATAATAACTTATCGACAGACAATTGTGAATCTATCACAATTGAAACTGTTGAAGAAGCTAGAGAACATCAACGAGGTCTTTTCAAGAGAATTAAAGCGACGGTAACTTTTGTAAAAGAGAAGGTAACCTATGTTTGGGAAGGCTTTATCAATTTAGTAGAAGATGCTTTTGATGTATTGCAAAGTGTTTTTGCTCATGTACAAGTATTCTTTAGAGACCTGTTTGAATGGCTTGGTTCTTTCTTCTGCTGGCAAGATATCTTGAATACCCAGACAGCCGCTATAGAAATGTTTAATACTACTCTAGAGGGACTTCCTGATGTTATCAGAAAATCCAAGTTTGCTTTTGACAGCCTCAATGAGAGTGTGTTGAATGAAGATCCTGCTGTACCTGAGGGAGATGTATTCCAGTCTACTCATAATGATGGTGTTAATGATGGAAATCAGGCGAATGCCAAATACGGAAATCCTGGAATGGAAGGTGAAGATCAAAATGCTCCTCAAAATGATGAAGATAAACAGTACTATGGAGATACTCCTCAAGGAAACTGGTTTATGAGTCAGATCACCAATGCAATGAGCAGAGTCGATGCTGGCATACAAATCTCAAAAGAGCTTGAAGATGTGGTTCAGGAGTTCATTAATGAGATAGAAGGTATCGTAAAACCAGATGAAGTAACAGACGCTCTAATGCCTATTTATGATCTGTTCCAGTCCAAAGAAGGTAATGGTGGTATAATTGAAACCATGCAGGTGACTATGGAAGCTGTTTCGTCATCTCTGAAAAGTATGCTTCTAAAGTCATTGAATGCCGGAATAGAGTTATTCGTAACCATGGTAGAGAAAATCTCTGATATAATGAATTCGAGAATCAATCTACCTCTGATCACGCCATTATATGAAAAAGTGATCAATACAGGCTCTACTCTGACCTATCTGAATCTGGTGTCATTAATGGGAGCAGTACCATCTACGCTAGGTTATAAATTCTTTACCCTGATTAAAACAGGTACAGCCTTATCGCCATTCGTATCAACAGAAAATGATATTCAGAACGAGGACTATCAGGTATCTTTGGAGGCGTATTCCAATTATCTTTCAATACCTGATATGCGATTAAGTCAAGTGATGATGTCGGCTATGATGGGGGAGGAAGTAGAAGTATCCTCACCAAGTAAAAGTGCCCAAAAAGCATCATACGTAATTAGTCATGTGTTTGGTTTCTTCTACTCTTATGCTTACATGAATATAGGGGCAGCAGATTTTATGGCTAATCGTTGTTTGTTGCCTTACGATGTGGTTTCAAGAAATTATCGAGAAGAGGTAGATAAATTTTTTGGAAAGAAAGATATTCCATTTGATGAAGTTCAACGCTTTTTCTCAGGAACCATTATATCTTCATCTATTTTTGCCCAATCCATTTCTTCACCTTGGTATGTAGGCTTGGATTCATTCCCGAAAAAGGGAAGTTCAGCTTATATAGAATTTATTATTTGGTGCTGTCAATGGACTTTAAATATTCTTGATATTGCAGGCTTCGTTTGTACCTATAATAAATATGAAAAAGGACAGAAGGCAGTAACAGCACTTACTTCAATAGCAGGATTGGCACATTTGGCTTCTTTTATTTATCTGGCAGTTGAAGGAGATAAAGAATTAAAAAAATCTACGCACAAGAACTACGACAGAGCTGAATTAGGTCTTAAAACATCTCAAAATGTCTTGACCTCATTGGGGGAAAGTCTTGCGTTTACGAGTTTAATGAGCAATAATCCATTTAATGGAAATTCAAATCCAAAGATTTTAATGTCGGCATTATATGATGGCTTATGCTTTGAAGCGGTTGGGATCATAAACTTAGCAAGAACCATCACAAGCTTATCATGTACAGATATTCATGAAAGACATGTTGATGTTTAAGAAGTTGTAGTTTTTAAAAGAAATATCACTCTTATAAACCAAGATGGGACATCCCTAAATTATTGAATTTATCTGATGTGAAATAATACAATACTCTTTTTAGTCTATAAAAAGGAGTCTTCATTTGAGGACTCCTTTTTTATATGTTTCAATAAAGGGGGGAGACGTTGTACTTTCAGTACAGACAGAACTTTAGTGATGCGATAAAATCAAGTATTTTGACTTTTTAATCATGAATAAAGAAAAGAACATTATATGTTAACATGTATAACAGTACATATATTATGGTTATTTAAACCTCATTATCATGTTTTAAAATGAGGTATCCAACGTGTTTTAGAAAGCTGATAATTCAAATCTGTAGTTTAGAAGGTATTGAATTATTAAAGTAAAGAATATGTTTGTGTTCATACAATATATATCCTGACATAAGTATCAGTGATATAAAACGGATTTAAGGTCGTATTTCAATAATCCTACAACAAGAGTATCCTTAGTAGTAGGAAAAAATATTGAGGTAGATACTTTCGGGTAGGAGGTTTAGAGCTTGGAGTACTGATAAAACTAGAGATGTAGATGGTTAATGAATATCTCGAACATTTTACTTAAAGATATAATCGTTCATTTTTTTTGCGAGGTGTAAGGGTAGAGGTAAAATAGTCGCTTCTCCAAATGCTAGATTTGCTTTACGAAGTCGCTCTATAATTTCGGCCCAATAGGGGATTTGATCAACATTTTTTTTATCCTCTTCTTGTAATGCAAATAAAGCAATCTCTAAAGGTTGCTGGAGTTGGTGATTATCTTTAATATTATCTTTTCGAGTAGTCGCCATATTGCTGCGATCCGTTGAAGGACTTTGTGCCACAGTATATAATATTCTTTCATCTTTTATATATATTCCTCCACCTTTTCCTCGCTTAATTTCATCGTTAATGTCTAGAGGCATAATCTTACAATTTTCCGAATGTCTAAGTCTAATCAATCGGACTTTAGTATTGAGTTCAGCAATCGGGTACAACTCTGTCGGGTTTTCTCCGATATGATCTAATGGTAAGTTTTGGTCTTGAAGTATTTTCCAAGTAGATCTTAAGTTTTCAGCAAGACACATCCATAATGATACTGACTGAATGTTTCTGATTTCTTCTATTATCCATCTCGAAAATTCAGATTTTAGTTGTATTGGGTTAACAAGTTCATTGTGTTTTTCCCAATTGTAATGAGCTAATTCAATAAGAACGTTATTATATTTTTTCCAGCCTTTCTTTCCGTATAAGGTCTTGACTCTAACCTCTCTTGTAATAGTATTAACCTTCACTAAACATGGGAATGTCCTTTTAAGTATATACACTCCAATATATTCTTCTAGCTTAGGAAAAGAATTATCGTTGTTTTGCAACATGAAATTGAGTTTGGGAACGGTAACCCCATGCTGAGTTAATAAGGCAAGTATTGCAGCTTTAGATTTATGGTTGATATTGGCATCATCACGAATGATAAATTTGCTAAGTAAACCAGCTTTGGCAAAACCTTCTTTTATTCCATTTTTAGGATCAATTCTTCCCGAGTAATGCTTTGGAGGTAAGATTTCAATAATACATGCGTTAAAACCTTGGTATCGTTTTAAGGCCTGTTCTTTCGCTTTTCGAATAATCTCTTTTTGTATTTTAACTTCTGGAGTTGACTTGACTTCTCCTTCTATAATCTCCCCTATCAATTCAAAAGATAGGGTGATAGATAAATTTTTTGAAGTAAATGTTTTGCTTTCTTCCTCCCATTGTCCTCCAAAAAGTGTAATCAATTCATCTACTATAGTGTGACGTAATGGACTGCTATTATTAATCATCAATACATTTAAACGAAAATCGCTTCTTACATTCTTAACGATCTCAACTCTTTGTTGATGCAAATCAACATCAGCTTTTTTGTTAAAAAAAGGATTGTAGGCCTCTTTTTTTGTGATCAGGTTTTTTCTTAATGTGATGACCGGTAGAGCGGGAGTGGGTTTCATGATGCTATTTAGTCGATCTCGTACAGGTTCAAATATATTTTTACGATCAGCAGGACTTAAGCCTTTCCCGATTCCATGTGCATTTTCATTGTCTTTGTACACAATGGTATAACGGTTTATATAACGATCTACATTTGATAAAATGGTTTGGTAATCGGGGATGCTATTACTCTTTTGGTCTTCTTGAAGCATTTGAAGAATTTCCAAGAACAAGCCATCAGGTACAACTTCTGATTTATCGTGATCATATTTATAGGAAATGGAGCAGAGTGAATATGGGTCAGATAATTTTACTGGCCAATTCATTTTCGGATCAATAATGACACTTCGTTTATTTTTACTATATGTATCCTGAAATCTATTTGATAGATAGCGCTTGATCCCCGATGTCATGACCACTTCAGGTTTTTCTTGATAAGGGCTAAGGTATAGAGAAAAGGAAATATAGTAGCTATAGTAATATCTTCCCTCTTTGTAGCCTATATCGTATAGTGGAGGCCAAGATACCAATTGTACATTTCTATTGTCAGAATGAATCTTTTTGAATCTAAGTGGATCGTCGTAAATGGTCAAAGACTTCTCATGAGTGCTTTGTACTAAGTAATTTGCAATGATATGAGGCAGGGTATCAAATATATAATCTGGAATCCTGTGGTTATTCTCATTCTGAAACATAGATGTGTTCAAATTAGAAAAATCTACATCTAGTGGTTCCCATTGGAGATCATCTGCTTTTAAGCGATCTAAAACTAAGACCAACGGATGTGTTTTGAAAGACGCTTTCACCCAAATTTGCACAAACATTAAAAGCAAATCATTTGGTATAGGCTCTTTACAGTAGAGCCAAACGGTTTCAGTATAATCATTGGTGGCGAAGATATTGGGAATAAGGGATTTTAAGATCTGATTGAGAGATCGGATAGGTAACCTTTTGTTAGATTCACTATCCTTTTCTTTATGTATTACATAATCTAGAATTCCCTGCCATTCTAATGGAAATTGAAGTGTCCATATAACTTGCTTTAGTTCTTGGCAGTCATCTAATAAATGAAATGCCATTGGCTGACCTTTTTTCGGGTTATTTGTCATTATTCTCTTGATTAAAAAGTTAGATACCAGAAATATTTAAAAGAGCTTTATATAAAGGGCGGTACATCGCCTTTGTAATGGTTATTTGTTGTTTTGGAGCCTCACTTTTTTCTGAAAAAAAATCAGAAAGTATTGACCTGAAATTTAGAAGTATACTTGTAGAGCTATCATCATAAGTTTGTCCTTTTGGTTTATCTAAACCAGAGGTTATACGGGCAAAAGCCGCATCACAAAAACGGATCTCACAAGATACTCCACCCCTGATTAGACGTCCGATAAGCTGCCAAATCGTGACTAAGTAATCCCAAACAATTTCATCACGTTCATGATCAGGTAGCCTTGATAAGGTATTACTATCTTTCATTACGGCATACCAACGTTGGTATGCAAGGTTTGTAAACTTCTTATGAATATCAATATACGATACTCCATTACCAAACCCACGATTTGAACTTTGTTTAGTAGCCCACTTACTTAACCTTCGAACACCTAAATTTAAGTCGTATGGAATAGGGTGGGGGCGTACTAAAAAATAGGCAGCACCAAAAGCTGCTTTATGATCTTCATTTAAAATATTATGCCCACGCTCAAGAGCTAATAATGGGGCAATCAATACATCGGCATCAAAGTCCTTAAAGCGATCTACTTTGCCTCTGGAAATAAACCTTGATCCAATATATTGATCTTCAACATTTTCTAGGGAATGATAACCATCTTTTTCTAAACCAACAATGCGTCTCTCAAAATTATGCTTGATCTTTGAAAAATGCTGAAGAGCTATTCGTACTTCTTCATAACTACCAACGACCAACAAAATCTTTTGCCTTCCTTGTTCTAAATTCAAAAGTCTTTTCTTGATGAGAGATAAAGTTTCTCCTTCATTAATTTCAAATAAGCAGTTTAGTAATTTTTTTAAGGCATCAAAGCGTGAGGGGCCATGTAGACCAGATACCTTGATACTTTTCCCTTCTTGATCTCTGAAAAATTCAAAGTGAAATTTTATATCTAAGCTTTTGCTGTAATCAGGATTTTCTAAGATGTACTTTACGGGAAGATTTATATGATAACTTGGACTCTCACCTGAAGAGCTTGTCCCTGAAAGTAATAAGGTAGCAGGCCCTTTCAATTGATGACTATCCAATTTTAGGGTACTAAAGTGGCTTAGAAAATATCTCCCCATTCCCAATAGCTTGATAAATTGCAAATCACCAACATTATTTCTGACTTGTTTCTCTTTTTCTAAGATATATTTAAAGCCGATGATATTTCCAATAGGAGACTTTGGGATACTAGCACTTAAATTTCTTTGCCAACTCTGCATAATATCTGAAGAGAGTTCTTTAAGTTCTGGGAATGTAGCTTGAGCACTTCCCCAATCGACAATTACCCGATTTAGATTAAACTGTAATACCCTTATGATTAAAGCAATACATAAGTAAGTCACGATTTCTTTTCGTACATCAATCTCTTCAAATGAGGTTTTATATACTTTGTTAAGTTCAGCCTGTTTGGATAGCCAATTCCAAACTTCTACTTCTAAGTCAGAAAATTCTTCTCCAGCAAAGAGGTGCACGGTCAGTTGTTGTAATTCGCTTTCAAAATCAATGTTTTTCATGGGCTCCTTTGTCGCCAGATATTTAGCAAAGCACTCGGATAATTCTTGAGTATCATCTGACTCTTTTCCCTTACATAAATGATCGACAGAAGATAAAATAGTATAAGAGGAGAAAAAAGGATATTTACGAAGTCTATTACTAACAAAATCCATGGCAAGAAACTCTTGTAAATGTCGGTAGGCCTCCATTGAACGGTTGACAGCCTTTACCCAATCTGGTATTACCAAATATTTCTGATGTTGTCCTTTTTGTAAAAGATCATTAACCTCTTTATGTAATTGATCCAACCAACTTTTACCATCACTTACTAAGGTTTCGGAGGGGGACATATAATTGTCAAGTTGCAATTGAACTCGGTCTGCTTCATCGAAGATAATTAGACTAGATTTCTGATAAGCCAATTCCCAATAATATAACCTAGTAGGACTTACCATAGGTGAGGGTCTTGAGTATAAAAGAGCAGCAGGAGTAATTACCCAAATATTTGCCTTTGAGAGGTTATGTTCTAATGAATGGAAATTGCATTGTGCATAAAGGGGGCAAACATATCTTTTGGACTTTTCACTTTCAATCCGGCTTAAGTCTTGACATGGATAATGAGAAACATCAAGACCTTGACCGTTTTCATCATCTAGATTTAAAGCACAGGAAGTATTCAGCCATTCGAAGGCTTTATGACTATTGTATTCTTCTTGTGGAATGCTTTGATATGCTCTTCTGAGGTGTTCAAGTTTACGTTCTTTTTGTGTACTCAATATTGGATTAGCCAAAAGCCCAAGCTTGGAATAAAAGTCGCATTTATTTAAAGCATCTATTACATCATTGACTACTAAAGTGATATGCCATCCTTTTTGTGCAATGTAGACCGCTAAAATATCCATGAGTGTTGATTTTCCAGAACCCAACATCCCAATCATATGACTTACATTTTCTAAGGATAAAATTTGAGTCTTTTCAAAGGTTTCGGAAGAGTTGTTGTAAATTTTTAATCGTATTTTTTCTAACCTAGTATTATAATTCCTAGAGGGTAAATTTAATTCTTCAAAGCGTTTGTCTATCCACCGTGCTATAATTTCAAGTTCAATCCAATTTATATCAAACGATTTAGGATTTTCATTTTCAAATTCTAATTGGGCGATTCTTTGTGTACTTATATGATGGTCTAGAATATTGACATCAATTTTTTTATCTTTTTTATACTTTACATGGTATTGCTTGCCTTTTTCAGCAAATTTAACTTCTCTTAAGTTTGACTTTGGGATACTGTTAAGTTCTTCTCTAAATAAGCTTTCACGGTCAGGGCAAATACTTGTTTCTAATTTCTGAATGGAGTCTGTAATATCATACCTGCGAATGATCTTAGGAAGAATTTGATATTCTTTGATTCTTTTTTCCCATTCATATTTATTGCTCATCCTATTGAATTCTCTTTTGTAACGCAATCGAGTAACAAGCTCGTAGTGCTTTGAGTCTTTCCAATTATCTAAATCTAAGCATGGAAATTGATAGCCGCTCATTAGAGATCTAAAGCCATTTGGGTCTGAGATTTCTAATAGGTCTAATAAGTAGAGAGCTACTTCAAAATAGTAGCAGTCTTTTATTTTTCTTCTGAAAGGACCATTTGTTTTGGAGAAAAATGGTTCTAGGGCTTGATAATATCTTTCTGGAATCATATTTCTATAAAGAGGGTAATTGCTTCAAAAAGTCATTAACAAAATAGATTTGATTATTAGAGTTTTCGAAAAATGGTCGGTTATTCTTTTTTACAATACCGATGTAATTAGATGTCTCTCGATGGTGATTGGGTATTAAAATATAGAAAGGAATCTGTGGAGCTAGGAAAGTAGAAGGACGAATTAATTGAGCCGCCAGTGCTTTGGGGTTCATCCAGTCTTTGACATCGATTGCTAACTCACTATCGGAATGTGTAACCTTTAAATCATAAGTATCTAGATGTGGCCATAGTTCTACATTATAGCCTAAGTCGATTAATGAATCATACAAATCTAGTTCTATCAACCCAGGTCTTTGAATAAATTTTTTAAAGGCTCTTTTTAGTATAAATTGGACCTTCTTTTCTTCTTTTGGCTTCTTTTTGCCGCTGTCTTTCCTTCTACATACAATCCAATCGCATTGATATCGCTCATTGATGTAGGTGTTCATGATATTGTGGCAGTTTGGGCAAACGTTATAAGTTATCCCTTTTTCAACTTTCTGATAAGCCTTTCGAATGAGATCTTCGTATTTATTAAATCTTGTGATGAGTTTGAGATAAGTTTCTTCACTCATATATGGGTTTTCTATGATCCATTTTCGAACAATTCGATAAGCTTCAAACATCCCTTGATCTTGTGAGGATGCTCTTAATTCCTTAATGAACGAAGAGGTGTTCAATTCATCTTCAATAGCTGATACGTGAGAAAATTCATAAACTATTTCTATTGCCTCTTCACTTAGGATTCCATTTGAAAGAATTGAATAATTGTAATGTTCTTTTTCAAATTCATGTATTTCAAAAATAGGCCATTTTGAAATCCAGTCTTCAACCCATTCAAAAATAAGCTCATGCAAACTATTAGGAGGTCTAACTCTTGCAATTAAACATAATTCCAAAAGTGAGTTAAAGCCTTTTAGTAATTGTTTTGGGTAAATACTTTTGGCATTGTAGGGGAAGTTATAGATACTACCTTTCTCTTTATACATCCGATTAATACCTATCACCAAGTAACCAATGGTAGCATCGAGTTTCAGTACAAGTTTATCCATAAGCAGAAATGTTGATAAGTATGAGACCAACTAAAAGTTACCTTCTTACTTAGAATGATCAAAATAGTATTCTGTAATTTTTAACTATTCTTACTATTTGTTAAATATATCTATAGGTATCTCAACTTAAGTCGCCCAATGTAGTAGACCGTAATTCATTTACGTAGTCAGCCTTTACTTTAGTAGTCAAACAAGAAGGAGGTTTA
>NZ_QGDO01000009.1 GCF_003149185.1 Sediminitomix flava | reverse complement strand
CAACTTCATTTTCAGCATTTAAAGGCTTAACCTCTTTCTTATTTCTTTAGCAAACTTGTGCTTGAATTCATTTTTCAAGCGTGCTTCTCGTTTGAAGCGGGTGCAAAAGTGAGGGTTTTATTTGGACTGTGCAAACATTTATTGAAATAATTCAACTATTAATCTTTAACTCACTGAATACATGAGAAATTAATTTCTGAAATTTTTTACATAAACTCCCAAGCTGATCGATAAGCATTAATTTCATCGATGTATTCTAAAAAATCTTTGTAAAAATTGTCCGCAGATATGGTAGCACTATCTCCAATGATGACTAATTTTTTCTTTGCTCTAGTCATAGCCACATTCATTCTTCGATAATCTTTTAGAAAACCAATCTCATTTGAGTCATTACTCCTTACTAAACTCAGATAGATCACATCTTTTTCTTGACCTTGGAAACCATCTACAGAATTCACCTCCAGATAAGGACTAAATTCCCCAAAATCAGCAATAGTATCTAATTGGCTTTGTAAATAACCAACCTGTGCTCTATAAGGAGAGATGATTCCTACATGAAAGTTATCATTTAAGATATTCTGCCCTTCTTGTTTTAGATAAGCTAAAGACTGAAGTAAATGCTTTAGTAAAATATTTCCTTCCTCAGGATTCATCTTACTTAATGTCTCCTCATTCAAAACCTCATCAAAACCACAACCTGCAGTATCTATAAATTCGATGGCTGTAGATAACTCTATATGCTCTGAAATAGGATTTAATGTCCAGTCTTTTACTTTTTCATTGGCAATCAGTTCATTTTTATAAAATTTCTGATTGGAAAACCCCATAATATTTTCATGCATTCGGTATTGTTCTTTGAGCATTACATCTACCGATTGGCGTTTGATTGTCTTATCAAAAAGTGTTTCTGACAATCCTTGCTTAGAAGCCTCAAAAGATTTGACTGTTGGGGGAAGCTGCTGGTGGTCTCCAGCAAAAACTACTCGATCGGCTTTCAGTATCGGAATCCAAGAAGCTGGTTCGAGGGCTTGCCCTGCCTCATCAATGCATACCGTAGAAAATCTTTTCCCTCTCAAATATCGGCTTGATGCACCAACCAAAGTTGACGTTATTACATCTGCTGTTGTAAGGATTTGCTCTATTATATACTCTTCAACTTTATCAGCTTCCTTCAATAAGGCTCTTGCCTCATTATAAAGCCTTTTTCTTTCTTCTCTTTGTTCTTGCCCAAAATTACGTTTGTACTTACGGGCATTCTGACGTGAAATCTCAGCATCTCTACGAAAACGTTTGAGAAGTTTATAGTCTTTATGATCACTGATTTGTTCATCTAAACTCAAATGTGAGAGTCCTTCACTTACTCGTGCAGGATTTCCCATTCTCACTACTTTCAAACCTTCTTGCGCCAACTTTTCAGACAATAGGTCAGTAGCTGTATTACTCGGGGCTGAAACGAGAATTTGTTTTTCCCTTCTCAACATTTGCTTTACAGCTTGCACAAGAGTTGTTGTTTTCCCTGTTCCCGGAGGGCCGTGAATAATGGCTACATCTTGGGCATGAAAGATATTTTCTAAAGCTTCATTTTGAGACGAATTCAGTCTTTCATTTGAGATAAAAAACTCTGATTTTCTTAGCTTTCTTGTTTGAGGTTTACGACTTCCCAATAAAGTATCACGAAGTTCAAGTAAACGTGAATTATCCGTTTTGAGTAATTGATCTAATGCAAAAGACATTTCACGGTAACTTACCGCATCAAAGACTTCATCCAAACCAAGAGCAGCAGCATCTTCCACCCATTCGGGTAATTCTTCTACACTGAAAGCAATTGTCATTTCATCACCTTTAATACTCTTGACTACTCCTGTCAGATGATTTTCTTCATGACTAACTTGATTCTGCTCTTCAAAAATCGAAATCATTTTTCCTGTTTGGAAGATATGCTCTTCTCCCAAATGACTTAGGCGCTCTACCGTAAGATGAAGTTGTTCTCCTGTTCCAATTTCTTGAGCAGAAATTTTGATAGGATGCCAGCTAAAGCCTTTTTTCTTTCTTTCCCCTAAAGGCGTTTGAAGAACTTTCTCACGATAGTACTTTTCGTCCTCTTTCTTCTCTATCTCTAAAAGCTGAATAAGTCTCTTGATCTCTTGCATGCTGCAAAGATGAAAAGATTTTCGAAAAAGGAATTAATACGGATAAATATTCAAGATACGAGACTGCTGAATCAGAATACCCTTTTCATTTTCCAGAAAGAAAATGTAGGAAACTGCATACATTTCTCTTTTGACATTGGTTTGCATTTTCTTCGCTACTTCATCACGAAGCCTTTCGTGATATTCATCTAAAGATGTTACTTCCTCCAAATATTCAGGCTTACCGTCTTTTGCCAACAGGACACTTACACTTTTCAGCTTCAAACTCGCATCAATATTTAATTCTGTTTCTGAAAAACGAGATGCTAATAATAACTTGGAATCGATTGGCTTATTTTGATAGCTAAAGTTGACTTTATCTGAAGAGTATTCTTTGCCTATAGCTGATAAATCTACATCACTATTTACTGCATGCTTCTGATTGTTTTCGTCTCGGATATCAAATTGGAAATTAAGACGGCACCGCCCCATCTTAGGTTCTAGGCTTAACTCTGTTGCTAGTTTAGTTCGAATCCATTCATGATATTCCGTACTCTCATGAAACTGCTGTACCATTACCTCTCTGTTATCATGTAGTACCTTTATTGTTCCTTTCTCTAAAGAATAACCTTCCTTCAGAGCCAAAAAGGTATTGCTCAGATCTGCAAACGTGATCGTTTCATTTCCTGTAAGTGGTTTGTCAAATAAGTAAACTTGAATAGGGTGATTGGATGGTGTATTCTTCACTGCCGAATGAATACGTGCAGGCAGAAAGCACACCAAGAGAATGGTGATAAGTGTTCTGATAATAGGCATAGGTATTATTGTGGTATAAATTAGGTTATCACAAATTTACCTAGCACTGTAAAGAATTACTTCTTAATAATCGGTATAGCCTACAAGTGTACCATTTATTAAAAAGAAAAAGGCAATCCACTCTTTACGAATGAATTGCCTTCAATTTATCTTATTACTCAGTGATTAACCTTCGTACCCTTTAAATAATGGGAATTGGTTCATCCAAGCATTGATTTCTTCTCTTACTACTGCAATTTCGTTATCGTTTTCATGGTTCATCAACGTTCTGTCAATGAATTCAACGATACGAGGCATATCTGCTTCTACTAATCCTCTAGTAGTTACAGCTGCAGTACCTACACGAATACCTGATGTAACAAATGGAGATTTGTCATCGAATGGTACCATGTTTTTATTGATTGTGATATCAGCTTTGATCAAAGTATTCTCAGCTAATTTACCTGAGATATTTTTCGAACGAAGGTCGATCAACATCAAGTGGTTATCTGTACCACCAGAGATTACATCATATCCTTTATCGATAAATGCTTTGTTCATTGCTTGAGCGTTTGCTCTTACTTGTTGAACGTATGCACCGTACTCATCAGTAAGACACTCACCAAATGCAATTGCTTTACCAGCGATTACGTGCTCCAATGGTCCACCTTGTGTACCTGGGAATACACCAGAATCTAATAGAGAAGACATCATACGAGTCTTTCCTTTAGGTGTTTTCAATCCCCATGGGTTTTCGAAGTCTTCGCCCATCATAATTACACCACCTCTTGGTCCACGAAGTGTTTTGTGTGTAGTAGATGTCACGATATGACAGTGCTTCAATGGATCGTTCAACAATCCTTTTGCAATAAGCCCTGAAGGGTGAGAGATATCAGCCATCAATAATGCACCTACCTCATCACAAGCACCACGCATAGCTTCGTAGTTCCAGTCTCTTGAGTATGCTGAAGCTCCAGCAATAACTAGTTTTGGTTTTTCAGAACGGATTTGGTCTACAACCTTGTTCCAGTCGATTAGTCCAGTTTCTTTCTCTACACCGTAGAAAGTTGGTTCGTAAAGTTTTCCTGAGAAGTTTACTGTAGAACCGTGTGTAAGGTGTCCACCGTGAGAAAGGTCAAATCCTAAGATTTTATCACCTGGTTTCAATACAGCTAACATTACTGCTGCATTTGCTTGCGCACCAGAGTGAGGTTGTACGTTTGCCCAGCTTGCACCAAACAACTCTTTTACTCTTTCGATAGCTAATGTTTCCACTACATCAACTACCTCACATCCGCCGTAGTATCTTTTACCAGGAAGTCCTTCCGCATATTTGTTAGTCAATACACTTCCCATAGCTTCCATTACCTGAGGGGAGGTAAAGTTTTCAGATGCAATCAGCTCGATGCCTGACTCTTGTCTTACTCTTTCTTTTTGAATCAGCTCAAAAATCTTTTCGTCTCTTTTCATGATCTTAATGCTCTATGCAAGTGGTTGTAAAAAAACTCCAGAGGTCTATTCAAGAATTGTGATTGGACTTTTGCTACTTGAATTACCGTCCAAGAATATATTCCTTTACAAAGGAAGGATTCAGAGACTTCTGGTAAATTTTGATTGCAAATGTAAGTAAACTTTAGGTGTAGAAAACGTTAATTCCCAATTTTTTATTGGGATTGTGAAAAGAGGATAATATTACATCACTTTTCTCAATTATAGATTTACTGTTCTGATTTCTACACCCAAGTATGTTCCTAATTGTAAAGGCTACTCACTTTTTCGAGCCCTTTTTCATTCACGACTTTGATGCTGCGCTTATGAATTTCGATCAGTTTGTCGTGTTTAAATTCTGAAATGATTCGGATGGCAGTTTCTTTTACAGTTCCTACCAAACCTGCTAGATCTTCACGGGTGAGTGTGATATGCTCTTTTTCGTCTAGCAAATCATTCAATAACAATAAAGCTTCAGCTATACGTCCGCGCACAGGCTTATAAGCGATATCGGTAATTTTGGTCTCAGTTCTGTCTAATGTTTCGCAAAGCATAATTGTGACTTTGCTGTAGAAGACAGGATTGTTT
The DNA here is from genome assembly GCF_003149185.1 of Sediminitomix flava. Lineage (NCBI taxonomy): Bacteria > Pseudomonadati > Bacteroidota > Cytophagia > Cytophagales > Flammeovirgaceae > Sediminitomix > Sediminitomix flava. The sequence goes on along the minus strand of NZ_QGDO01000009.1, from coordinate 235,059 downwards.
TGCAATAATTTTAAGAAAAAAGCTTTAGGAATCAGGGTAATCACAGAATCTTCGATTGCAATAGCAGAAGACTTGTACCTACTCCCGCTTATTACTGAGCGGTAGCCTACTAGATCATCGGTTTTAGCAATACGTAAAATTTGTTCCTTACCGTTACTCCCTAACTTGGTTACTTTCACGAAGCCTTGGTTAACGTAAAAAAGGGCTGCAGACTGTGTATTCTCCTGAAATACAGGCTGTCCCTTTTTGTATACTTGAGTAGTTTGCACCAACTCAAGTTCTTCAAGTTCTTCGCTACTTAAGCATGAGAAGATCGTATAGCGACCTTTCTTGCTCACGAGATCATTCGGTAGCAAATGTTTCATTGAAGTGAAATAGTGGATAATAATCTGATAATTCTGAGGCTAAAATTAACTAACCTTTTTATTAGATACTAAATTTTATTGTTGAAGTTGAATATTTTCAACTCCCTACAGTCTTAAAAGGCAACTAAATCGTACTTAAAAATGATAAATATGATACAGGTGAAGGTATAAATGAGTGTGAGTGGAAATCCAACTCTAAAGAAATCTTTTGAAGTATAATTTCCTGGAGTATATACCATCCAGTTTGTCTGATAACTCACAGGTGTCAAAAATGCAGCAGATGCGGCAAAAGCTATTCCTAAGTAAAATGGTGTTCCATCTACTCCTAAAGCATGAGCTATTGAGTAAGCAATTGGAAAAATAATAGATATAGCGGCCACATTGGTCACAAACGAAGTGAGTAAAACCGTTAGTGCAAAAATTCCACACAAAATTCCTATTTCACCAAAAGGATAAAAGACAGAAAGAAAGCTATTTGAAAGAATACTTGCCGTTCCCGTACTGATAAAGGCATTTCCGAGCGTCAGTGCACTTACCAAAACGACTACCAAATTCATATCTAACTCTTTATTGATATCCGAGAAGCTAACTAATCTGAAAAGTAAGAAGGCTGTCAATATCAATAAAGCACCTTTGAACAACGTCAGAATTCCTGTTATCATCAAAGCGACAACAGTCAAGATTATTCCACCAACAATGAAGAGTTCTTTCTTCTGTTTCGGTTCTTTTTCTTTCGCATCCTGTGTCAAGATATAAAAATGCTTTTCTCTTGCTGGTATCTGAAAGAAACGATCTCCCACCGAAAGAAGTACCAAATCTCCCGATCGTAGTTCAACAGTTTCATTCTTTTTGGTTTGTAACTTTTCTCCACCTCTATGAATGGCTATAATTTCTGCATCAAATTGCTTCTTAAACTTTTCTCGATCTATTGCCATTCGTAAAAAAGAAGCTGAAGAAGGGATTAAGGCTTCTATTAATTCTTTTTCTTCCTCATGCTGAGGTACATCTATTCCAAGACCTGCATTCACAATGTCCATGATCCGATCCGTCTGCCCCATATACATCAAACGATCATCACTTTGCACAATCAAATCTTCTGGAATAGGAGAAATCACTTCATCTCCTCTATGTAATTCTATCAGATATGCACCATCAAAGTTTTGAAGAGGAGTCTTTATTAATGGTTCTCCAACCAAAACCGACCGCTGACTTACTTCTGTCTCAATCAAATATTCGGGAGCCATTGCTTGAACTTCATTGAAAATCTCTTGAGTAGTTGGCAATAGCTTATACCCCCAAAAGTACAGATAAGCGATCCCTAAACTTGTCACTAATAGACCTGGCACAAAAAAATCCGCAAACTTGAAAACTGCTAAATTATTCTGAGCGATAAATCCATTTAAAACCAAATTTGTAGAAGTACCGACAAGCGTCATCATTCCTCCTAAAATAGTGGCATAAGATAATGGAATCAGAAGCTTAGAAGCAGGTACTTGATTTTTCTTTCCCCAACCGTACACATACGAAGTCATGAAAGCTACAACAGGCGTATTGTTTATCATTGAAGATAGAGAGGCTGAATAGACCATCATTCTAAGCAAAAAACCTTTGGGTGATTTTATATGCTTGAATAAAATGTCTAAAAGCTTTCCAACATTATAATGCTTGTGCAATAATGAAGAAATTAGGATAAGTAAAATAATTGTGATGATCTGCGGATTTGCAAAGCCTTGTAAAACTTGTTCGGGGCTTACAACCCCTGCCACCAACAGACTCATGACAGCTATAAAGAAAGTAGTAGAAGGTTTTAACCTTCCTAAAAATAGGTTGATGATGACAAAGAGCATCACTCCCATCACAAGCCACTGACTTTGCTGCACAGTAAGTGGACTCATAATGAGTGCTAGTAGTTGGTTATTCATTCTAATGGGTCTAATAGCTGGTTAAGTTCGCTCTTTCTTCAAAGAGAAAACCCCCATAAAGGTTGAGATTTTGAGCTTGTATGCTTTAATTTAATAGAATCTTATTAGCTCTTTTCAAGGTAAATTCTTTCTATCCTATTCTAGCTATATATATCAATAGGCTTGTAATAATTTTCCTAAAGTTACCCATTACTAAGACCCAATTAGCCCAAAAAATATATGGTATTTACTCCCAAAATCTTTCCTTTTCACCTAAGACTCATTCTCATTCTATTTTCTTTATTCCTTGTCATTCTCTTCGGACTGATTGCTACTTTATCTCATTTTTCCAATCAGCACTCCAAACTCAATGAGGAAATACTAAATCAAGAATTTACGATTAAAAACTTCCCTCTTTTCGCAGAAGAGTATGTGAAGCAAGGAAACCGAAAGCAGTTGCTCATATTGAAAAGAGAAGCCGATCATGTAAATACCAAAATTGAGGCTTTGAAGAAGGCTAAAATATTTGAGCAACGAATGGGAGATTATCCGCCCTCATTTCAGACTGCCGACACACATCTTCCGACAGGATTAGAAGAATACCAGAAAGAATTCTTGGAACATTACCAATATGTCAATAAGCTGTGGAATTACAACTTATCCAATCTCAGAAGTAAACACTCTAGTCTTAGTGCATCAGACCGAAAAGAGAAACTGAACAAGACCTTAAACTTCCTTCAACGTAGAAACACCACTTTAGTCCGAAAAAATAGGACATTCAGAGCATTACTAAAAAATAGAGAAGCTTTAAGTGAAACTAAAACAAAATGGATTATCTGTATTTCTGCCCTACTCTGTCTTTCAGGATTTTTATACCTCTATTATGAGATCATAAATATCTTTTTGAAGAAGCTACGTAAAGAGCAAATCAAACTTGGGCAACTCACAAATCAATCCACACACAATGATGCTGAAACACTTGATTTACTTTCTCATTCGAGATCAGAAATAGAGCTTCGATTGACAAATGCTATCGAATATGTCAATCAGATAACAAAATTAGAATTTGATCATGGAACAAGTTCAAGCATAGAAAATTGGCCTTTAGGAGTGGCCCTTCAAGACATGTCTCTCTCTTTAAAGTCTATGGCAGAAGAGAAAGAAATCAGCAGTTGGACAAATGAAGGCTTTTCTCTAATCAGTGATATTCTGAATAAAAACTCGACAGAGGTTGATCAGCTTACCTATGACTTTATCCGTTTCCTCTGTAATTATTGTAATCTCAATCAAGGCATTGTTTTCATTAATACCTCTCACAATTCTGATATAGAACTTACATTTAGCAGCTGTTACGCTTATGGAAGTCAGAAAAGCTTTGAGCGATATGAATTGAAGAAAGAAGGTTTGATCGCTCAAGTAATAAAAGAAAAAAGTCCATTATATCTTGAAGAAATACCCGAGAACTACATAGGAATTACTTCTGGCTTAGGAGCAGCACCTCCTCGCAGTATTATGATTTGCCCTCTTTATTATAATGAAGATTTTTATGGAACCATAGAAGTTGCGTCCTTCTCTCCACTGAATCAAGGCTATCAAGATTTTATAAAAAATGCTGCTGAAAAATTGAGTAATACGCTCTCTGTTTTCCAAATCAATCAGCGAACAAAAGAATTACTGACTTCTACCAAAGAAAAAAATGAACTCCTTCAGCAAAAGGAAAAAGAAATGGCACTCTTTGCTCAAGAACTGCAAGACACTCAAGGTAAACTCAGTCAGAAACTTTTAGAACTCAAAAAGGAATCTAACCTTACTCAAAATATCATTGATGCGATCGATAAAAGTAGTGCTACCCTAGAGTTTGACCCACAAGGGAAGATACTGAAAGTAAATGATATGTTTTTGAGTATCATGGGATACAAACCAACAGAACTCATAGGCAAACACGAATCTGTTCTTGTTGTTCCATCAGAAGCCAACTCCCAACGCTACCAACTCATGTGGACAGGGCTTTCAAGTGGTTCTTTCATGACTGGAGAATTCAAAAGGTTGACTAACAAGGGGAAAGAAATATGGATTAGTGCTACCTATAACCCTATTTTTGACCTAGATGGAAAAACAATCAAAGTGATTATGCTCGCCAATTTCATCACTGAAGAACGTGAAAAATCACTTGACAGCAATCTAAGAATCACAGCCTTTAACAATCATCTTACAATAGTTGAACTAGACAAGAATGGTAAAATGAAAAAGGCTAACCCTAATTTTGAAAAGCTAACAGGATATAAAAGAATTGAATACAGAGACCGTCCGCTTGCCGACCTTATGCTTAGTGCTAGAGAAATGACTCAGTTGGATAATAAGATCAAAAAAGTAGTTGACGAAAAAGAGCTACAGTCTCATACATTTAACATTTTGACCAAAGACAAAAAAGAAGTTCAAGCCGTAATTAGTCTTTATCCACTTTATAATTTAGCCCAAGTTGTCGTAAAAGTGATGGCTATTCTCAGTACGAAACAAGTAACCTCTAAAAAAAGTGAGCAAGAAAACCTGACGGTAAAAGACACAAAATGAGACAGTTTGACTGACTTTAATCAATAAAATACAATGAATCGGAAATTTTGTCATACAAATCTCTGAAAATCAACATTTTCTTGAATTGGTCACGAATTTGTTAAGTCTTCTATGAATCCAAACTCAAAATTGAAGATTGGCATTTCATAACTAAAAAAGAGAGCGTATGAACTTTGATAAATTTACCATTCAAACTCAAGAAGCCCTCAATAAGGCTTCACAATTAGCTGTTTCCGATCAGCAACAAATTATACAAACAGGGCACCTGTTAAAAGCAATATTTGGTCAAGAAGAAAACATCACCACTTTCCTATTTAAAAAACTAGATGTTGATAAAGCTTCTTTTGACCGTCAGTTAGATAATATCGTTTCCACTTATCCAAAATCGAGTGGGCAAAATCCTTACTTATCGAACGATGCAGCGAAGGCTTTACAAGAAGCTGATAAATATCGCTCTAGCATGAAAGATGAGTTTGTGACGATCGAACACGTTTTATTAGGTTTATTAAAAGGAACTGATAAAGAGGCTCAACTCCTAAGAAGTGTGGGTTTCTCAGAAGACTTACTGAAAAAAGCGATTAAGGAATTGAGAGGTAGTCATCGTGTAACAGATCAGAATGCCGAATCAAAATATAAATCCTTAGAAAGATATTCTCAGAACCTTACTGAACTTGCCAAAAAAGGAAAGATAGACCCCGTTATTGGTCGTGACGAAGAAATTCGTCGAGTATTACAAATCTTATCGAGACGTTCGAAGAACAATCCAATGCTAATTGGTGAACCGGGAGTAGGTAAAACTGCTATTGCAGAAGGTTTAGCACAGCGTATCGCCTCGGGTGATGTTCCAGAAAACCTAAGAGATATTACTTTGGTGTCTTTGGATATGGGATTGCTCGTAGCTGGAGCAAAATATAAAGGAGAATTTGAAGAACGTCTGAAGTCAGTAATTAAAGAAGTAACTGAATCTGATGGGAAAATCATTCTTTTCATCGATGAGATACACACTTTGGTAGGTGCTGGTGGTGGAGAAGGCGCAATGGATGCAGCCAACTTATTGAAACCTGCTTTAGCCCGTGGCGAACTGCGTTCGATTGGAGCTACTACACTGAAAGAGTATCAGAAACATATAGAAAAAGATAAAGCCCTCGAAAGACGTTTTCAGACCGTTGTTGTAGATGAACCAACAGTTCAAGATACGATTTCGATATTGAGAGGGATTAAAGAAAAATATGAAGTTCACCACGGCGTGCGCATCAAAGACGATGCAATTATTGCTGCGGCAGAACTCTCGAACCGATATATCACAGATCGTTTCTTACCCGATAAAGCCATTGACTTAATGGACGAAGCGGCTGCTCGTTTGCGTATTCAGATGAACTCTCTTCCAGAAGAATTGGATGAGGTACAACGTAGAATCATGCAATTGGAAATTGAACGTGAAGCCATGCGTCGTGAAAAAGATAAGGAGAAAGAAAAAATCCTTTCGATGGAAATCACAGACTTGCAACGCAATTTCAATGCAGAAAAATCACGTTGGGATGCTGAAAAAGAAAAGATCGAGAAACTCAGCAGTATCAAAAAACAAATTGATGAATACCGCATTCAAGCCGATCAAGCAGAAAGAAATGGAGACCTCGGTTTAGTCGCTGAACTTCGTTACGGGAAAATCCAAGATGCAGAAGAGCAACTCAAACAATTACAGATGGCTATTCAGTCAGAGGAAAATCCGCTGATTAGGGAAGAAATTACAGCCGAAGAAATTGCCGATATCGTTTCTCGTTGGACGGGAATTCCTGTGAGTAGAATGCTTGCAAGCGAACGTGAGAAACTACTTCATATGGAAGACGAACTCAAGAAAAGAGTTGCGGGTCAAGGTGAAGCTATCGAATCTATTTCAGATGCAATTCGAAGAAGTAGAGCTGGTTTGCAAGACCCTCGCCGTCCGATTGGTTCATTCCTATTCTTGGGTACAACGGGTGTTGGTAAAACGGAGTTGGCTAAAGCACTTGCAGAATTCCTCTTCAATGACGAACACGCTATGGTCAGAATTGATATGTCAGAATATCAAGAACGTCATGCGGTAAGTAGATTGATCGGAGCGCCTCCGGGCTATGTCGGTTATGATGAAGGTGGACAATTAACTGAAGCTGTCAGAAGAAAGCCGTATTCTGTAATTCTTTTAGATGAGATTGAAAAGGCACATCCAGATGTCTTCAATATCTTGCTTCAAGTATTAGACGACGGACGTTTGACAGATAATAAAGGTCGTGTAGCGGACTTCAAGAATACCATTGTGATCATGACAACCAACACTGGTTCTCACTTGATTCAAGAACGTATTGCCAACTTTGAGCAAGGAGTCGACGATCCGGAAAAAGTGTTGGAAGAAACTCGTAAAGATGTCATCGAGTTGTTGAAAGCTTCGGTTCGTCCCGAATTCTTGAACCGTATTGATGAAATCTTGATGTTCAGACCGCTTTCTAAAGACGTGATCAGAGATATTGTCAGAATTCAGTTTAAGGATGTTCAGAAACGTTTGGCTGAAAATGACATTACACTCGAAGCTGATAATGATGCTTTAGATTACTTAGGTGAGTTAGGTTACGATCCTCAGTTTGGTGCTCGTCCATTAAAAAGAGTTTTACAGAAAACACTGCTTAATGATCTTTCTAAAGCCATTCTGAAAGGAGAAATTGAGAAGGATAGTGCAGTTGGTATTTCTCTGAAAACAGATGACGATGGCACGAAGCATTTGAAATTCTACAATGAGAATCCTCAATAAAAATAGAAATTGATTGAAATGAAAAAGCAGTTCTAGATCATCTAGAACTGCTTTTTTCTATTTTTTTGTGTTTAATATTCTAACAGGTTTACCCATTCATTGCCTCGCTTTACGATCAAGTAAATTCGAGCCAAATCGTTATTCAGATTCAAATCTAGAGAGACCTCTACAAATTCATTTTTCTTTTTAGAAAAGTCTACTTTAAAGCGTAATCGGGTAATTTCATTATCCATTCTCAATGCTTTGAATAATTTATAATTTCCCATTTCTCCTAACACCATATCCATCACATCAGGCATTTGTCGATAAACACCTCTAGGATGTTGTATACCTGCGTGCACCATAGGAGTCACAAACTTTTGTGCTCTAAAGTCTTGAATTGTGATCTCTTTCCGATTGAGTTTTACCAACTCACTCATGATCAATTCGCCCCTATACTTTGTAGCAGGATCGAGTTCTTTTAAAGGAATTGAAGGTACTTCTTTAGGCCCACATGCCGTAATGAAAAAAAGTAAACTGAAAATAGCTAATACAAACTTTTTCATATCAAATAATTTTGTGTGAGAGCAAAATAGATTTTATCATACTGATTCACAAAATTTATTTAGAATACCACAAATACTCTATCAGTCATTTATGGTCTAAAACTTAAAAAAACTAGGATTGTATATTTTATTTAGACATTAAACGTCTACCTCTAACTTTAACTTGTCTCAAGATTAATATTGAACATAATAAACCTAGATCATGAGATACTTTTTGCTAATTATCCCTTTAATCATTTTTTCGACTTCAAACGCCCTTGCACAGAAAACAAGAACCATTAGAGGGTATATTATCGATGAAAAAAATAGAAATGGAATACCAAATGCACAGATTTCTTCTAATCATGCAAACTCTAGTACCTTAAGTAATGAAGAGGGGGCTTATTCAATTGAGATTCTCGAAACGGAGACTAAAGACACGCTAAAAATTAGCCATGAAGGGCACAAAACTGTTTTTATGCCTTTAAAAAAATCAAGAGATGGATATTTCATTTATATGGATAGAGCTGATGAAACCTCAAAGAAATTCAACCTTGATGAAGATGTGAAAGAGCTAAGTGTAGTCAACATTAAAGGAAATAAAATCAAGCTGATCAACCCTTTTTTCCCAATCTCTTTAGATATGGCTTTAACACGTGCTCAAGTTGAGAATAAAAAAGTTCTGGTGTATGTGAGTGCCAAATGGTGTGGTCAGTGTAAACTTCTAGATAAAACTTTATTTCAACATGACACTGTCATTCATCGATTAAAAAATGATGTCATTCCTGTAAAAATTGATATCGATACTTATGAAGGAGAAAAACTTAAGAAAGAGTTTCAGATTGCTGGATACCCTACTTTTTTGATGTTAACTCCTGACAAATCCGTTACAAATAGAAATGTCGGAATTATATTCAATAAGCATGATTATGATGACCCAAAAGGGATTCTTGAATTTATAGATGACGGAATTACAGCAGATGAAAAAGTTGAAGTTTCTCAAGAAGAAATCGAGATTCTTAAAAGAAGAAAAGAGTTTCATGAAAGATTAAGATTCGGGGTGAAATTTGCCTCTCATATTAATGCGACACCGACATTGGGAAGATACGACGACTACTCTTCTAGCTTTGAAACAGGGATTTTTATACATCTTAACAAAGGTCGTTTTATGTTTCGTCCTGGAATCAGTTACCTAAATTCCCCAAAGAAAAGACACAATCTATCCTCAATACTAATCCCAATTGATCTTGGATATTCTTTTTATAAAGGCTCTACATTTGGTTTACCTTCCGAATTTAAAGCACTCATTACACCATATTACCAACACAATTTCAACGCCGACCATAGAGAAATCAATGTTCGCAACATCGGAATGCGTTATGGTGTAGATTTTCAAATTGGAGGAGATAGTGCTTTCGGGTTCACACTTGCTTATCAGCATGCTTTCAGAGACTACTATAAAGAATTATCTGGGCTTCAAGATGGATTTCACTTTGGGCTATACTTCACAGTTCCTAGTCCTTAAATCATCAGAGTAAAAAATTAGTCCTACTTTTATCTAAGAATTAAAAGTAGGACTAGTTCTATATAAGGCTTTAAAAGTAATATCACCCTCCAAACAAACGTCTTGACCAATTCTCCAAAACATTCGTTTCTAAGCGTTTTTTCACTGTACTTTTCCAACCATCAGAAAGGCTTTCAAGCTCCATTAAACTATTCAACCCTTTCCTATTAAGTGGATCTCCAAAAAATATATCACACACTTCTTTTACCGTAAGACTGTTTTCTGCTCGTTCAATCAGTTTGAACTCTGCTTCGGGAGTAATATTTCCAGTCTGAATTACTCGGAATAACCAACCACATCTGCTACTTGTCTGCATGAAATAAGATAAGTTTTCCACACCCCATTTTTTATTCAATGTCACACAAGGCGAACGAGGTTGACTCACTTCTATAATGGTTTCTCCTAGCTGAAAACGGTCACCAAGATAAACATTTTCCTCAGTGAAACCTTCTGAGCTTATATTCTCTCCCATTCCAGGAGCTTCCCAAGCTATAGACTCATCATTATAGAATTCTCGCCAAAATGAATAATGTTCTTTAGGGTAATAATGCAAAGCCCTATCTAATCCGCCATGATGCCTTTTATCTGCACATTCATCACCATTCAGTCCTAGCTCCGATAGATAAACAGTCTCTGATATTTCATTCTTAAAAATCGCAGAAGTAATCCCTTCATGAGTTTTGACTTTTCCTAAAAACAATTTCACTTGACCTTCTTTTTTCATACTTCAACATTGAATTAAACACAATGACGACACAAAGTAAAGACAGTCTTAGTCTAGCACAAGTTCAATCGATCTATTTTTAGGAAGGACATCAAATTCAGATTTCTTACTTCAGTTTGATTAAGGCAGATTTCAAATCATTAGAAAAAAAGGAAGCCACTATATTCGCTATTATTAATATGACACCTATCTATAAACAAGCTATTTAGTGTCGGAATAGGCCGAAAATAGACCAAAAACAGGAGTAGGCATTATTATAATTTAGTTAATCCATGAAACAGAACTTTTACCTTTCAATACTTTTAGTCGGAACATTCTTCTTTGCTAGTTGCGACGATGACGACGACAACAATGGCTCATCTACAAGCAACCTAACACTGAATATCTCTGGACTAGAAGATTTGGGCGATGATTATGCCTATGAAGGATGGATCATTGTAGATGGTGCACCAATTTCTGCGGGTATTTTTAATGTGGACTCTAGTGGAAATCTATCTGAAACCAGTTTTGAACTCGATACTGATGACTTGAATGCAGCGACTGCTTATGTATTAACAATTGAACCCAATCCCGATAGTGATTCAAGCCCTAGTGATGTACATATCCTAGCCGGTGATTTCTCAAATAACTTAGCCTCACTTACAGTAGACCATCCCGATGCCATTGGTTCTGATTTCACTTCTGCTGTTGGCGAATATATTCTTGCCACGCCTACAGATGATGATGACACCAACGAGACGAGTGGCATTTGGTGTTTAAACCCAAATGGTGGTGACCCGATTGCAGGTCTTACACTTCCAACTCTTCCTGCAGGTTGGACCTACGAAGGTTGGGCTGTTATTGATGGAAACCCAATTACGACAGGCACATTTACAAATCCTGACAGTGCCGATAGTGGCAATCCTTTTAGTGGAACTGTAAATCCTGCACCAAACTACCCTGGAGAAGATTTCCTTCAAAATGCACCTGATGGCGTGACTTTCCCTGCCGATTTATTAGGAAGAACTGTCGTGATTTCTGTAGAGCCTGTTCCAGACAATAGCCCTGCTCCATTCTTGCTTAAACCACTCGCACACGAAGTACCTTCAGATGCGACTAGCGGCAGTGTTTTGAATATGGATAACAATGCAGAAGAAACAAATCCTACAGGTACTGCAAGCCGATAGATAACAATCTAGAATTCTAGAAAACGTAATCGTCAAAATAAAATCCCTTTGATCTCCTCAATCTGATCAAAGGGATTTATTCATATTACTGAAAATCAAAAAATATGGAATGACTTTATAGCTTCAAGTTGTTCTAGCTGAAAAACGATAAATACCAGCATGAATATTCTAGTTATTGGCTCTACAGGAAGAGTTGGACATTTACTTACAGAAAAACTTATCCAAAAAGGGCATCAGGTAGTGGGTACTTCAAGAAAAGAAGAACTCCTTTTTGATGCTTCTAATTATTCACAAATCAATCTTGACTTACTAGCAGAGCAAGATGAAATGGTAAAAGGAATTCCGACTAATATAGACCTCATCTATTTTGTCTCGGGTTCAAGAGGAAAAAATCTCTTACAAGTTGACTTACATGGAGCTATTAAAACCATAGAAGCTGCTAAACGTCTTCAAATCCGTAGGTATATCATGCTCAGTTTTATGTTCTCTTTAGAACCCGAAAAATGGAAAGAAAATGGACTAGAAAAGCTTACCAACTACAATATTGCCAAACATTACGCCGATCATTGGCTACTCAACAGTGAACTTGACTATACGATCCTCCAGCCCGGAATGCTTACTGAAAAAGAAGGTTCTGGAAAAATAGAAATCAACACGAAAACACTTGGGGAAAATTCGATTGATAATGTAGCTACTACCCTTGCCGAATTAGCCGAAAGTAAAGCTTCTATTCATAAAGTGATTACTATGAAAGATGGAGAGACACCAATTAAAGATGCAGTAGAAGGACTGTAATTTCACACTACCCAACTTTTCAGTTTGAAACAAAAATGTAAAAGCTCTACAAACTTACTATTGTAGGGCTTTTACATTTTAAAATTTTTCTTTTCCAATTCTAGTTTTATTACATAGGTTAAAATCTTGCATTTAAGCGAGAATATCCTAAAATTTATAGACAACTCATTACTCAAAAACACAAGAAAACTATAAACATAGGAAATGTCTTATCGTCTCATTCATAAGAAACTCATTGACTTAGTTGAGGAGAATCCTAACTATGCGTCTATTTTGTATTTTTATGGGATTCCATTTCAGCACTATCCTAAGCATACTCTTAATCAGATTGTCAACTACAATAAAGTTGACCTTCCTTCCCTTGTACATGATCTTCAGAATACACATCAACCTAAAGGATATAGAGCGCTTTACGAGGTATTGGCTGTAGAAGACATTAGTCATATTATAGCTTATATAAAAAATGAGCACCTAGACTTTATCCGCTATCACCTTCCTTTTATGGCTAGCCTTGTAGATAACCTACAAAATGAAGAAAATATCCATAAAGACTTAATGCTTGATTTTAGGTATTTCTTCTTCGAATTCCACAAGTCATTCGTAGAACATATCAAGGAGGAAGAAGAGATTGTTTTCAACTATTTGAACTTACTTGAGCGAATTCTTAACGGACATACTCCAATGGGAAAAGAAATCTTTTTCCTTCAAAAAAATTCTATCGCAAAATTCATCAGTCACCACAAAGACGATGACGATGACATGAAAGGTATTCGTACGCTAACGGATCAATACCGTCTTGATGAACAATCACCTCTTTTCATGCGTATTTTTTACCATGAATTAAAAAACTTCGAAAACAAACTTAAGATACACTCTCGTATAGAAAATGAGCTTCTATTTCCGAAGGCTATGCGCTTGGAGCAAAAAGTAGGAAAAGAACTCGAACGTATTGGGAAGAAAAACTAAACACGTTAAAGTTTAGACGCTTTTTATACTTATATTCAGCCTAATAACTTTTATACCTATTCATCCCTATACCATGATTAAACATTTTTTCATTACAGTAGCGGTACTACTGTTTGCTATTTCTGCTTCTGCCCAACAAGAAAATCTTACTCTACCCGACAGTGCTTCTTCTTTTTTTAGAAGTGACTTCAAAGCAAATTCTGGTTATCCTCCATATATCATCAATGGACGTGGTGCTTCTTTTCATGATATGCTCGAATATGTTTCTTCATCTGAAGAAGCGACAAAGTATATCAAAAGAGCTAAGTTTGATTATGTAGCTACCCTCATTTCGGGCTTTAGTGCTGCGGGCTTTCTGACATGGGGTATTTTGAATTATTATAATACAGATAAAATTGACCCTGCCATTGTTTCTGTAGCAGGACTTTCCTTAGCTTCCACATTCTTTTTTCAATACTCTTTCAAAAGGCATTCCTATAAAGCAATCTATAAGTTTCATCCAGAGCTTGAACAGCAAAACCAGAGTCCTGCACTTGGTCTTTTTCTTCGCCCGAATGGTTTAGGGCTTGCATTACGGTTTTAAGTAAAAGTATTTATAGATATAGGCTAAAGAATATAAGAATTTTTGTTTTTTGATGAACTTTTGAAATTCGTATTGTGTAATTTGGGCAATCGAAAAATAGATCAACAGTTTATGGAAAGACAGATTTCTATCTTTAGCCTTATTATTTTTAGCTTTTTTACCCTCGCGAGTTGCGAAGAAACAAAGGATACTACTCCTCCTGAAGTCATCGAATTATTTGTCAATACTTCTCAAGTTGCTCCACTTGATACTGCTGATCTTGTACTCACTACCGAAGCTAGTAACTTAGATCGTGATGAAGATGATTTACCCCCATTCAATCTTTCGGGTGAATTACGAGATAATATAAACCTTCTTTCTTACCGTGTTAGGGTTTCTGCTACAGATGACAATCCTATGCCCGAAGGCGTTCTTTTTCCTCCACTTTACGAACTTGATACAATTGTACAAATTGGAGGCGCACGTGTAAGAATTAATAGAGAATTCCCATTAACTAATCAAGTTGCACGAAATGGTAATTACGATTTTGAGTTCAATGTATGGGATGCAGAGCAATTACAAGCCCCACCTGTAAATAATACAATCACGATTGTAAACAACAGCCCCGAGTTTCACGTTACTTCCATTGATCGAATCCCTGAAAAAGATTCACTCTTTATTCCAATAAATGAGCCGATCTTAATTCAAGGGAATGTATCGGATAGGGATGAGGACTTGAAGTCTGGTAGATATCAAGTGCAATTTTTGAGAAGAACTTTAGATGCCCCAGATACTTGGGTGACACTTGAAACATTCAACTTTAGTATTGCTTCAGATTCTGCCATTTTTGATAATCAGTATGCTCCTGATACCCTTGCGCCACATCGTATTTTATTCTATGCACAAGATGATGCAGGGGCAAAAACAGAATTTAACATCCCATTTTCTGTAAAAGCGACAGACGAATAACTTATTGGAAACTATTCCCTTGGCAAAGTATTTTACTTTATAGAAATGCTTATTTGTTTTATTGGGAAAATGCCAAAGCATTTATAGTTTTGTCATACGAAAGAAGAAGTCGGGAATATTAATTTTCCGCAACACAGCATGACCACGAGAGGTAGAGGCTAACAACCTCTAATTTTAATAAGCAATTGATTAAGCATTAAAAAATTCAACAACAATGTTAAAAGGATTTTTCAATGTACCTGAGGCTATTAATGAGCCAGTAAAAAGCTATGCTCCAGGTACTCCAGAAAGAGCTGCATTGCAAGCAGAACTAACAAAATTAAGAGCTGAGGTAAGAGATATTCCAATGTACATTGGTGGGGAAGAAATTAGAACAGGCAATACAAAGCCTCTATCTCCTCCGCATGACATTCACCATACAATTGCAAACTTCCACGAAGGCGACAAGTCTCACGTAGAACAAGCAATCAACGCTTCTTTAGGTGCTAAAGAAGAGTGGAATAAACTTTCTTGGGAGCACAGAGCTTCTATCTTCTTGAAAGCAGCTGACTTGATCGCAGGTCCTTACAGAGCACGTATCAATGCTGCTACTATGTTGGCACAATCTAAGACAGCTTTCCAAGCTGAGATTGATTCAGCATGTGAGTTCATCGACTTCTTGCGTTTCAACGTGAAGTTTATGACTGAAATCTACCAAGAGCAACCTGTATCTGCCCCTGGTATCTGGAACCGTTTGGAGCAACGTCCTTTAGAAGGATTCGTATTTGCGATCACTCCATTCAACTTCACAGCGATTGCGGGTAACCTTCCTGCAGCTCCTGCTATGATGGGTAATACAGTAGTTTGGAAACCTTCTGAAGATCAAATCTACTCTGCTCAAGTAATTATGGAAGTATTCATCGAAGCTGGTCTTCCTGAAGGCGTAATCAACTTGGTATATGTAGACGGCCCTGAAGCTGGTGAGGTAGTATTTAATCACCCAGATTTCGCAGGTCTTCACTTCACAGGTTCTACTGGCGTATTCCAACACCTATGGAAAACTATCGGTGAGAACATCGCTAAGTACAAAACTTATCCAAGAATTGTAGGTGAGACTGGTGGTAAAGATTTCATCTTGGCACACAAATCTGCAGATGCTAAAGCTCTAGCTACAGCAATTATCCGTGGAGCATTCGAATTCCAAGGACAAAAATGTTCTGCTGCATCAAGAGTTTACATCCCAAGAAACTTGTGGCCAGAAGTTGAGGCTTACTTGCAAGAAGATATCAAAGATATCATCGAGAACCGTTCAGGTATGCCAGAAGACTTCAAAAACTTCTTCACTGCAGTAATCAACGAACGTTCATTCGATAAAATCGCTGGATTCATCGACAGAGCTAAAGAGTCTAACGTAGCTGACGTTATTGCGGGTGGTGGATACGACAAATCGAAAGGTTATTTCGTAGAGCCAACAATCATCAAGGTTGAAGATCCTCACTACGAATCAATGGTTCAAGAGATCTTCGGTCCTGTAGTTTCTATCTACGTATACGATACTGAGTACTTCGACGAAGCTATCTACTTGGTAGATAATACTTCTGAGTACGCTTTGACAGGTGCAATCTTCTCTCAAGATCGTTACGCTGCAGAGCATGCAACTCAAAAATTGCAAAATGCTGCGGGTAACTTCTACATCAATGATAAGCCAACTGGTGCTGTTGTTGGTCAACAACCATTCGGTGGTGCTAGAGCATCTGGTACAAACGACAAAGCAGGTTCTGCATTGAACTTGTTGCGTTGGGTATCTCCTCGTACAATCAAAGAAACTTTGGTTCCTCCTACAGATTATAAATATCCATTTATGGATGCTGAATAAGGATAAAGAACACGTTCTTTAAAATATAAACTCCCTCTGCTGATACTTTCGGTCGAGGGAGTTTTTCATATGAGGCTATCAAAGGATTTGTCTTTACAGGGAAATTAACACCTAATCTCAGGTTAAATATTAATTTTACAGAAATCAGCCTTCAATCACTTTTTTCAACGTAAAAGATTGAAGCGTTTTTCAACTAAAATTCTCAATCATGAAAAAGACACTAACAACTGTTCTTCTTTTCACAATTATCGGTTTGGTAATCGGTTATTTACTTTTCGGTAAAATTGCTGGCGAATATGTTAGTCTAGGTACTTTTTTTAAGCCTGCTTCGAATGAACTTGTTTCATTTGGAAAGAAACTCATGGGTATCTCAGAAATTCGTAAAAACATTTTTATTTCTGGAGGTGTAGGCGCTCTTGTCGGCTTCATTTATAACGCTGTCAAGAAATAAAAAAATGAGTCATCCCGAATCCATGTTTAGGGTGACTCATTTTTGTTGTACTTTCCAATAAGGTTATAAGACTTTTCCCTCATTATATTTTTTTAAGCCTATCAATAAATACTTCCCCTTTTATGAATTCTATAGAAAATAAAAGAATATTACTTACTGGTGCGACCTCCGGAATTGGTAGATCACTAGCCAAACAACTTCTTGAAAAGGGCGCTAAATTGGCTATTTGTGGAAGGTCTTCCGAAAAAATGGAAAGCTTACTTCAAGAGGTAGAAGCCTATTCTTCTCAGGTTTATTCCGAAACTTTTTCCGTAACTGACGAAGATGCTAATCTTCAGTTTATCGAAGCTGCTGACAATTTTTTGGGAGGAATAGATATTCTGATTAATTGTGCAGGTTTAAATTCGGCAAGAGGAACGCTAAATGAAATAAAGACTGAGGAGCTAGATTTTATGATGTCGGTAAACTTCCGTGCGCCTTTCATTTTTATGAAAGAAGTATTCAATAGAATGCAGTCAAAAGAGATCAAGGGAACAATTGTCAATATTCTTTCTACCGTTTGTTTATTCAGTAATGAAAATATTGGAGCCTACACCGCATCTAAAGTAGCTTTGGATGGGCTTACAAAAGTATTCAGAAAGGAAGCTAGACGAAAAGGAGTAAACGTTTTGAGTGTTTACCCAGGCGGTGTTGATACTGCTTTTAGAACAGCAGATCGCCCAGATTATATGTCTGCTGACAGTGTCGCTCAAGCAATCATTACTACGTTCCAATATCCGAAAGACGTCATGCCACATGAACTCGTTCTGAGACCAGAAGTAGAAGAAAATTTTTAGTCTATCAGATTTATCATATAACAACACCTACATAGCTCTCACATTTTGGTACACAATTGGTTTATGTACAATTGCTATATTTGCATTAGACTTTTAAACAATCTATTACAAACCAATTTTTCAAAACAGCTATGAAAAATCTTTTAATGACAGTACTCTTTTTGACTGTCTTGACTAACGTTTTTGGACAACAAAAAAAATACAACTTACCAAAAGCTATTACTGCTCCTGATGCATCATTCACTTTCCAAAAAGTTAGTGGATCTTCTTCGAGCTATTCTGTAAACTTTAAAGCTCAAAACACAGGTGATGGTGTTTTACTTTTAGACCGTAGTAAAACTAAACTTGCTCAAAACGAAGGTGAGGTTTATCCAACTTCTCAAATTACAATGCTAAAAGCTGGAGAAAGTAAAGTAATCTATAACCAGTTCAGAATTAAGGCTCCTGTTCAAAAAAATGCGGATTATTTCGATTTTATTTTAGATGGAGTTCAATACGCTAAAGCTGCTAAAAGTAGCATCACTGCAGAGAAACTTGTGTTAGCTGAAAAAGCAACTCAAACAGCGGGTGAGTTTGCAGTAAAAGTGATGGAATACAATGTTTATTCTGACAGAATCTACGCTTCTGTAAAGTGTACATTCAATGGTAATGGCAAACAGCTTGGGAAAATTGACCTAACAGGAATCACAGTAAATGGTGGAACGCCTAAAATCGTAAAAAAAGGTGATGTCCTTCAAGCAGGAAAATCTTACACTTTTTCTATCAACATCACACCAAATGGTGAAGAAACAAGTATTGAGTGGGGAAATGCTTTCCAAGTAATGAATCTTGTTGATGTAAAAATTGCTCCAATCAAGGTAACAAGTACTACTTACAAGGAAACTGAAGAGGCTGCTAAAAAAGAAGAGGTAAAAGCGACTGAAGAAAAGAAAGATGTTGCTAAAGACTGCGCATTGTCTTACGCTGATTTTTCAGCTTTAAAGAAAGACATCGAAACAGAAATAAATGCTGGAGGTGATGCTATTGGAATGGCAAATGAATTCCTAATGGAAAAGAAATGTATCAATGTTGATCAAGTTTTAGAATACTTGAGCGTATTTAACTTAGATGGTCAACGTTTAGCTTTTGCTAAAATGGCTTATCAGTACACTTCTGATAAACCAAAATTTCATTTGGTTGTCACTAAACTAGCGTACACTAAAAATAAACAAGCTTTAGAGGAGTTTTTAGAAGTACAATAGTTACTTTCTTGCTCCAAAGATTAAAGGCATTTAGTGAATTGAATAGAGGTTC
Source organism: Sediminitomix flava (assembly GCF_003149185.1). Lineage (NCBI taxonomy): Bacteria > Pseudomonadati > Bacteroidota > Cytophagia > Cytophagales > Flammeovirgaceae > Sediminitomix > Sediminitomix flava. Next base: position 215,735 of record NZ_QGDO01000009.1, on the reverse strand, counting down.
AATTCGCTAAATGCCTTCGTTTTTCTATTTCTATTACTATTTCAATTTTACTCTCAATAGTTTATCATTTGCAGTCAGATAGATGTACTCTTCTTTTGTATCAAAAGCACAGTTGGCTACCGGCATTGGTGTTGAAATTTTACCCACAACTTTTCCTTCTGGAGAAAAAACCCAGACTCCGCCAGGACCTGTTGCGAAAATATTTCCAGAAGAATGTACTTTCAGACCATCAGGTAAACCTTTGTACTTTTCCCCTACCCATTCGGTAGCATCGTAAAACAAGCGTGCATTTTCAACTCCTGTTTCTGTAATGTCATATGCCATCCAAATTGATTTTTTAGGATCAGAGTTGGCTACATAAAGTGTCTTTCCATCTGTAGAAATACCAACTCCATTAGGTCTTGTAAGTGTACTATCTAGCAATATCAGCTGATCTTCTGTATCCAATTTATAGACACCATTAAACGGCAAATCCTTTTGAACATCTCTTCCTTCCAAACCGTATGGTGGGTCTGTGAAATAAAGATTCCCTAATTTATCGAAGATCAAATCGTTTGGACTATTTAGACTTTTCCCTTCATAACTTCCAGCTAAACTTGTAAAGTTTGCTTCTGGCGTTTCCAAAGAACTTTCTAAAACTGCTACTTGGCGTCCTCCGTGCTGACACATTACAAGCTGTCCTTTTTCATTCAACTGAAGACCATTCGCTCCAAGGTTTGAGCCTTTCAATGTTTCTTGACTTTTATAACCTGCGCCCTCTAAATAAAGAGACAATCCGTTAGCTTCGCTCCATTGGTGAATTTTATTTTGAGGAACATCTGTAAAAATCAAGCGATTTGACTCCTCTAACCAAAGCGGTCCTTCTGCCCACGAAAATCCTTCTGCTAAGAACTCTACTTGAGTATCTTCAGCAAATAGGGCTTTCATTTCTTCAGTAGAAAACTCGACTGTTCCTACATTTTCTTTCTCTCTCTGCTCTGTTGCTGTTTGGCAAGATGTAAATAATGATAGTAATACAGCTACTAATTGGAATCTCTTTTTCATTTCTTATTTATAACTTTCTATCCTAGAATGTATTCTCTTTTCAAGTGTTCAATATACTTAAGAGGTCTGTGTAATATTATCTTTTTTATTGATAATGGTCATTCTACCTCCCATTTTGGAATAATTGACCTCTATATTTTCTGCGTCTTAAGAATGGTAAAACTTTTCAACTTCATTCCTCCTTCCATAATTTCTACACGTAACTCTACTTGTCCTTTTGGAAGTTGAATCCCCTCAAAACTCTGAGTTACCCACTCATTCCCAGTCTGAGAAAGCTTACATTCCTGCACAGACTTTCCATTTACTTTTAGTCGAACTAACCCTTCTTTATTTTCGGCTAAATAGTTGATGTCAATTTTATAAGTAGCTTCTGAAGGAATATTGAGGGTATAATTCATCCACTCCCCTTTTTCTGTCCATCCTACGAAAGGAATTTCTTCATGCAAGCCAATATCAACACCATCATTTCTATAAACATAGCCAGAATTCCAAACCATCCAATCAGAGTTTTTATCGATATGATAATCTGCTGATACATTATCGAAATAAGCTAGCTCATTTTTACCCATGTCATAATCTGCAAACAAGATTGGCTCACCTATTTTATGAGACTTGAAAGGAGCTGTTTCATTGGTATGTGGCTGATGAAGCATTGCATAAATCACATCATAAGCTACTTCACAATTTTCATTTTTGTGCGCCTCCGCATAATCCATCACAGCCTTGTAAGTATCCTTTACTGAAAGTGTTTTTCCTTCTTCCCAAGCCTTTAATAATGCCTTATAAGTTTCTGGTGTTTTAACCTTCAAGACATTGTTCATTCTTTGCTTTTTTACAGGCCACCAAGACCATCCAATATTATTCTTTTCAAAAAGAGAAATACAATCTGAAAACCATGTATTCGAGTTTTCTCCAGCCTCACTCATCCAAAGTGGCAGTTGAAATTTTTCCCTCATGTCCAACCAAGCTTGCACTGATTTGTCGGTATTGTAATTCCAATATTTATGAAAAGTGATCACCATATTATCATCAACTTCTCTAAGTGAATGTGTGTCTAGTCCATCGTAATTATTCCCCCAACAATTTCCCGAAATGTATACAATATGGTTCTGATCTACTGTGCGAACAGCTTTAATCAAACGCTCATGCAAATCCCAAATAGCATCATTTTCTTTACAGCCACACCCATTTTGGTGATCTCCTTCTGCAAACCCCCAGTTGGGTTCATTGATCAGATCATAACCTCCTATCCATTTTTCATTTTTGTAGCGACTAGCTAATTCAATCCACAGCTTTTCTAGTTTATCCTTATTCTCTTCAGATTCCCAAAGCGATGGTTTATGCTTGTCGTAGTCTGAAATATTAGCATCTTTTCCTTGGCCTCCAGGTGCTCCATGCATATCCAAAATCAGATACATTTCATTTTCGGTACACCATTCCACTAATTTATCGGTATACGTAAAACCTGTCTCTAGCCAAGTATTTGTCATTTTCCCATCAATTAGCTCTTCTTCTTCAATTGGTAAAGTAAACCACTTGTAATGTAAAGCTACTCGTACACCATTAAAGCCCCATGCTTTCATGGAATCTAGGTCGGCTTTTGTAAAATGATTCGCTAACCAAGTCTTGTAAAACTTCTCTGTTTTGTGTTTACCAATCGATTCTTCAAGCTTTGTTCTGAACTGCGTATGCGTATTGACCTTAGCTCCTGTAGACTGCATCATGTAGCCCTCTTGAATCATCCAATTTCCAGTCCCGATGCTTCGTAATAAAACGGGGCCATTGTCATTGATAATGTCTACTCCATCAGCTCGGAGGAAACCTTGTCCATTTGCCAAAAAGCTACTGACTAAAAGCGATAAAAATATGATACATCTCTTCATAAAAATTGCTCTTTAAAAAACGTCATAAATAAAAATTGAACGTAGCTGCTCTTGGGTAATTAATTCTAACGCAAAGGGGGATTCTCACTTTTCATTCAAAAAAAGCCAAGGTATGCAAAACACACTCTTGGCCCTATATCATCTAAACAAACGAGAAACTCCTATTTTTTGAATGTAATTTTACTTTTCAATAAGTATTCTGAAAGTCTTTATACTTCCTTCTTCTGATGTGATTTGTAGAAAATAAATTCCTTGTGTTACCGACGGAAGTTTTACTTTCCACTCTTTTTTTCCAAGCTCATCAAACGGTAGTTCAGATTGATTTCCTACAATATCGATTAAAGTAAGCTGCTCATTTCCTTTCAAATTTTTGATGAATAACTCTTCCTTGGCTGGTATCGGATATACCACTACCTCATAGAATAGATCATCTTCAACTCCTGTAACTGGATTTTGAGGTTCTTCTGGTTGCTCTGGCTCTACCTGATCTTCTCCTTCTGCAGGAATGGTAAATACCAATGGCTTCAACCAGAAAGTTCCGCTTTTCGCCCCTGCCAAAAAGCTATAATTGAAATAAAGCTTTAGCGTCTGAATTTTATCTAAACTGAACCCAGAAGTCTCTTTTCCTTCAACACCATAAAAGTGGATATAATCGAAAAACTCCTCTCCTTCCACGACATTGAAACTATCGAAAACATTCTCAAGATTATATAGCTCTTTATAATCATAAAGGTCTAAACGAATGTTTTCTGGGGCATTATCTGCTTTGATAGCCATGCTCACTTTTCGGTAAGTCGATAGGTCTAACAAATCAAATAGCTCTAATTCTAAATGTGGATTTCCCCGAGGAGCGGGAATATCGAAGTCAACCCTGATACTCCCATCTGACTCTTCGGTTAGCTGTATGCTGTTGCTGTCATCACCCAGAACAGCTTTCCAACGTAAACTACCTTCAGTATCTTTATGATCTAGGATATACATATCTCCTTCAGGAATAGTATACCCTCTTACTTCTTTTTCGGCAGTATAAGCATCACACTCTGTTTGAACATCTACAGAAACTGTTCCTCCTATATTTCCCCATTTTACTTTTACTATATCAGAGTTTTCTCCCTCAAGGATTTCAACTCCTTCAGGAAAACTCCATTGATAGGTATTTCCTTCTTTAATATTGGTTTCGAAAGTTGCTTCAGTATCTTTTTCTAGAAAATCAGCTCCTGTGATCTTTGCTTCTGGATTGTAGCCATATACACGCACATAATCCACTTCCATTCTTTGGGGGAAAATCGTATCATCTATGCCTTGCGCTCCTCCCCAGCTTCCACCAACTGCAATATTTAGTAACAAATGAAAACGTTTATCGAATGGCCATTCTTTATACGTCTTGTGCTCATTCTTGAAACGGAAATATTCTACATCATCGATATACCAAACGATTTCTTCTTCTGACCATTCTATTGCATAAACATGAAAAGCCGTATTAAAATCGTCTACCATTGTACTTCCACCTTTTTGAGTACCAATCGAATGATAATAAGCTTTTGTGTGTACTGTTCCATGCACAATAGCAGGATCATGACCAACATGTTCCATGATATCAATCTCACCACTATCTGGCCATCCGCCATACTCCCAATCTGTTGGAAGCATCCAAATTGCTGGCCAAGTTCCACGACCTGTTGGCAATTTAGCTTTGATCTCAAAACGACCGTACAGCCAATCTCCCTTATCTCTTGTTACTAATCGAGCTGAAGTATAATCACTTCCTCCCATACTTTCTTTGCGTGCTTCAATGATCAGTTTTCCATTTTCAACACGTGCATTTTCTAATCTATTTTCAGTATAGAATTGGGCTTCGCCGTTTCCCCAGCCATTTCCACCTACATCATAGCCCCATTTAGATTGGTCGGGTAAACCTGAATAATTGAATTCGTCAGACCAAACTAAACTTACACAGTCTTCTTGGGCATAACTTAGTGTAAATTGAGTAAGTAAAAAGAATAATATACTAATCTCTTTTAGTCTCATAGCTCTGTTAGTTTCTCTTCAAAGTAAACCTTTCATTTATGTAAGGCCTATAAGATTTTATAGTCTTTAGGGTAAAGTATAATAGACGCAAAATGCGCCTATCATAACTTATCCATATTTATCATTGTAATTCGCTAGCTTTAGCGTATACCCTTACATAATCAACCTCCATACGAAGTGGGAAGATAGAATCATCAACACCTTTTTTGCCCCCCCAGCCACCGCCAATAGCGATGTTTAGCAATAGGTGAAAACGCTTATCAAAAGGCCACTCCTTATATGTTTTGTGTTCGTTCTTGAATTGGAAATACTTTCTTCCATCAATAAACCACACTATTTTTTCTTCATCCCATTCAATCACATATTCATGGAAACCTGTCGCATTGTCTGCCATAAAAAGTGAGCCACCTTTTTGTGTTCCCTCTCCATGATTATAAGCTTCTGTATGGACTGTCCCGTGCACTTCATCTGAAGCATAACCAACGTGTTCCAGAATGTCAATTTCTCCACTTGCAGGCCATCCGCCATATTCCCAATCTGTTGGAAGCATCCATATTGCAGGCCAAGTTCCACGACCTTCTGGTAACCTCACTCGGAATTCAAATCTTCCGTATTTCCAATCGCCTTTTCCTTTTGTGATAAGACGAGTAGAAGTATAATTTCTATTCTCGTAGTCTTCTTTATGTGCCTCAATGATGAGCTTTCCCGCCTCTACACGAGCGTTCTTTGCTCTATCAGTATAATATTCCAACTCATTATTTCCCCAACCATGTCCGCCAAGGTCGTAGCCCCACTTCGTAGAATCTGGTAATCCGACATAATCAAATTCATCAGACCAAACCAACTCGTATTTTCCTTCCTGTATTTTAGTAGGAACTTGTGCTTTTGCTTGTCCAAAAAAACTAAAACACAACACCGCCACACTTAGACTTCTCCAATTCATCCCCCTAATTATTATTCTTGTTGAAATAGTAATGAAAAGAATGCTGAAGGAAAAATATCCTTCAGCATTACTACCGATTTACATACTGAGGTTATTGTTAAATATGTAATCTTCTGCTACACTGAACGTTGCTGTCTGATCCCCAATATTTATCAAAAACTCTCCTTTTTCCGTTACCCAATTTAGGTCTGCGTTTACAAATGCAATATCACGAGGTGAGATGGTAAACTTCACTTCTTGTGACGCACCTGCTTCCAATTCAATTTTTTCAAACCCTCTCAGTCTTTTTAGATCTGGAGTTATTGTGGCATACAAATCTGAAATATATAATTGAACTACTTCTTTTCCTTTTCTCTTTCCAGTATTCTTTACTGTTACAGCTATCTCAAAGTTATTGTCTGCTGTTTCTGTTACTTTTAATCCGTTGTATTCATAAGTGGTATAACTCAAACCGTGTCCGAATGCGTATTGTACATCTGGGCCTCCACCGTAGTTGTACATACCTTCCATCGTTTTCGAGGCTTCCGACGGTTTCATATCATAAGTCACTAAAGAGTTAGGGTACTTGGGGTATGTGTATGGAAGCTTACCACTGAAGTTTTCTTTTCCGTAAAGCAAATCAGTCAATGCATCTGCGCCAAAGTTTCCTGGTAGATACGTTTGAACAATTGCATCCATTTTGTCTTCAAACTTACTGATCAAACGAGGGCGACCTTCATTCAAGATCAATACAACTGGTTTTCCTGTTGCAGCTAATGCTTTGGCGAGCTTCTCTTGATTTTCAGAGATATGCAAATCATGTAAATCACCTGGCTTCTCTGTATAAGTATTTTCTCCTGCACAAAGTAGAATCACATCTACATTTCTTGCTGCTCTTACTGCTGCTGAGATGTTGATATTTTGTTCTTCGTGGTATAAACCATCCATTTTGTACTCTACTCCTGCTTTGTAGACTACATTGTTTTTGCCTACATGATTCTGTACTGCTTCGAGGATTGTATTGTAACCTTCTGCAAATTCAGAAACTTTTTCTCCTTGCCAAGAATAAGTCCATCCGCCATTCAGTGTACGCATAGAATTTGCGTTTGGCCCTGTTACCAATACTTTCGTTCCTTTTGAAAGTGGAAGTACATTTTTATCGTTCTTCAATAAAGTGATCGATTCAAGTGCCGCATTGTAAGCAATTTGCTCTGATTTCTCACTTCCAAACTCTGGGTACTCTTTCAAATCCATTACTGGAGTTTCGAATAAACCCAATGCTTTTTTCACTTTCAAAATTCTGCGAACTGCATCGTCAATTCTTTCCATAGAAACTTCGCCTTCATTCACCAATTCTACTAGGTGTTTACAGAAGTCAAAGTTGTAAGGAACCATTGACATATCAATACCCGCATTAATAGCTAGTTTTACTGCTTCTTTCTGAGTTGCAGCAATTTTATCTCTATTGTGAAGATTTTCAATATCTGCCCAGTCTGTTACCGCCAAACCTTGGAAGCCTAATTCTTCTTTCAAGATTTGAGTCACTAATTTATGACTTGCATGAACTGGTGTTCCGTTGATGATACCCGAATTGATCATTACTGTATGCGCTCCTGCATCAATCGCTTTTTGGAATGGTACCAAGTAACGCTCTCTCAATTCGATATCTGGAATGAATGCTGGTGTACGGTCTTTACCCGATACCGAGCTATATCCTAAATAGTGCTTCAAACATGAAGCGACTTTTGTAGGGTTTGAAATATCATTATTTGCTCCTTCATATCCATCAATTACTTGTTTACCCATTTCAGATACAAGATAAACGTCTTCCCCAAAGGTCTCCCACATACGCGCCCATCGTGCATCACGACCAAGGTCTAGTACGGGTGAGAAATCCCAAGGAATAGAAGAAGCTCTGGTTTCATAAGCACAAACTTCTGCTGCTTGTCTAGTCAACTCACGGTTCCAAGTTGCTGCTTGTCCGATTTGTTGAGGGAAAAATGTTGCACCTGCTGTATAAGTTGTACCATGAATGGCATCTACCCCATACAATACAGGAGCTTTTAATTCTTTTAGGGCTAATTCCTGAATCTGAGAAATCAACTGATTCCACTTTTCAGTAGTTCTTGCTCGGTTATTAGCTGTATTGAGTACCGAACCGATTTTATATTTTTTGATTGCTTCTTCAAGCAATGCAGGGTCAAGTTCTACAGGTTCATCACTTACGAAAACGTTTTCGCCTTTTGTGATTACATCTAACGTGATTTGCGTCATCTGACCCACCTTCTCCTCTAAGGTCATTTGTTTCAAGATAGCCTCAATATCCTGAGAAATTACTTGATTTTCGATAGACGCTGTTTGAATATTTTGTTTGTCAGTAAGTTCTGAACACGATGAGATAGCAGCCAAAAATGATAAGGCCAACACACTATTTCTTAATGTCTTTTTCATAGATCTTTGCTTGATAGTTGAGAGGAAGGTTAAAAAAAGTAGGGGAAGCTATGTCAACCCCTACTTTTAGGGTAAATATTATTGCAATTCAATATCATCTAGGTAGAATGTACCTGCAGAGAAATGACCTTCTCCACCAAACTGTACAATGATTTTATCAAAATCAGTACGGTCTGCAGCGCCGCTAAAATCAAATGAAAGTACAACCCACTTGCCTAACTGATCTTCTGTAAGTTCATGATATACTTCATACTGCGTTTCCCAAGGTGCTCCGTGTGACGAATCTTGTAACTTCAATGATAACCTAGGTAATAATGGACCTCCTACTGCACCACCATTCTCCGTTACATAATCATTATCTTCTGGAATCAACACCTTCAATGTAATGAAGTTTCTAGTGCTCAAATCTAATTTATAATCGAAGTGTATTTGAGCATTTGCCCATTCATTAGCTCCCGTACGAAGATATTTTGCTACTGTTGCTGACGTATTTGCCCCTCCAACTAATGGGTTAGCAAATGCTACATCAAACTCTTCCACTTCCTCTGTAAACCAAGTAATATTCGAGTTTCCTTCGAAATCTTCATAGAAGTCTTCTGCTTTCAACTCTTTTTCTGGCTCTGGTTCTGGCTCTGGATCAGGAGCTGTTGGTCGTTCAAACCCTTTACGAATGAAACCATAATACCAAGCATTACCATCACCACCGATTGTACGTAAATAAAGTTCGTCATTATTCAACGTTACAATTTCATATTCTTGACTACCACCTGTATGCCATGAAGGAAATGCGCCACCATTAAAGATAAGATAGCCTACGCCACCTTTTTCAGTCATTGTCCATGTCCAATTTGCTTGGTCAAAATCAATATCAAGCGTGATATCATCATCTGACTGTGTGACTACTCCACCCAAAGCTTCTAGTTCAGCTTGTACATAATCTTTAGCATAAGTATCACCATTGTTCTCTAAATCAAAAGAGAATCCGTCTAAGCTAAAAGTAATTTCGTCATCATATACACCTAGTCCACCTTTTTGACCTGGAGAAGCAGCCCACCATTCAGGTGTTGAACCATCAGCGGGTCCGATACCCATATGACCAGAAACTGTTTGATCCCACACCCAAGTCTTACCTTCAATAGCTTGTAAACCACCTGTCAAAAACGTAAACTCTTCAGCCTCGAAAAATGAATAATCATTATCTGCAATAGAAACCACTTGAGTTGATGAAGCTGCACCACTTTTTGTATACACAGTTAGTGTCACTGTATAATCGCCTTTTACAGGATATTCTGCCTTTACTTCATCACCTTTTGCTGTTACGCTATTTCCAAAGTTCCACACGGCCGTAGAGTTTGGAGTCTCATTGGTAAAGAAAACGACATTCGGTTGGTCAGCTTTTGGTGTAAAGCTGAATTTCACATCTGCTTCTGTTGGAGCAGGGCCAATTTCAGCTGACTCTGGTGTACAACCCACCGCAAAAAGTATTGCGGTGAGCAGTAGATATATATTTAATTTTTTCATGATGTTTTCAGTTTTCAAAAGAATTAAAAAATCGAACTAGTCATCATAAGATGCAGATCATTAATAACCTGCGTTTTGCTTAAGATTTGAATTCAAGTCAATTTCAGACTGAGGAATTGGAAGGAATCCTTTCTTTGAAAGATCAAAATTAACTTCAAAAGTAGAAGGGTCTCCAAGGTCTCCTGTCAAATTCTGATTATCGCTATTCACATAAATACCGCCATTTTCAGTTGGTGCTGTTAGTGAATAATTAGTTACATCAATCTTAGATTTTGCATAATCAAGACCTCTTCTTAGCAAATCGAAATAACGGTGACCTTCAAATGCTAATTCTACACGACGTTCATGATAAATTGCATCCAAATCAACTGACGCTACTCCTGCTAAACCTGCACGTGATCTTACTTGATTTACATAATCTGTAGCTCCTGACACATTACCTTTTGCAAGCTCAAACTCTGCAGCTAAAAGAATCACATCTGCAAGTCTGATATAGTGATAATTAATTCCCCAGTTCAATGCTGAATTCACATCATAAAATGCATCAGAATGTGTAGTATACTTCATATTGAACATTGAAGTATAATTGTAATTCGGAGCCAATGAAGGAGCTGTTCCTTCAGCTTGCTGAATATCTAGAAGCTCTTTTGCATAAACAATAGTTGCTGATTTTCTAGAATCTCCAACTTCAAATTCAGCTTCCAAAGACCTTGTTGGTGTTCCAAATCCCCAACCTTCTTTTAACAAACCACTAGAGTAACCTCTTGGCCCTGCCATTTGGCAAAACATATTTCCTAGAGAAGTATCACCCCAGTCACCTGAACCTGTAGCTGTAAATGGAATTTCAAATAAAACTTCTTGAGAATTATCTCCATTTGCACCAAATAGATCAGCATAATTTGCTTCTAAAGATGATCCTGAATTAGTAATGATCGTTTGAGTCATTGCTAACGCTTCATCTAAAGAGAATGATGTTTTACTACCATTTTCTTCTGTTGATCTTACTGGCAAATCAGCCGTATTGTAATAGCCTGTATAGAACGCATATACTTTAGCTAACTCTGCCATTGCAGCATATTTTGATAGCCTACCTTCATCAACAAGACGAGTGCCTTCAGCATCATAAGCTTCTGACATTAAATCTATTGATGCAATCATTTCTGCTGTAATGAAGCCATAAAGTTCTTCTGGTGTTGCTTGTATTGCATCTCTCCAGCTCTCATCAATGTATGGTTCTTCAATCAATGGAATATTCTCAAAGAAACGAGCCAATTCAAAGTAATAATGAGCTCTCAAAAAACGTGCTTCCCCTAGGTAGTTATTCTTGATTCCTTCCTCACTTACTTTAAACTCAATCTCATCATATTTTTGAATCAATGAGTTTGCTCTTTGGATACCTGTAAAACATTTACTCCAAAGCTGCATTGCTACGTCATTTGTAGCTGGAGATGATTCAAAACGAGCCATACGTTGCCACGCTAACATATCTGAAGCTCCACCGCCTCCAGTGTACATATCGTCTGACATTACCCCTGAGTTCAATCCCATTGGGATATAAGTCACGTTGTAGTCACTTCTAAGTTTTTCGTAGATACCGATCAAAGCTTTGTAAGCATCGTCTGGAGTTTTATAAAAACTCTCAGAAGTTACTTGATCTTTCGGATCAATTTCTAAAAAGTCAGAACATGAAGTCGCTCCTACTGCACAAAACAGGCTGAGTCCGACATATATAGATTTTAGTTTCATTTTGATCTACATTTATTAGGTTAAACCACTAGAAAGAAATGTTTGTACCAAGTAAGAATGTTCTTGCTTGTGGGTAAGAACCACGGTCAAAACCAATTCCCATAGCGCTACCATGACCTACTTCAGGATCTAGACCTGTGTATTCTGTAAATGTGAAAGCATTTTGTACAGATAAGTAGAATCTAGCTTTGGTCATTCCTGCTTTTGCACAAATATTTTGAGGAAGTGTATACCCTATTTGGATGTTTTTCAGACGTAGGTAAGAAGCATCTTCAAGGTGTACCATATCGTTGATTCTTGTGAAGTTTCCGTTTGTATCATTATGAGTGAATCTTGGGAAACTATTTGTACTACCTTCTCCTGTCCAACGATTTAAATATCTAGCATTGTAGTTTTGGTCTGCTACAAGCTCAAGACGCTGTGTGGCATTGAACAACATTGCTCCTTGCTGTCCTTGCCAGAACATGCTAAAGTCAAAACCTTTATAGTCCATGCTAATATTCAAACCGAATGTCCAATCGTGCTGAGGATCTCCGATATCTGTACGGTCATCGCCGTCAATCACACCATCACCATTTGTATCTACAAAACGGATATCTCCTGGAACAGCTTTCTGACCAAATGCTTCATTGTAAGCATCTGCTTCAGTTTGATTTTGAATAATACCATTTGTCTTATAGCCATAGAAATAAGGTAGTGCGTGACCTTGTTCCATTACCAACTGTCCGTCATATTGGAATGCTCCGTCACCATAAATTCTACCATCTCCTGTAGCTACTTTTTGTACTTCATTGTCGTTGTAAGCAACATTTGCTGCAATTTCGTAGTGGAAGTCTCCTTCTCTTTTTCTGTAAGCTAAAGCTAATTCAATACCTTGGTTACGAACTTCACCTAAGTTAGCGCTTGGCTGTCCGATACCTGTATAAGCTGGAATTGGCTGAAGTCCTAGAAGGTTTTTACGTGTTCTTTGATAAGCATCTAAGTTCATTGTCAACTTATCATTCCATAAACCTGCATCAATACCAAAGTTAACCTCTTGTGCGTGCTCCCACTGTAAATTAGGGTTTGCTAGTTTATTTTGAGCGAAACCCGTTGTTGGTGTCTCAGCAGAACCAATAATGTAGTTTGTAGTTGCTCCTACCAATGGTAAATAAGCAAATGCTTCAATAGACTCATTACCTGTTTCACCATAACCAGCTCTCAACTTCAAGAATGTAAGTACATCGTTATCTACTAAGAAATTCTCTCTTGAAACTACCCAACCACCTTGAATAGATGTGAAAAGACCAAATTGGTTATTTGTACCAAAGTTTGTTGAACCGTCATAACGTAAAACTGCATTCAACATATACTTCTCATCGTAGTTATAAGTTAGTCTACCGAAGTAAGATAGCATTCTGTGTTGCCAAAATCCACTGTTACTTTTTTGAGTTTCGTCATCAGCACCATTTGCTAAATAAGCATAGTCCCAACCTTTGATTTGAAGATTTGTACGGTTACCACTGAACCATTTTCCTTGTCTATCAATCAAAGTAGTTCCTAATAGAACTCCGAATGTATGTTTGTCAATCGTCTTATCATATGAGACAATGTTTTCCCATTGCAATTCAACATTCTCATATGAACCTTGCCACACACCATCTGCGGTAACTGTATTCACTACATTGTAATATGCTTCAGGCGTATATCCTCTGTTGTTTCCATTACTCAATTTGAAACCTACATCAGTTCTTACTTTCAAACCTTCAATACCTGGCGTTACTTCTAAGAAACCGTTTCCATAAAGACTTGAATGAATATTCTCATCATATGTATTTTGAATCCTAGCTAAAGGATTGACAATCTCTCTAAGGTTTCTTTGTGAGATACCATAATAGTTACCATTTGCATCTCTTACTGCTGAAGGAGACAATGATGAATATTCTGCTGCGATCTCAGGATTAGTGATAATGGCTGGAGTTAAAGGATCATGAAGAATTGCATTCTGTAAGACAGAACCAAATTCGTTCTGCTCGTTAATCCCTTGTTTTGTACTTCTTGTATAAGATAAGTTTTGACCAAACTTTACATAGTCAGACAACTGATGCGAAGAATTCAAACGCATTGTGAAACGATCGAACTGTGACTTTTCTGGAGCCACAAAACCTTGCTGACCAAAATAGTTTACACTTGCAAGATAGCTTGATACTTCTGATCCTCCAGAAACTTGTACTGTATGGTTGGTGATTGGAGCTGTATCATAAATTTGATCTTGCCAATCCGTGTCCACCATGTTAGATGACATTTCTTCGGCAGAGAACGGTAAAGACTTATTCGCGTGCATCGCTCCTTCATTATGAAGAATCATATACTCTTTCGCATTCAGCACAGGTGCTTTTCTCCACGCTGATTGCACTCCGTAGTATCCATCATAATTTACAGTAAGCTTACCTGCCTTACCTTTTTTCGTTGTTACAATCACAACACCATTCGCACCTCTTGAACCGTATACTGCAGCAGAGGCAGCATCTTTCAATACCTCGATAGAAGAAATATCTCCTGGGTTAAGGTGATCGATATTATCTAGTTGAAGACCATCAACTACATATAATGGCGTGTTGTTTCCATTTGAACCTGTACCCCTTACTCTAATGTCAAAACCAGCACCTGGTTGACCACTATTTCCAACTACAGTAACCCCTGGAGTTCTACCCTGAAGGGCCTGTCCAGCCTCTACAACAGGTGTTTTTACGATATCAGCTTCTTTTACTGAAGCAATAGCACCTGTTACAACGCTTTTCTTTTGGACACCATAACCAACTACAACAATCTCATCTAATTGCTCTGCATCAGGGGTTAGTGTGATGTCAATGTTTGTCTGATTTCCTACTTCAACTTCTTGCCCTACATATCCGATATAAGAAAATACTAAAGTAGTACCGCCTTCTGGGATGGCTATTTTGTACATACCATCGAAGTCAGTGATAGTACCTGTTTTTGTTCCTTGAACAAGGATTGATACACCTGGTAGCGGTTGATTATCTTCTCCCGAAATAATTTTCCCTTCAACCATTCGCTCTTGAGCAAATGTAGTTGAAGTAAGCATCCAAGCTGCTACGAAAGCAAGCCAGGGTTTAAGCTTAGATATACTACAACAAAAAAATCTAAACATATCCTTTTTGTTTGAGCGGTAAATAAAGTAAACGATATAGTGACATTCGTCAGACGAAAAAAATACCTGCTATACCCGGGACTGAGCAAGTGATTTTGTCAAGTCTTCAATACAAATGAAAACGATAAGTGTACAAAAAACAAGAATCTACATTTAACTGTTTTTAAGCGTATTGGCACTTAAATAACAAACTCACAAAGTAGTATAAATCAACATCTTAAATACAAAAACGTATTGATAACACTATTTTTTGTTTGCACCTAAGAACATTGTTAAGAAATGTTAAATGAGTTTTTTTAGAACTAATAATACTTCTGAAAAGGATGTTCCGATACCGGTTTCTAATCTTGAATCAGAACTTTCCATCCATCCTCATTATTATCATTCACTCTACTCAATCTTTCTTTTATCTTTTTACTGAACTTCCAACAGGTGTTTTGTCGCAAGTCTAAAAGTTTTGAAAGCTCTGTCGAAGTGATATCTCCCTGATGGCTATAAACTAGGTAAAGCATATAAAATGCTTTTTGTATCGGGAAATGAAGCCTGTGAAAAATAGTTGCATTTGTAGTAGACTCATTAAAGCCACACTTCGTACAACGATGTCCGTATTTAGCTACTTCTGAATATTTCTCATTGGCGCACTTTTTACAAGCATATCCTTTTGACCACTTCACTTTAGCCAAGTACTTGTAACAAGCATCGTCATCTGGGAAAATCTTACTGAATTCAGCAAAACCTACATCCTTAACCAAAACCCGAGCAGTGGCTAATTCCTCTACATTTTCCTGAAGTTGTAAATTTTCACCTCTGAGCAGTTCGTTCATCCTTGCAATTTCTAAAGATTGCTCTTTCAATTGCTCTGCTTGATTTTCTAGAAGTGAGTTTGCGCTAGCTAATTCTTTATTGTTTGTTTCAATGATTTGCTTCTGTTCTCTGATCTGCTCAGTTCTTTCAACTACCTTCTGTTCAATGATTCTTTCATTTTCACGTAATTGATCAATCACTCTCTGCTGACTCTCGGCATGTTCTTTTTTCATGATGCGATAGCGTTCAGCTAAAGCAATTGAAAAGAAGACCACTTTCAGTATCAGGCTGAAATTGAAAGTATATACTCCAAGAATTGTATAGAAAATGGCTAGCCCTTGCGAACGGAAGGACATAATGCTTGCCGCAATCAATACAAAAGTGAAACCAATCAAAAAGTAGCGTTCTTGTACATTTCCTACTCGTTGGTATTTGATAGCATATACAAAAATGATTAAGAACGGAAGAATATATACAGGCGAAGCCCACAAGAAATTATAGGAATTGAAATAATATATGAAGTACAAAATATTCATTCCTACAGAAGTCCATATCAGTTGCCACCCAAGTCTACTTTTCTTTCGCATTCGAAGAAAGGAGGTCGCAAAAAGGACGGAACTCACCATAAAATAAAGAGGAGTCCATTTATCTGTGATAGCATTAAGAAATGGAAATGTCTCCCAGTAGTATTGAAAACCTGTTCGATCTTCTGTTAAACCAACGAAAACACTCGCTAATACAAACAGAACATAATACAGATAGAATCGCTCTTTTAATGAAAAGAAGAAAAAGAGGTTATAAACAGCTAACAGGATCAATATTCCGTAGAAAGCACCTAATAAATAATACTCTCCATTACTATAACTCAGAAATTCATTATTGGGCCAAATTTTAAAAAGGAGTGCCGAATAGAAGTCCGTTCTATATCGAAAATAAACCGTCACTTTTTCACTCGTCTTCGGAATATCAAAGATGAAGTTTTTATGACGATAATGCCTTTCTGCAAAATTATGATCAACGCCAATTGGTTTGAACTCCTCGAGTGTGTCCGTCAAACAAAAAGCAGTAAGATCATTGACATGGCTATCCAATAATTCTAAAAGCCAGTGTCCATTTTCAAAGAAATCACTTTCAAGATCAAGCTTTACCCAATAGACATAGGTCGTATTGGGAATTACTGCAACTGTTTTACCCTCTTGAGACGCCCACAGCGAATCTGGCAGTTTCAGGATATCTTGAATTTTTTTATCTCCAAGCTCATCTCGATAAGTAAAAACATCTTCAGCATCTACTAAGATTTCGCGTTGAACGTCACTTTCTGGTCCTACACTAGGCACCATCGCAAATGCTTTTTGAAAAGTAAGTATTATAAATAGGCTAAAAACTAATGTTTGTTTGAAAAATACTCTCATGATGACCTTTCCCTCCGTATGTAAATATGAGCGTATATACGACTCAGTTACTTATAAAATATATACCAACATGGATTGTTAATGAGTTTCAAAAGTATAAACCTTAATGATTTTGTAGACGTTTGTATGTTGGTTGTGGTACTCAAATATACATACTACAATTAAAAATGTTACAATCACAGTTATCAAATATTAAAAACTAATGGCAAGCTCTAAATTATTAACTCTCGCCCTATTATTTACCGCTACATCCTTTTTCAGCTCATGCAGTAAGAAAAACACGGATGATGTAAATGATACAGACGCTCCACTAACTGAAGAAACTCAACAGGAGCAAGCTAAAGAAAATCCTACTGAAGTAGCTAAACCTAGTCCAGACAAACAGAAGCCTCAAACTTCCAAGCCAAAACCTGTTCCTGTCGTAAAAGAAGAAGTAAAGAAACAACAGCCTGCAGCTAAAAAAGAACCAAAACCTGAACCACCAAAACCTGTAATCATGACGGTAGATGCAGGAAAAGATTTTAACATTAGTCTTTCTGAAGATTTGGATACTAAATCTCTTCAGGTAGATCAATCATTCAAAGCAGCTCTTACAAGTCCTATCATTGTCAATGGAAAAGAAGTTCTTCCTAAAAATGCGACTGTAACAGGGAAAGTTGTTGCTGTCCAAAATGAGAAGAAAATGGGTGGTCGTTCTAAACTAGAAGTAACACTTTCTCAAGTTTATTTAGACGGTGCTTCTTATAACTTGAAGACCAATACAATTCCTTTCCAAGGGAAAAGTCAAACAGGTAAAACTGCAAGAAATACAGGAGCTGGTGCTGCTGTTGGTGCTGGTATTGGTGCGGCTGTTGGTAAAAAAGGAGATAAAGGAAAAGCTGCAGGTATAGGTGCTGCCATTGGTGCTGCTTTAGGAGCTGGTGCCACTGCTATTGGAGAAAAAGGTTCATTAGTTCTTGAGCAAGGAACTACAATGACTTTTAACCTTGAGCGTAGCGTAAATATTGAATTACCTCCAGTGAAATAATTGAATAGACTTAACAGCTATCGATTTAAAGGGAATTTTCTATCAAAGAGAATTCCCTTTATTTTATTTTCTAAGTCTAGATCTGTTTTAAGACATTCTATTTAAAACCGTACTTTGTACAATTTATTCTTTTAGTTATTATATTTGGGTGGATATTTTCAAGGACTAACAGGTTTAGATCTCATCAACATGAATTATTACGGTTTTTTAGGTTTAATTTCATTACTATTTTCAGTACTAAGCTTCAATGAAACTCAACCTCCTTCTAAGGAAGAGAGTATGAAAGCTGGAAAAGATACTTATAAAAAACTTTGTGCCTATTGTCACCAAGAAAACGGACAAGGCGTAAAAGGACTTTACCCACCTTTAGCAAAAGCTGACTACCTATTCAATGATATTGATAGAGGTATTCATATCATTAAATATGGCAAAGAGGGAGCAATTAAAGTGAACGGCGAAGAATATAATGGTTATATGTCTGAACTAGGTCTTAGCGACGAAGAAGTTCGTGACGTTACAAACTACATCTTGAACACTTGGGGAAATGAACACGAAATGATTTCCTTAGAAAAAGTTCAATCGATTAAGAGATAATAAAAAAGTCTTCTGAATATGTTCAGAAGACTTTTTTATTAGCTACTACTTCACCACAGGTAAATCTAACTCTTCTTGCCCCCACTCACTCCAAGACCCATCATAAACACTTAGCTTGTCATAACCCGCAATGGTAGCTCCTAATGCCAAAATACAAGCTGTCACTCCAGAACCACAAGAAAATATCATCTCCTGTTCTACCTTCTTATCATTAAATATCGACTTCAGATCTTCCTTAGTCTTCATTTGACCTTCCAACTGTAAGTCCGTGAACGGTAAACTTTTCGCATTTGGCATATGTCCAGACCTCAGCCCTACTCTAGGTTCGGGAGCTGTTCCATCAAATCTACCTGCCGAACGAGCATCTAAAATAGATTTTGCTTCATCTTCCAATGCAGTTAAAACCGCATTTTTATCCTTGATTAACTCTTCTTTCAAGACTGCTTTAAAATCCCCTTTAGCTTCGTTCTTTTCATAAGACTTTGTTGGAAAATTTTTCGCCTTCCAAGTTGGTAATCCTCCATCAAGTACAGACACATTAGAAAATCCCATTGCCTTAAACATCCACCATGCACGAGGGCTAGAGTAAGTACCAAGAGCATCGTAAACCACAACCCAACTATCTTGATTTATCCCTAGTTTTTGAGCTTCTTCTTCAAACTGAGCAACTGATGGCATTGTATGCGGAAGAGAAGATGATTTATCTGAAAAAGCATTATTGATATCAAAAAACTGAGCCGTACCAATGACTTCAGTTGGAATATACTTCTCTTTACTTCCTGGCTTCGGAATCGTAGCATCTAAAAGAATAAGGTTAGGATGTTCTAAATGCTCACTCAACCACTCAACACTTACGATCGGATTTGGTAATTTTTCAGCTGTATTCATTTTTCTATTGGTTCATTTTATAGCTCAAAATTAAAAGCTTCGCTTCTGAATTGAAATTGTACTCTCAACTTTTACTAACTTGCTTTTATCATTAGTAAATAAGCCATTATGTCAAACCAAAACAAAACGGTTGGTCAAGCTATCACAGAATTCCAACATGCCGCACAGGCAAACTTGATTAAAGTACAGGAAGCTATGGACTCTTCTGAAGAGGTCACTTACCTAGAAGTACTATCGAAAGCGATCATTGCCCAGAAATCATCTGAATTTATTGCCAACAATATTTTTGATTTGGAAGATGACTTCACAACCTCTGGTGCTTTATTAGAGCTCGAAGTTTATGATTTGCAGTTAAATGTGAATTTTGGAGCTAGAGCATTGGCAAAAGCCAGATTTGTCAGTCAATTAAATAATATTCTGAGCCCAATGGGTTGGGAACAATATGCTTGGGACTAACCGCTCAAGCATATTCACTCTAAAATACAATTGCGCTATCAATTCATAATATATTGGATGATTGAGATTTATCTCTTATCTTTTTCTTAGAAATTATAATTATCCAAAAGCGCAACACAATGCTACGACCACTCCGATATTCAATTATTTTCAGCTTACCATTGGCTGTTTTTTTAGCCTTTTACCTCAAAGGTCTATGGACTTTTTTTCCATTAGTCTACTCATTTGGTATTATTCCGTTTCTCGAGTTATTCATTCCGCCATCTACAGGCAATAAGTCTGATGAAGAATACAAATCGCTACTTTCCAACAAGAGTTATGATCTTGTTTTGTACATGGCTGCCTTTGTGCATATAGGTTTCCTTTTTTACTTTTTATGGATTATTCAAAGTCCTATGCAAACATGGGAGTTGATTGGTTGTATCATTTCTATGGGGATTTTATGTGGAACAATGGGAATTAATCTGGCTCATGAACTTGGACATAGAAAAACCAAAGGCGAACAAAGATTAGGACAGGCATTATTGCTAACATCATTGTATATGCACTTTTATATTGAACATAACAGAGGTCACCATCGCTATGTGAGTACTCCTCAAGACCCTGCCACTTCCAGATTAGGAGAACCTCTTTATGCCTTTTGGTTTCGTTCAATGTACAAAGGATACTTATCTGCTTGGCATTTAGAAAAAGAGAGATTAGCCAAAAAGAAAAGCTCTCCCTTTAATCTTTCGAATGAATTCTTACAATTCCAAGTCGTTCAAATCGGATTGTTAGTAGCTGTATTTGTTTATGGTGGATGGCTGAGTTTAGCCGCTTTTTTTAGCGCAGCTGTTATCGGTATATTACTCTTGGAAACAGTCAATTATATTGAACATTATGGACTGATAAGACATAAGAAAAAAGAGCATTACGAAAGAGTACAACCTTGGCACTCATGGAATTCTGATCATGTGATCGGACGAACACTACTTTTTGAATTATCACGACATTCAGATCATCATTATATGGCGAGTAGAAAATATCAGATTCTGAGACACTTCGATGACAGTCCTCAAATGCCAACAGGCTATCCTGGTATGATGCTCTTGTCAGCCATTCCTCCGCTTTGGTTTGGAGTCATGAATCCTAGAGTAGAAAAGTACAATGCCTTCGGAAAAAAGAAATTTGAAGAAAAAATAAATGCGAAAGCTTAAAAATAAGGAATCCCATTTCAACTAAAACTGAAATGGGATTTCCCTTTTTATAGCAAGAGTAAATTAGTTGACCACAACCTTTTCAACCACTTGCTCACCATCAGAAATCAGACGAATAATGAAGATTCCTCGTCCAAACTCACTCACATTTACTTCTCGCTTAAATGTAGTATTGAAAGACAGCTCATAGACTTTATTTCCCGAAGGTGTAAAGATTTCTATTCTACTATCATTTCCATATGCTTCGAGCGTAAATGAACCTGTTGTTGGGTTCGGATAAGCCTTAATTCCAAAACTAGGCAAACTATAATTGCTAGTATTTGCATAAGCTACAGGCTCTCCCTCATCCCAATCTATATCATCCTCTTCATTCATGACCGTTTGCGTATAATCAGTCGAACTACAACGCTGATTTCCGTACTCGTACTCATGTTCCATGATCTCCTCTTCTCCATCTACAAAACAGATGACCTCTTGTTCTTTACTGAAAAGATTTCGGGTTTGACCTGGCTCAACCTTAAATCTTTTACCATTATCTTTCATTAAAAACATAGGGAAGAATGGGTCGATATTCGTAATCGATGTTTGGTATTTATTTCGCTTACGAGAACATTCCATAAATTTGACATCTATAGACTTCGTACAAACCTTACTTAACGGGAATACAATATTATTCCACCCCTTCTTTCCTTCCATTTCCCATTTGAAGCCCATTCTCAAAGCTTGATAAACACGTCCTTCTGGTGTTTCTAATGAACCAATTGTTCTCAGTTTTACATAAGGAAGTTCACAAACGATATTCTCATCACTGAGTAAGACCATTTTCCCATCACCAACAAACATCTTCTTACCTTCATCATTGTACTTCACCATATTCTGAGTACTCAACTTCCAATATTGCCCACAGAATTCTACCATAGCCAAACATTCAGCTCCGAGTTCGCCTTCCTCTTCTGCATCCATATAACACCTGAAAATAGCATGACCTGGCATTGGTCTGATATCTGTATTTTCAACTTCATTCTCAAGCATTGGAGAAATCTTGTCATACATGTTAGTCATTTTTTCTGGTTTCATGGCGATACATCTGTTGAGGTCGTATGAGTAGAAATTATCACCACACATTGGGTACATTTCATCACAATCATCACCAATTACAATATCTGGAACTTCATCTGTACAAATAAGATCGATGTTTATATCACCGTGTTTTGTACTTCTACAAACCTCTTGATATCCGCTATAACTTTTCTTCTCAAGAACCCAATTGAACCAAGTTGAAAGGCCATTTTTGTAGTTTTTACCGTTGGCCGCAATACCAATTTGGGTACAATTGTCACTCCCATTTATATTCATAAACCTCAGCTTGTACATATCATACCCATCGGAATACCTTAGATAAGACTTCTCTTCATCAATTTCATAGTATTGCCAAACTTTGGTTTCAAAGAAATCTTTTAATTGATCTGGAACTAAGCCACATTCAAACTTCCCTTCACAATTTGGTTCTGATGGTTGCTTAAACTTTACATTTACATCCCAATTTGTACCTATATTTTTACCATTCTGAACTGTCACAGTCCCTCTCAAATACAAAAAGTCATCTTCTTCACATAAATACAATTCATCTTCATTATATGGGTCTAAAGAAAAAGTTGTAAGCCCTTTTTCTGATAAATTTGTCAGATCACAGAAACCTCTCAACCAGAAAACATGATTATCTACAAATGGACAATTTACTGATTTAACGGCTGCCTCAACTTTGAATTTATCATTGGTAACTAATACCGAAACTTGTGAAGTACAGTCGTCTTGTCCTTCTCTTTGAAGCGTAAAAGTATATTGACCAATAGGTAGTTTTAACTCTATTTGAGGATTGATGGTTGATGTACTCTGAATTCTTGCCAACGTACCAGAATAATTCAAACTGAGATTTGTAGGTGTAATATTCGGGATTAGATCTGTCAACTCTGTAAGTAAACCCTCACCTTCTACAATGGCATTAATATCAATTTGATCTAAACCTGCAATCACGTTATTAAGATTAAGAACTACGGTTCCAAATCCATCTGAATCACAATTTACTTCAGGGCTTAATGCTGCAAGCTGAAGTGCACATTCTGTTCTACATTCTAGATCAATATTAATATCAGCATGCTTTGAACCTTGACAAACGGTTTCCTCCTCATTCTTTTTCAGAACCCAGTCAAACCACGTCGATAAACCATATTTGTAGTTTTTTCCGTTTGCGGCTACACCAAGTTGCGTATAATTCGATTTGTTCAAGAACTCTAACCTATAGATATCAGCATTCTCAGTGTACTGTAGGTAAGATAAATCCTCATCAATTGTGTAATATTTCCAGACATGATTCTCAAAGAAATCTTGTAGGTTTCCCGGAATTAATCCGCATTCGAATTTTCCTTCTGTTACATCATCTTTAGGATTAAACTTTATATTTACCTCCCAATTTGTATTTACATTTTTACCACTCTTAACTGTAACAGTTCCTTGCAGATATAAACAATCGTCTTCGTCACAAAGGTATAGCTGATCATTTCCCATTAAAGAGAATATTGTCTTCCCTTTTTGGCTTGGGTTTGCTAAATCACAAAAATCTTGAAACCAGAAAACGTGGCCATCATCAAAGTTACAATTGACAAATGCAGGTATTTTGGCTGGAGACACATTGAATTTATCACTCGCTACTCTCACATTCACCTCAGAGATACATTCAGGGTCGTCACCTCTCTGTAGCTTAAACGTATACTGACCTATTGGTAATCGCACCTCTATCTGTGGGTTACTATTAGCCCCTCCTATTTGTTGTACTGTAGCCTCATCATCTAGGATGTTGGTAGTCATAGGAGTAATTTCAAGAAGAGATTTTACATCTGAAATAACACCTGGTACTCCATCTATAGCTGCACTAAAATCTAATTGATCTATTTCGGGAATAACATTATTCAAATTCAATACTACCGTTCCAAACCCATCTTCTTCACAATCAATATCTGGGCTTAAAACCCCGATGTCAGGACATTGGGATGAACATTCTAAATCAACATTGATATCTGCATGACTGTTAGTCTGAAAAATAGTTTCAAAAAAAGGTTCTCCATTTGAGCCCTCTCCTTCCTTAACCAATTTCCATTTAAACCAATCTGAGAGTCCAAACCCTAAATTCTTGTTATTTCCACCTAATCCTATTTGCATACAATAAGGTGCTATCTCGCTGGTTATATGGATTTGTATAGGTGTATCTATTAATTCTAAAAAGGAATCTCCATCTAATTTAATTTTGTAGTACTCCCAAAATTTTTCAAACTCTGTGAGTTTTGTATTAGCACTTGACTTAAACTCAAATTTAGGATCACAGTTAGCTCTATCAGTAGGAATCAATTCTATATTTACGCCCCATTGTGTTCCTATATTTTCACCACTATAAATTGTAACAGTACCCGTAATTTTAGCTTCATCTCCATCTATACAAAGAAAGAGCTCATCTCCTTCCTCTAATCCAAAACGGGTTATTTTGCTCGAAGCTGTTGTTTCACAAGTCTGTGAATTAATGATCGGGAGCTTCGGAAAATAAAATACGTGTCCATCTACATACCTTCCATAGCTATCGTTAAAACTTGCGCTCAATTCATATTTAAGACATGTAGGAAAGATCAATTCCTCAAAAGGCGGACAATTTTCTTGGCTTGGAGTTACAACTATTTTGTAACCTGTTAACTCGATATTAGAATATGTTTTCTCTACCTCATTAAATTGATCAGGTATGAGATCATTTTCTTCTAATTCTGTGTAGGTTCCGTCATTATTTAGCACCAATAATTTTAAGTTGACAGAAGCTGTTACATCTGAAAGTCCAATTGTAATACTGGTCTTTCCTCCTTGTTCTAAAATAGGTGGAACATCTAGCTTTATAATTTCAGGACAGAAAGGATCTGGCACATTTTCATCATCATCAAAAGACATAAATGATGAAAAACAAATAACACTAGCTAAAGCGAACTTTAACCAGAGGTAAAAATTTGATTTCATTTTCATGAGAGATTGTTAGTTAGTTTAGTTTTAGTAGTTACCATTTAATGTGAAAACGGTCGCCAACTAAACGCCAAAACCCACTCTCTTACTTTTGTGTTCCTAAACGAACTTCTCAGCCCTTTTTACTTCGATAAATTCAACGATTATATGTAAAAAACAAAAAAGCTTCTTTAGCTATAAGTGCTAAAGAAGCTTTCTTTTATGTATCAGACAGATACTTACTTTTTGAATTTATCTACTCGTACTTGTTTAAATACTAAGAAGATTGTTCCTCCAAACAACAACAATATACTTCCGTTGATAATGATTCTTATCCAAGGCGAATCTACCGTTGCACTCAATGAATTATTCTCATCATCAATTCTGTCATAGAAGTCTCCAAAGTCTCGATTTGAGATTTCTTGGTTCTTCAAACTTTCTCCTGTTACCTTAAATTCAAAGTCTGAAGTTAGGGTTTCATATTGCTTCGTTCGAGTATTGAAGAATTGCCAACTGATAAAGTCTTTCAACTTATATTCGCCAGGCTCTAAAGGCTCAACATAATATTCATATACCTTAGAACCATAGACCTTACCATTTGCTCTATTTACGTTTTGAACTACTGCAGGAGGATAGAATAGAAAAGCTTCTGTTTCTTTCACTCGTGGTTCAGATATCGCATTGATGTTTCCTTCTCCTTTAATCGTGAAACGGTAAGTAAATCCTTTACCTGTTTCAAGGTTTGTGGTTCCTCCTGTATAATTTTCTTCCAAGCGATAATTACCCACATTTACATCTACAAAAGTAGGATTCTCTGGAAGATCTAATACTTCAATTTTCTTAGGAGATGAATAATACATTTTAAAATCTTCCTTCTTATTCATTCCAAAGAAAGACTTTTGTTTCGCTTCCTTAAACTTGACCATTTTTAGCCCTGCCTTAGGAATATCAATATCTTGATCGTTGAAAGGATAGAATGTCGACTCATAGATTTTGAACTGACGATAATGCTTATCTCCAATCTTTACATATTCAGCATTAATTGTCTCTATCGTATGATTTTCTTCCCAACAGTTTGCTGGTTTTATATCTTTCAAGATTTTATTCAACTGCTCTGGTAGTTGATAAAACTCCAAGTCTGCTCGGTTGGATGTGGCTACGTAGAAAGATACATCCATGGTAAAACCTTCTCCTTTAAATACCTTTCTCTTATCGGTATTTATGGCAAAAAAGGCATCATCTTTTACCTCAATAAATTCTTGAGGCTGACGATTCTGTCTGTATCCACTATTTCCACCCCAAAAAGCTGCAAAAGGATCTTGCACTTGACGTTCTACTGGCGGTCCTACTTTAATTGTTGTCCCCGATGTAGAAATGTCTTTGCCATTTACTTTAATCGAGAAACTAGGGACTTTGAATGTACCCTGCTTTGAAGGACTGTAATATTGGATGATACTCTGAGAGGTTGAAACTTTTCCATTGATCACTCGAGTCTCTGAAGAAGAGGATGGTCGTCCTTTTCTGAAACCTTCGATATCTGGAAAACCAGAGTATTCTTTTAATCTATCGTTAGTTATTTTTAATGTAATCTGGAAGTTTTCATTCTCCCCAATTTCAGTTTTTCCGTATTCAATCGAGATCTTTTGAGCTTGGACATTCAGATGTGAAAAGAGTAGAATCCCAAGCATCACTCCCATACTATTTAGTATTCTTTTCATAATCTTATACTGAGATTGTTGGCATTATTTATGACTGTTATATCTGACAGAATGCTTGTTGAGTTTCAGTGCTCATTTGAACTGTGAACTTGCATTTAAACCAAATATTTCTTAATATAATTACGTCAATCACGAATAAATGTAACCGCAACACTAATTAGTCGTATCTTTATTATGACCTGAATTAAAAGTACGCACATTAGCCTATAATCAGCATTCTTTAACACAGATTAACACCCTAAAATTTTTATTTAAAATGCTAGAATATTCTAAAATGATTCTCGAAAAAGTAGCGTTTGATAAAACACTTTTTGAGAAAGAATTACGAAAAGCGATGACCATACTACCAAAAGACGACAAAGAAGAGCTTAAACGCTGGTGCAAGCAGAACTTCAAAATAACAATCCCATTCAGAGACCCAGCTTCTATGGAAGTTGCATAAAAAATTAAAAAAAAGGAGGCTAGACCAATTATGAGTCTAGCCTCTTTTAGTTTATAAGAACTAACTTATTCTACTATCCCTAACTGAGCTAATACATAAGCAAATTCGAAGGCTACTTCTCTATATCTTTCGAATCTTCCAGATGCTCCTCCATGACCTGCATCCATGTTTGTTTTCAGCAATAGAGTATTGTGGTCAGTTTTCAAATCTCTTAGTTTAGCCACCCATTTTGTTGGCTCCCAATATTGTACTTGAGAATCGTGCAAACCTGAAGTCACCAACATACTCGGGTAACTTTTCGCCTCTACTTGATCATACGGAGAATATGAAAGCATATAATCATAACTCTCTTTCTCATTCGGATTTCCCCACTCATCGTACTCACCTGTAGTTAGGGGAATAGAAGTATCAAGCATTGTCGTGATCACATCTACAAAAGGAACTTCCGAAACAACTACTTTGAATAAATCTGGACGTAAGTTCACTACAGCCCCCATAAGCAAACCACCTGCACTGCCGCCATTTACTACGAGTTTTTCGGTAGAAGTAAACTTAGCTGCAATCAAAGCTTCTGCACTTGCTATGAAATCCGTAAAGGTATTTTTCTTGTGCATCATTTTGCCATCTTCATACCATTTACGCCCCATTTCTTCCCCACCTCTAACGTGAGCTATTGCAAAAACAAAACCTCTATCTAAAAGAGATAACCTAACAGAACTAAAATACGGATCATATGAATATCCATACGCACCATAAGCTGTCAAGTAAACCGGATTATTTCCATCTTTCTCTAATCCATTTTTATAGACTAATGAAATCGGAATTTTAGCTCCGTCTTCTGCTTCTGCATAAATACGTTCGGCAGTATACGCACCTGCATCAAAATCACCTAAAACCTCTTGTTGTTTAAGTAAGGTTTTCTCTTTTGTATTCATATCAAAATCAAATACAGAAGCTGGTGTAGTTAATGAATTATATTGATATCTGAGTATATCGGTATTGAAGTCAGGGTTAAGTGAAGTACCTGCTGTATAAGTTGGTTCACCAAAATCAAGGTAATATTCGCCACTACCATCCCATTTTATGATTCTGATCTGAGCTAGACCTTCTTTTCTTTCCTCAACTACCAAATAGTTTTTGAAGATATCTAGGCCTTCCAACAAAACATCTTCACGATGTCCTATTACTTCTTTCCATGCACTTTTCGCTGTATTTTCCTCATCGGTCACCATCAATCTGAAATTCTGAGCTTTCCAGTTGGTCACGATGTAAAAACTATTCTCGTAATGAGCTATGCTATATTCATGTTTTGCTTCTCTCGGAAGAAAAATACGAGGCTCTTGCTCTGGCTGATCTGCAGGAATCAATTGTGATTCTGTAGATAAAGTAGAATATGAACCAAGTACTATAAATTTTTTAGATTTTGTTCGGTGTACATATACTGTAAAAGTCTCGTCTTTTTCTTCATAGACTAATACATCCTCTTCCACTGCCTCTCCAAGCTTATGTCTTAGTACTTGAAAAGCTCTTAAGGTCTCTTCATCTTGACGAGTATAGAATAAGGTCTTATTATCGTTTGCCCAAGTGATATCACCTGTCACATTTTCGATAGTATCAGTATACTGTTCTCCTGTTTCTAGGTTTACAAAATAGATGGTATAAATACGTCTCCCTTTTGTATCTGCAGCAAAAGCCAGAATATCATTTTCAGAGCTGATACTCATTCCTCCTACGGTATAAAAGCTGTGTCCTTTAGCTTTTTCGTTTACATTCAGAATGACTTGTTCTTCTACCTCTAATGATCCTTTCTTTCTACAATAGATTGGGTATTCTTGTCCTTCTTCGTATCGTGTATAATAGTAATAACCATTCAATAAATAAGGAACAGACATATCCTTCTCTTGAATTCTGCCCTTGATCTCAGCAAATAATTTATCTTCCAAGCTTTTGAAAGGAGCCATCACTTCTGCTGTATAAGAATTTTCAGCTTCCAAGTACGCTAAGACCTCTTTATCTTCTCGCTCTCTCATCCAATAATACGGGTCAACTCGTTTGTGACCATGGATTTCCAGTACCTTCTCCTCTTTTTTCGCAACTGGAGCTTGAATCAAATTTTTCATTCTGTTATTCTATTTTATACGAAAAAAAGCGTTTGAGAACGGCTATTCTCTAACGCTTTCTGATTTTCAAATTCTTAATTCCACCTTTTCTTTTTCAGGTCTCCATTTTGAACAGATTTTATAAATCGTGCCCATGCAAATGGATCAGTGAAGGAAAAGGATGGTGCAAACATTCGTGCAGTTTGCATGGCTTGCTGTTGTTTTAAAAAGGTATTGAAGTTATCGTTGTAATCATCCTCAATCACTTTAGCCATATAAGTGATTTTCTCTTGATTTACATTTTCCTTCATATTTGTTATCCTCGGATCTTCTTCTTGATCAAGAGCTAAAAAAGCTTCTCTGAACAATTCCTTTGTTGGATATGGATAAATCTCAATCTGAGGTAATGTTTTCACATCTTCCTGAAGCTTTACGACTACAGTCCAAGCAGGGTTTCGAGTATCGGGAACTGCCATTTTCACTTTCTTAAAACCTACGGCCGAAAACGAAATAGAATCTCCAGGAAATACATCTGCTGAAAATAAACCTGCCTGATTAGAAACTGTTCCTTTTCCTGCATTTTCAACTACAATATGCACTCCAGGAACCCCAAAAAGACTATCACCTTCAACTACAACTCCTGAGAGTTTAATCATATGCTGTTCTCCTTGTGCTTTACTTTCAGATACAGTAAAAACACCAACAACTATCATTGAAAATAAAAGGAAGAATTTCTTGATATTTTTCATATTGGAGACTTTCAGAATCGTTTTTATTTACTCCAAAGTGGGATTTATCAAATAATCATTTACGATTATTGACAATTTGATTTCATTCCACTAAGCTTCTCAATTACAGTTTAAAAAAGGATTGGATTCAAATTTTTAACAGACTTTTACCAAACGATTCCTTCTAATCTCTTTATCTCTTAATGTATCCTAAACTTACAGCCTTCTTTTCTGTACCGGATATAAGATCATTTGAATACAAAGAAGTATGAGTGCTGTAAATACAGTTGACAATACGGCTTGTAATAAAGTCCTTCCGATTAGTGCCCAGTTACTTGCTTCTATCATTAGGAAGGTAAAATGATGCAAGAAAATGAGAGGTAATGTAAGTGACAAAAAACCGCCATTGCCCAATAACAACACACTCGGTATGTCATTAGCATCGTACTTATCTCCCCCCCCGAAATTTTTTAGATAATAGTTACGTGCAAAGGCCATAAAAACACAGGCGGCTGCATGTATTCCTAAGGTATCGTAGAAAATATCTACAGTGATTCCCAGAATAAAAGCCAATACCATACTTCCTATTCCATTTTGTCCGAAAGGCAAAAGGAGTATGAAGGCTATATACGGGAAGCAAAAAGCCAACCCAAACAATTGTGTATTTCTGAAAAAAAGAAGTTGGATTAAAATGTAACCAAAAAATCCTACGATTATACTTACTATATTCTTATTTCTCATGCTCCCAAAGTCAATCCCTATGCTTTCAATACTTTATTCTGTTATTCATCAATGGCATTCAAACTTTCTAATGAATCCTTTTCAGCTCTGAATAGGGCATTGATTATATATACATATGAAAGTTGGTCAAAGTCTACTGCCAAGTCAATTTCTACATTCACAAAAGATTCCTCCATTTTATACTCCGTCTTACTAACTGTTCCAATCATAATTCCTTGTGGATAAACAGTGTTGTAACCTGAAGTAATGACTGTATCTCCTTCACTTAATTCGATGTGCATCGGGAGATAATGAAGACTTGCTTTCGCAGGATTATTGGTATCCCACTTTACAGTACAGAGTGATTTATCTTTTAATAATTCAGCAGAAATGTTCATTCGAGAATGAAGTACCGAATAACAAGTAGCAAAATGATCGGATACATTTTTCACCTGTCCAACAATACCACCAGAGGTGATAATCCCCATTCCTTCTTCTACTCCATCCAATCGTCCTTTATCAATAGTGATGTAGTTATTATTTCTACGAATCGAATTATTGATTACTTCAGCCTCTTGAAATGCAAACTTTAGGTCTGTATCTGCTGTATCTTTTGTGACTAATGTGTCTGAAAAACTCAAATTCAAAAGCGCTAAGCTATCCTCTGGGTCGACAACAAGGGTGTCCAAAGCCAACAGACGTTCTCTGAGCAAAGCATTCTCCTCTCTCAACTCTTCATTTATTCTGCTCAAATCCAAATACCTTGTCACATTGGTTGTGACTTGAAATAAGTTTCCTGCAACTGCACTTGACGATGAAAAAAATGTTGCTCTCTGATAACTATTATTTGAGACTATTAAGATACCTGCTACTATTTCTAATACAACAAATACCAAAAAGACTCTAATTCGATATATAAAATCAAATAATTCCTGCATTCTCTATCCGCTTTAGCTCGCTAATCCCTGCTTGCTTTCTCATTTCTATGTGCAAGCTTTCAAATATATAAAAGAAATCCGCTATGCTACTACAGCAAAGCGGACTTCCTTTCATGTATTTTTTATGGCTTCAATATTTTGGTCTATTCTAACGCTACTAAATCTGAAATTTAGTTCATCAATACTCCCTTGAATTCATTGAATTGCTCTAGTGCCTTACCCGTACCCAATACGACCGCTTTCAAAGGATCATCTGCAATATGTACTGGTAATTTTGTTTTCATAGAGATTCTTTTATCCAATCCTCTCAATAAAGCACCGCCTCCTGTAAGGTGAATTCCTCTCTCATAAATATCTGCTGAAAGCTCAGGTGGGGCTGTCTCTAAGGCTTTCAATATAGCTTCTTCAATCTTAGCAATCGATTTATCTATAGCAAAAGCAATTTCTGTGTACGATACTTTGATCACTTTAGGAATACCGGTCATAAGGTCTCTTCCTCTTACCTCAAAGTCTTCTGGCGGATTTTCTAACTCTGTAATGGCCGATCCAATTTCGATCTTGATTTTCTCAGCAGTACGTTCTCCAATCAAAAGGTTGTGCTGTCTTCTCATATAATCAAGAATGTCTCGATTGAAGATATCACCTGCAATACGAACTGACTGGTCACAAACAATACCTGATAAGGCAATCACAGCAATCTCAGTAGTTCCTCCCCCAATATCTACAACCATAGAACCTACTGGCTGATCAATATCCAAGCCTATACCGATCGCTGCTGCAATTGGCTCTTGAATCATGAATACTTCACGAGCACCTGCATGTTCAGCTGAATCTCGTACAGCTCTTTTCTCCACCTCTGTAATCCCAGAAGGAATACAAATAATCATTCTGTGTTGAGGTGTGAAAAACCATTTATCACTTCCGATTAACTTGATAAGACCTCTTATCATTTGTTCTGCCGCATGGAAATCCGCAATTACACCATCTTTCAACGGGCGAATTGTTCGAATATGCTCATGCGTTTTTTCATGCATTTGCATTGCTTGCCGTCCTAGAGCAATTACTTTTCCATTTGAACGGTTCAATGCAATAATAGAAGGTTCATCTACGACTACCTTACCATTATTTAGGATCAAGGTGTTTGCTGTACCGAGATCGATTGCGAGATTAGAGGATAAAAAATCAAAGAAGCCCATGAATGTTACTATATTGAATGACCTGCAATTAAATAAATCGTATTCCAGATTATATATTTGCATACCTTTCTAAGGTACGAAATATTTTATACTTATAAATAGTATGAATATACACTCTGATTTGAAAAGGGAGATAAATCTATTTTTTCTGAGAATTATTTAACAATAGATTTAATTTTTTTTCATTTAAAGCGTTCTATTTTTGTGCCAAATTTCATTAAAATAATCCAATAAAGGATAAAAGTTTTTTTAGACTCGAAATCAGCCAAGAGATGAGTTCTCGATCGTTTATATTCTTATATTTTAATTTATTGTTATTTTTCACTCATTCAGCTTTAGCTCAAAAGAGTGATCCTTCGGTAGTTGTAAAGAAAGCCCCCTTTCCTGTAACTATCGTAATTGATCCTGGACACGGTGGAAAAGATCCGGGAAAACCCAGAGGAAGTGCGTCTAAAAAACATGAAAAAGACCTCAATTTAGATATTGCTTATCGCCTAGGAGGTTACCTCTCTGAAAGGGTGAAAAACGTAAAAATCCTATATACACGAATGACCGATAAATACGTGTCTTTGGATGAACGTGTAAAGATTGCTAATGAGAACAATGCTGATCTCTTCATCAGTATCCATTGTAACTCTTCAAATAATCGTTCAAATTACGGTACCCAAACACATATTCAGAGTCATGGATTTAATGAAAGCCGTAAGCTAGCTGATCTAGTTGAAAAACAGTTCAGAGACCGAGCTGGACGAAAAAGTTGGGGGGTAAAAGATAAAGCCGATCGTAGACACAACCTTCAAGTACTTCAGTACACTAATATGCCTGCTATATTGGTAGAAGCAGGATTTATGTCTAACCGAAAGGAAGAAGCATTTCTAAATTCTGGAGAAGGTCAAAGCTTAATTGCTTCAGCGATATTTAGAGGGGTAAGAACTTATATTTTAGAGCATTACAAACCCTCTAAAAAAGGACAGCAAAAGTTTCCTTATTACAAAGTACAAATCATGTCTTCCATCAAATATGTTGATCCGAACTCTAGTAAATTTAAGTCTGTAAATAGACGAATTGATGTATTTAAAACCGATACTTCTAATAAATATAAGTATCAGTATATGGTAGGAAGAGAGTACAGTAAAGCAGATGCGAATAGATTGGTACAGGAAATGAAAAGAAAAGGTTATAAAGATGCATTCATCGTCACCTTCTCTAAAACAACTCCTGTATATCGAAGCTCGAAATAACAAATTATAAACGATAAAAAAGGCGATACTCTTGAAATAAAGAGTATCGCCTTTTTATTTATTTTGTACTATGTTATTAAGCTTTTGCCAACTCGTTCAAAGCTTTAACCATAGTTTCTCCGATATCTGCTGGAGATTGTACTACGTGAATGCCACACTCACCCATGATTCTCATTTTAGCTTCAGCTGTATCGTCAGCTCCACCAATGATAGCACCAGCGTGTCCCATTCTCTTACCTTTAGGAGCAGTTTGACCTGCGATAAATCCAACAACTGGTTTAGGATTTCCTTGAGATTGAATCCATCTTGCAGCGTCAGCTTCTAGGTTACCACCAATCTCACCGATCATCACGATAGCATCAGTTTCATCGTCATTCATCAACAACTCAACAGCTTCTTTCGTAGTTGTACCAATGATTGGGTCTCCACCAATACCAATTGCTGTAGAAACACCAAAACCTGCTTTCACAATTTGGTCTGCAGCTTCATAAGTAAGAGTTCCTGATTTTGATACGATACCTACTCTACCTTTCTTAAAGATAAAACCAGGCATGATACCTACTTTAGCTTCTTCTGGAGTGATAACACCTGGACAGTTTGGTCCGATCATACGAACATCTTTACCTACCAAGTATTCTTTCACTTTCACCATATCAGCTACAGGAATACCTTCTGTAATAGTTATAATAACTTTGATACCCGCTTCAGCAGCTTCCATAATAGCATCTGCTGCGAATGCTGGCGGTACAAAAATAATTGATACGTTTGCCTCAGTAGCTTCTACTGCATCTGAAACTGTATTGAATACTGGTCGATCTAAATGAAGTTGTCCTCCTTTTCCTGGAGTTACTCCACCTACTACATTTGTTCCGTACTCGATCATTTGAGACGCGTGAAACGTTCCCTCTGACCCTGTAAAACCTTGGACTATGACCTTGGAATCTTTATTTACAAGAACACTCATCTGTTGTCGCTTTTGATTATTAGCATTTGTTTAAAATCGCATTGGCAATTTAATAGGAATTTACAGATTTACTAATACGGTTATGTAATTTTTTTAAACAAAAATATACCACATTAGAGTCAAATCTTTCTAAAATCAAGCATTTAAGATATTCGTCAAAGCAAATACACCTAATTTTAATGACTTTAAATCATTCTATTAATCTAATACCTTTAAATACTTCCAACTCACTTCAGAGTAAAAATATATCTCAAGTCTAAGCCTTTTTCATTTCATAATCACCTTAATTATGAAACTTTACATTCAAGAATTAGTATTTTTAAGGTATATAAAAACAAAAAATACGCACGCGAAAAGATGAAATCATTTACTGAGAAGACATTAATTTTTCTTGTTCGGTTCTATCAACAAGGAATATCACCCTACACCCCTGCCTCTTGCAGATACTCACCTACTTGCTCTCAGTATATGATTGAAGCAATAAAAAAACATGGCCCCGTAAAAGGGCTTAAGCTTGGTTTAAAAAGAATTGGAAAATGCCATCCTTGGGGAGGAAGTGGATATGACCCTGTTCCTTAATTTCAATTTTTCATGATATAAAAAAACGGGATGCTCTCTAAAGAGAACATCCCGTTTATATTTTCAAGCGATATATCTATTAATAGAATTTCGCTCTGTTGTCTTTTACTTCACTCAAGTCAGTGATTGCTCTACCAATTTTGTAAGTAGTAGAGTTGTTCTGACGTTGGTTGATTTGTCCTTTGTAGATTGAATAATCTGCAGTTTCCAATGCGTTAGTGATATTCTCTACGTTTACAACTACAACACCATTATCATCAATGATAGGAGCAGACTCATCGCCAGCTTTCATTGTGAATACAGTACCGATAGTCTTAGGAGCAAATCCGATACCTGAAATAGAGCTTGCACCAAATGCTAAGTCTGCAGCAGAACCTGTTTTAGCACCTTTACCGTAAGCGGCAGCCATAGCACCAAGGTTGTCTGCAGAAGTTTCTTTCAACTTCTTAGCGATATACTCACCTTTCTTAGCTTTTAATACTTCTCTTTTCACTTGGTCTTTTACTGACTCGAAAGACTCATAACCTTCGTCTTTTGATCCGATCAAGTTAACTACTACATAGTTATCATTCAATTGGAACTCGTCAGATACGTCACCATTGTTTGTATCCTCATCAAATGCCCAACGGATCAATGGTCTTACCTCATCACCGTAGATGTTGTTGATGTTTCTAGCGTCAGCTCTCAAATCGATAGCTTGTTGGATGAATAACGAATCAGCTTTAGCATTTTCTTCGAAATCTCCTTTGTCTTTGCTTGATGCCGCAAAACGACCAGCTTTAGTGAATGCTTCGTTGATTGTACGCTCAGAAGGATTCAATGGTCTTTCAACTACTCCAAGAACTACTTTCTTGTCAGTTGCAGTTTCAGTAACATCAATGATGTGGTATCCGAACTCAGTTTCTACCAATCTTGGAAGAAGACCTGTTTTCTTCGCTTTAAATACAGCATCATTGAATGGCTTAACCATAGCTCCTTCAGAGAACCAGTTCAAGTCACCACCTTTTGCTTTTGTACCGTCTTGTCCGTGCTTTCTTGCCATTTGAGCAAAGTCAGCACCACCTTTGATTTCATTCAAGATACCTTGAGCCTCTTTCTTAGCAGCTGCTTTGTCATCACCTGCTTTGATCAAGATATGGCTAGCACGAGCAGAAAGAACTGTATCTTTCTCTACGTCCATAACTTTATAAAGTCTGTAAGCATTTGCAGCAAAGAATGGACCTGCTACTTCACCTTTCTCAAGTTTGTTGATATCCAAAGTTGAAGGAACACCAGTTGCGTTTACACTCATGAATGGAGCTGCAGCTTCTGTATTTGATTGTACAAAAACTGAATCGTCTACTGCTTCTGCAAATGGTTGTTTCAACCCATTTACTTCTCTTTCCAAAGCAGCTTTATCATCTGCTGAAGGTGCAATTGAGAAACTTACAAACTGGATAGATCTTGTTTCGTCTCTTTTGAAGTCTTCTTTGTGGCTGTTGTAGTAGTCTTTCAACTCACCGTTTGAAACTTCTACTAAAGAATCAGCTACACTGTAGAAAGGCACATACAAGTAAGCAACATCTGCTTTTGTATTTTGCTTTTCGTATTCTTTCTTACCTTCTAGATCAGTTGCGTAGTTTGAAGTAGAAAGTAAGTTTTCATATTTCTGTCTTACACGAAGCCCTGGAAGTTGTTGCTCAAAGTTCATGAACTCAACATATGCAGGAGAGTTAGCACCTTGTTGCTTCAAAGCTCCTAAATATTGGATTACTCTTTCCTTTGAGAAGTTTCCAAGAGAATCTAAAAAGATTGGAGATTGCTTCAAGTATGGGTGGATATTATTCCCCTTGATCATATCTTCCAATTCTTCAGGCGTTACTTTCAAGCCTAGCTTGTCATACTCTGCATCGTACGCATACTTTTCGATGAAAGCATTCCAAGCACGGTCTCTTAGGATTTGCATTTCTCTAGCAGCAGGATATTGCCCTAGCTGATTGCTGTACAATGCACGTTGTCTCTCTAATTCAGTTTCGAACTCTTGACGGTCAATTTCCATCCCGTTGATTTCTCCAACGATTTGCTTGTTCGACCCTAATAATCTTGAATTGCCTGAGAGCAGATCTCCGCCCACAACAAAACCGATAAGACCAATTGCGATTGCTCCTACGGCCAAACCTGATTTCTCTCGTATTTTACTAATGATTGCCATAGTATACCTATTATCTTCTGTCTCTTGATAATTTCAATTTTCAGCTAAAAAAAAGTGGTTTTCTAATAGTTCGCTTTCTCCGTCGCTGCTTTACACAAAACTCAAAAATAAGAGAAAGCCCTTGTATAGCCAAGAAATGGAAATATAAAAAAGAATAAAAAAAGGGATTCGATGTCTATCGAATCCCTTTTTAGAGCGAGAAACGGGACTCGAACCCGCGACCCCAACCTTGGCAAGGTTGTGCTCTACCAACTGAGCTATTCTCGCTTTCCAAAATAGTACCAGGAGCGGGAATCGAACCCGCACGGCCTTGCGGCCACAAGATTTTAAGTCTTGCGTGTCTACCAGTTCCACCATCCCGGCGCCTAAGATAGGCATTGAGCGAGAAACGGGACTCGAACCCGCGACCCCAACCTTGGCAAGGTTGTGCTCTACCAACTGAGCTATTCTCGCTTAATTTTCCGTTCTTTCGAACTGCGTTTCCGTTGAAAGCGATGCAAAGGTACGACCAATTTCCGAACGTGCAAACTTTGCATCAAAAAAAACTACTATTTTCACATTTATTAAAACTTCAAAAAGAGCCCTCAGGGCATCAAAAACCGCATAAAAGACTCTTTTTCAAGTTTATATATTGCAAAAATTATTTTTCTCCTTTTTTCATTATTTTTTCATATTTCTGCAATTCTTCCATGCGCAAATCCTTACGAAGTACCTTCCCAACATTGGATTTTGGTAGTTCAGTACGGAACTCAACGTACTTTGGAATCTTGTAGGCTGTTAGATTTTGCTTACAGAATTTCTTCACAATTTCATCTGTGAGGTGTTCATCTTTTTTTACCACAAAGGCTTTCACAGCTTCCATTGACTTTTCATGTGGCACTCCAATCACTGCTACTTCGGCTACTCCTTCATGCATCATCAATACATCTTCGATCTCGTTTGGGTAAACATTGAAACCAGAAACATTGATCATATCCTTTTTTCGATCTACAATGTAGAAGTAACCATCTTCATCCATGTAGCCAACATCACCAGTTCTAAACCAGTTTCCTTCAAAGAAAGCTTCTGCGGTTTCTTTTTCTCTTTGCCAATAGCCCGAAGTTACTTGAGTACCTCTCACACAGATTTCACCGACATCTCCTTGAGGTAAATCGTTTCCTTCCTCATCCTTTACAACAACCTCTACACTCGGGAATGGCATCCCGATAGAACCTTCTTTAATTTTGCCTGCATAGGGCTGACAAGTCACTACAGGAGAGGTTTCGGTAAGTCCATAGCCTTCTAAAAGTGGCTTACCAGTCAACTTTTGCCATCTTTGAGACACTGAGGTATTTACAGCCATACCACCCGCAATCACGAGTTTAAGGTTAGAAAAATCTAAGTCTGCAAATTTCCCTTGATTTAGCAAAGCATTGAAGAGTGTGTTTACTCCAGTAATTACTGTAAATGGTTGCTTTTTGAGTTCTTTTATGAAACCTTTCATGTCTCTTGGGTTTGTAATCAAAACGATTTTCGCACCCAATTTTGTACTACACATTAAACCATTTACGGTAAGTGAAAAGACATGATAAAGAGGTAGAGGTGTTATCACAACTTCTTTTCCTTCCTCCAAATGATTCATCCAAGCTTGACACTGCTCTACATTGGTAATGATATTTTTATGAGAAAGAACAGCACCTTTGGCTACCCCTGTTGTACCACCTGTATATTGAAGAAAAGCATGATCGTCTGGTTGAATATCTACTGGAGTCAGTAACATGTCTTTTCCTTCCTTCAAAATTTTATTGAAGCTTGTACTTCCCTTTATCGAATAGGAAGGAACCATATTTTTCAGATACTTCACCGCCAAGTTGACAACTGTACCTTTCAACAAGCCTAACATATCTCCGATATCGGTGATGATGACATGCTCAATGCTTGTGTTCGTCTTGAGAACTTGCTCAACTTTACTTGCGAAGTTTGAAACAACTACCACAGCCTTCACTTCTGCATCTGAAAACTGATGCTCCATTTCACGAGTTGTATACAATGGATTTGTATTGACAACGGTAAGTCCTGCCTTTAAAGCGCCAAACAAAGCCACTGGATATTGAAGAATGTTTGGCATTTGAATAGCAATACGATCACCTTTCTCCAATCCTAAATGTTGCATGTAAGCCGCAAAAGCTTTTGAATATTCATCCAATTGCTGATAAGTGATGCTTTTCCCCATACACTCAAAAGCGGGAAGTTGGGCAAACTTGAGTACACTTATCTCTAGCAGTTCTACGATCGACTTGTATTTATCTGGGTCAATTTCTGAGGAAACTCCCTCTAAGTAATTGTTTATCCAAGGTTTATCTGTACTCATATCCTGTATCTAAAAAATCCGAATTGAATTTATTTTTCCTCTCACACATGAACGTTTCTGTTCATTTTATCCGAAAGGAGGTGAATATAGTAGAGTTTATGTTTAGCATTTATCTTCAGTATTTGCACTTCTTTGCATATTAACAAATGTTATATCGCGGCTCGAAATTCCAAACATTTGAATAGTCTCCTAACTTTATAGGTAAAACAGTATTTTATATACTGATCTTCCTAAACTAAAAACACTTGGAGTTATGCTAACAGATCATTGGGTGATCACGCAACTTATTGGGGGTAGTTGCTCTGTTATTTTATTGGTTTTTGCCAGCTTTCAGTCTATTGGTTTCATTCGGAATTGGAATGCCTCAAAATATGATGAGCAACAGCTTCAGATGGAACGCAAGACTTATCTTTTAGCATCCATTCTTCAGGCTACCTTAGTTTTTCAGATTCTACTTTTATTAATTTTTCTTTTTACCGTCAATATTCACCTTCCTCAGATCATAAAGGGTGCAATGTGTGCTGCTGGTACTTTAGCTCTCAATTCATATGGCTACCCATTACTATTCTTGAAAATGGGAGGAGTGTTTGTGTATTTCAGCTTTTTGGTATTGAATGCTATTGACGATAAAGCACCTGACTATCCGCTAACTCCTAAAAAATATTGGTTGGTTTTTCCTTCTATGCTTATCGCACTTACTGACCTTGTTTTCACTGTACTATATTATGTAGAGATTTCACCAGATATTATAACAACCTGTTGTAGTCTATCATTTAGTAGTGCCAAACAAGATGCTTTTTTCCAAAATGCAGTATCCAACTTTTCTTCTACACAACTCATTGGTTTGCATATTGGCTCATACCTCTTACTCGCCATTTGTTTCTTTTGGAGAAAAAGTAAGCTGACACTGCTGATGAGCCTAGCATTTACTCTGAGTTCTTATTTTGCAATTAAATATCATTACATCAAATTTATATATGGCCTTCCTTCTCACCTCTGTTTATTTGATGCCTTCAATGGACAATATTATTATGTAGGAATTTGGATTAGCATCGGACTTTATGGTTTGATATGCCTTAATTTTTATGATGTACTCCGTAAAACACTAAACCTTACAGAATCTTCAAACAGACGCTTTCAAGTTTCACTATTTACTTTCTTCTCAATTTTAGCGGTAGGAATTCCAATTTCATATTTATTATTCTCTGGCTATACATTCTCCTGAGTAATAAACATTTGCCAAAATATTGTAAGGAATTATTCTAAAACAACTGTAGTTTTATTTAGTACGCCCTAATTCAAATTTCTTAGGAATTAGCTTAAAGATTATTAGGAGGTTAGACCCTAGTTTAGCTAGCGAAAAATATATCTTTGTTTGAGTTTAGATTTCTGCACAAGGAAGACTCACCCATAATCTACCAACTATCATAAAAAAAAGATACGAGATATGACTTCTAATTATACTATGGACTTCAGCTTTACAGACGAGCTTTACGATGGCGATTTGAATGGTTATCAAGAATTTTTGAAAATATCTATTGAAGAATTCGAGACTGATTATCCAAAGCTAAAGCAAGCTTTAAATAATCATGATCCTGAATTATTCAGCGCTGTAAAACACAAGTTCAGTACAAGACTAAGCACTTTCCAACTAGTTTCTCTTCAAGCTTTTATGGAAGATGTTAAGAACAACTATAAAAACGATATTTCCGCTGTAGACCCAATTATGGCTGGCGCCGAGCTAGACCGTCATATCAGTGGAATTTTGACAACACTAAAGAATAAATTGGCTCAGTTACAATAAGCCTTTTTATATCATAAGCACTAAAAATATTAGAAGAGAAGTACTCAAGTTTGTACTTCTCTTTTTTATTGAACTAACTTCCGCATCCTCCGCCACATCCACTGCAGCCACTACTGCTGCAACCGCTACTACTACAACCATTATCGCTATCTCCTCCAGAAAACCATCCTCCACTATCACTCCCCCAACTAGAAAACCATCCACTATCAGTACTAATTTCTGTTATTTCAAAACTATCGAGAAAATACTCAGAGGTATTTTCAATAAGAACATCTATTGTATCTCCATCCATAAACTCAATAAATCCGCCCTCTTCTACTCTTTCTTTTCCTTCTTTTATCGCTTCTTCATTTTTAAGAAAATCATCCCCAAAAAGAACTCTAATCTTTAATTCATTACCCCCTACTTTATCTAATAGATTTCTTTTAATATTCTCATCTATTGAACCATCTTTCCATGCTTCTTCATAAGACTGATATTCCGCGAGTAACTCATCTCTACTTAAAACGCCTTTATAGTTCAAAGAAATAGCAAACAAAAACCTATATATACTATATGATGTGGCTTGATAATAATACCTTCTCAGAGTTGACTTTATAAGATAATGCCATTTAAAATGTGTAGTCGTTTTTATTCCTTCCTTTACTAATGACAACAACTCAGAAAGCGTAATTTTTAATTCTTTATTCTGCTGAAAGATTTCTGTAAAAAGAGCTTCATGTGCTTTATAAGTATTTTCGGTGAGCTTAGGCCCTGCCTCAACTTCTCGATATTCATTTTCGGTATATTTCAGTACACCTCTCTTTACTAAATCTAAAAATGTAAGGTGTAATAATTCTCCAACTTTACTTACACGAGGTGCTAAAAACACCTTTAATTCAGCAGGGCTTATTTCTTTAAGTTCTTCCATGAGGATAGTATTGTTTTTAGTTTTTTGGGAATAAAAAAATAGTCTTCTTTCAAGACTCTTATAAAGTTGACTTTAGAAAATCGGATTTCTGTAGACGGCCAAATATCCGATGGAGGCTTTTCTCCAAAAAAAGATTCATAACGTTTCAAGGTCTGTTCATACAAATCAGTGTATTTCACTCGTTCTGACTGTCCTCCTTTTGTTGGCCCATGATGGATTTTTGTTTGTAACAACTCTCCACAAAAGTCTTCCCAATAATCTTCGGTATAGAGTAAATGTAAGTGCCAAGCCTGATCTACTTCATCTGATGGAGTAAATGGCCCCTTATCTACACAAATCAAAAAAATAAACTTTTTGTATTCAAAAATAACTCTGAGTGCATACTTCAGCGACCAATTATTTTCTCTTGCTAAACGATCTGAAAAAGATAATGCTGATTGCGCTGCCCCTATCTGATAAGATCGAATATTTTCCCATAACTCCTTTTCATGTTCATTCATTTAAAAAAATCTTTTATTCACAAAACGTCAAGTAGTTTACGATGCAAACTAAATAAGGATACAAAAAAAGCCACACAACTCTAAAGCTGTATGGCTAATATAAATCGGATTTTCGCAATCAATTCTAAGAATTAAGCATTGGCGATTTCTTCTTTCAATTTTGTCAAAGAAGCTTTTGCATCTCCGAAAAGCATCTTTGTACGATCGCCAAAGAATAGTGGGTTCTGAACACCAGCGTAACCAGTACTCATACCACGTTTGAAGACTACAACGTTCTTCGCTAGCTCTACATCCAAGATTGGCATACCATAGATTGGAGAAGCTGTATCTTCTTTTGCAGAAGGGTTTACAACGTCATTTGCTCCAATTACCAATACCACATCTGTAGTAGGGAATTCTGAGTTTGCAGCCTCTAGTTCTTGAAGTTTGTCGTAAGAAACATCAGATTCAGCCAAAAGTACGTTCATATGACCTGGCATACGACCTGCTACTGGGTGAATTGCATATTTCACTTCTACTCCTTCTTCTTCAAGAATAGATTCAATCTCATGACAAATGTGCTGCGCTTGTGCTACAGCCAAACCGTAACCTGGTACGATCGTCACTTTGTCAGAATATTTCAATTGAATTGCAAGGTCAGAAGGGTTTACTTCTTTTACTACTTGCTCACGGTCAGAACCACTTCCACCGCTTGAAGCACCAAGACCTCCAATAATTACATTGATCAATGAACGGTTCATTGCCTCACACATCATTACTGTAAGAATGATACCCGAAGC
Organism: Sediminitomix flava; assembly: GCF_003149185.1. Taxonomy (NCBI): domain Bacteria; kingdom Pseudomonadati; phylum Bacteroidota; class Cytophagia; order Cytophagales; family Flammeovirgaceae; genus Sediminitomix; species Sediminitomix flava. Next base: position 171,421 of record NZ_QGDO01000009.1, on the reverse strand, counting down.
ACCTACCAAGATACCACCTACAATCATGATATCATTTCCGTAGATCAAACCTGCTCCTGTTGCACCAATACCCGTAAACGAGTTCAATAATGAAATTACTACAGGCATATCACCACCACCAATTGGTGTTACGAATGCTACACCGTAGAACAATGACAATCCTAGGATGGCAAATACTAAGTTAAAATCAAGCTCTGGCTTGCTCATTAGTAATGCACTTGCTCCAATAATCGCTACCAAAGTAAGGATATTCAATACTTGTGGGAAAGGTAGTTTCAAGTTGTCACGAAGAGAACCATTCAATTTACCCCAAGCGATAAGTGAACCTGTAAAAGATACTGCACCAATAAATAGTGCGAAAATATTTGCGAACACCGCACCGCTTACCATTTCAGTACCAGCAGGCAAGTGTTTGAATTCTACAATACCGATAAGCATGGCACAAGCACCACCCAAACCATTGAAAAGAGATACCATTTCTGGCATTTTTGTCATCTCTACTTTTTTGGCAGCTGTAAGGCCAATTGCACTACCTACAAGCATACCACCAATGATCCAAAGGTAATTGTTGTCACCTGCTTCCATTGGAGCAAAAAGAGAGATTATGATTGCTGCGCCCATTGCGAAGGCTGCAGTCAAGTTACCTTTACGTGCCGTTTCAGGGTGTGAAAGTCCTTTCAGACCTACGATGAAAACGACAATACTAATCAGATACAGAAAATCTATAATGTTATTCACTGTAATTCCAGTTTAATAGTGTTGAAAAATCTGTCGAAGAACAATGTGTTCCCGATAGGTCCTTATTTTTTCTTTTTCTTGAACATGTCAAGCATACGGTTGGTTACTGCGAAACCACCTACAACATTGATCATTGCAAGCACGATTCCTAAGAAACCAAGTACAAGAGTGATGTAGTCAGTCGCTTCTGCTCTACGAATCAGAATAACAGCTCCGATAACTACTACACCCGAAATTGCATTTGCACCCGACATAAGCGGCGTGTGCAATACAGTAGGTACTTTCCCGATAATCTCCATTCCTAAGAATGAAGCCAATACAAGTACCGTGATAATTGCTAGGTATTGATCTAGAAAATTTATTAACAGTTCCATTGTAATTCTTTTAAAATAAATGAATCAAAAAGGAGGGCTTAAGCCTCTACACTTTCAGCTACTTCTTCTTTTTTAGGAAGTAATTGATCAGTATCTCCGTATACTTTCTTACCCTTGAATACTAGACAGCTTTCACGGATAATTTGGTTTTCGAAATCATATGAAATACCTTCTTCATTTAAGAAAATTTTCAAGTAGTTTTCGATGTTACGGCTATACAATTGTGAAGCCTGCTCAGGCAGTAAATCAGAAAGTTCTGAATCACCAATGATCGTTACACCATGCTTCACTACAGATTTTTTATCTTCTGTAAGTGGGCAGTTACCACCTGTAGAAGAAGCCAAATCTACGATTACAGAACCTGGTTTCATGTTCTGAACCATTTCTTCTGTGATCAATGTAGGAGCTGGACGTCCTCTCAACTGAGCTGTAGTAATTACGATATCCGCTTTCTGGATTTTCTCCTTAATAAGCGCTTGTTGCTTTTGCTTGTACTCTTCTGATTGCTCTACAGCATATCCTCCAGCACCTTTGTCGTCAGCAGCACCTGCTACTTCTACAAACTTAGCACCCAAAGACATTACTTCTTCTTTAGAAGCTGCACGGGTATCAAAAGCCTCAACTTGTCCACCCAAGCGTTTTGCTGTTGCAATTGCCTGAAGACCTGCTACTCCTGCTCCCAAAATCAATACTTTAGATGGAGGAATAGTACCCGCTGCTGAAGAAAGCATCGGTACGTAGCGAGGTAAAGCTTCAGTCGCTTTCAATACAGCTTTATAACCTGAGATAGAAGCCATAGATGAAAGAATATCCATAGACTGAGCGATAGTCGTTCTAGGGATCATGTCAAAACTGAACGTAGATAAGTTCTTTGTGCTGAAGTCATCACAAACTGCAGCGTCTTGGAAAGGCTGAAATTGAGAAACAAGCACTGCTCCGTCTTTCAATTGAGCGATTTCCTCTTTCGCTATCGGTTTGATTGTCATTAACAAATCAGAAGAAGCTACTACAGCTTCACGATTTTGCGCCTTAGCACCAGCAGCTTCGTAAGCATCGTCTTGGGCAAAAGCTTTTGCTCCAGCACCGCTCTCGAAAACTACCTCATGTCCACTTTTAACTAGTTTTTTAACCAAGTCAGGTGTAATAGCCACCCTTTGGTCATGTAGTTCTTTTAGTACTCCTATTTGCATGATGCACTTTGTATTAAATGAATTTCAGTATCCAATGAATACTTCTCAAAGCGTAATATTTAAGGCCTATGCAACAAGGCAAGGCATTTAGTAGTGTTTAGACACGCCAAAAAACGGACTCATAGAGTCCTAGAGAGAGTATTTTAATGTCAGTTTGTTAATCTGAAATGTATTATATGCTCTAACCTTTGGTTTACAGAATCTTCTGTCAACCTTCAAATATACTCAGAAATAGTATTAATATTTTACTAAGAAAACACTTATTTCTTTGAAAACAAATTGTTAGGAAATATTAATTTTTGAAATATTTAAATGTATTAGCTACACTATTTACGATATTTTCAATTTTACTCTAAAAATATTTAAAGTTATTAAGAGATTTGAAACTGCGAAAAAACAGTTCTAAGTAGGTGTTTTAGCAACTTTGAATAGTACAAGAGGAATTAGTGATAACATACGCTCCCGCTTAGGTGAATATTTATTCATTATAAAATTTTCAGCTAACGGATATTAACGTATCCATAAATGATAGGATTGATGTAGTGAAAAAGCAAAGAGAAATTTCACCAATCTGAACATTAAGATTTATAAAAAGAAAAACCCGACAAATCTCGAAAGACTGTCGGGTCAACACAAAAACAAATATGTCCAATTAATTGTATTTGTCGCCTCTGGTTTCGCTTATATTTTTAACGAACTCTTTGATACGTTGCTCTTGATCTTTCTGACAAATGATTAACACATCGTCTTTTTCAGCAACTATATAATTCTCCAATCCTTGAACAATAACTAAACGCTCTTTCGGAGTCTTGATGATACTGTTCTTAGTTTCATAAGTAACTACATCACCTTGGAGTACATTCGTATCTTCATCCTTATCTGCTAACTCGAAAAGAGACTTCCAAGTTCCAAGATCAGACCACCCAAAATCTGAAGGCATCACATAAACACTTTCGGCATGCTCCATGATACCATAGTCGATCGAAATGTCTGGACATTGTGGATAGATTTCATGGATATATTTTGCCTCTTCATCTGTATGATAATAAGGCATTACCTTTTGGAATAAAGCTGCAACTTCTGGAAGATGTTGCTCAAATTGTGAGATAATTGTAGCTGCCTTCCAAATAAAAATCCCTGCATTCCACAAATAGTCCCCACTTGCTAAGAATTGCTCCGCTTTCTCTAAGTTTGGTTTTTCTGTAAAGTTTTTCACTTTAAACAGATCACCCTGTGAGCCATCAAGCTCAGCTTGAATGTACCCGTAACCTGTATCAGGACGTGAAGGTTTAATTCCTAAAGTGATTAAAGAATCAGTATGCTCGGCACTATCCAACACAACTTTACATACACGTTGGAACTCCTGCATATTCATAATTACATGATCTGACGGAGCTACTAAGATATTTGCATCTGGGTTATCAGCATAAATCTTGTAACAAGCATAAGCGATACATGGAGCTGTATTTTTTCGAGCAGGCTCTAACAGTATTTGATGGTCAGCAATGAAAGGTAAATGTTCTTTAATTAGGTCGTAGTAAGATTCATTGGTGACTACATACACATTTTCCTTTGGGCAAATACCTTCAAAACGATCGACGGTTTGTTGAATCATCGAACGCCCTGTTCCTAAGATATCTTGAAACTGCTTCGGGAAATTTTGACGACTAAAAGGCCAGAATCTACTTCCGACTCCTCCCGCCATGATCACCACATAATTGTTTTCCATAATGCTATCTTTTTGACTCTATTCGGAATATACAAAATACTACTCGGAGCTCTTAATATTGAAAAAGTTCCGAAGAGTCAGATTCATTCCTTCTTCCTCTATACTTAAATTGTATTACTCTTTAAAGTGAACAATACTATCTGTAAAATTACACTTACTACTTGAGAATATTTCTTAATCAAGTTGAACTTATTATTAGATAAATTTCACTTCCTCTACAGCATTTGCCTCCATATGCTGATTTACGAGCTGTACAAGTCTATCTCTTTTCATATTTAATTCTTGACGAAGTGGTGCAGAATTCAATTCTACATAAAGTACCTTTTTCTTTATAAAAACACGTTGTGTACGGCTTGCTATAGATGCCCCTGTGATATTTGCCCACAGTTTGGTTACCATCGCATTATTATAACGTGCCTCCATCTGATAAGACTTCATGATGTTTTGCATGGTCTTTTTTATACTTACCGTTTCATGTTTTTTTGGAGGAACATTGTACTGACGGTAACGGTACTTCACTTTTCCATCATTCGACATAAAATCTCTTTTTTAGGTTAGCGCTATTTCTGCACTTCTATATAAATTAATCCTCTTTTCTCATTGGGCGAAACCTACTTACATCCGTAAACTGCACTTCACTTTCAACATCTTCAAGTAATTTCCGACTTCGTTCGGGCCTTGCATCAGTGATAAAAATCTGTCCAAACTTATTTGTAGCTACCATTTCTAGAAGCTGCTTGATTCGGAAATCATCTAGTTTATCGAAAATATCATCGAGAAGTAATAAAGGCTTACTACTCGTATAACGATAGACAATATCAAATTGTGCAAGTTTCAAACTGATCACAAAAGACTTCTGCTGGCCTTGAGAACCATATTTTTTAAGTGCATAATTATCTATTTTAAAAACATAATCATCCCTATGAATCCCTTTAGTGGTACGGAGCAATACCCGATCTTTCTCAAAAGCCTCTGTAAATCGTTCTTCGTAATCTTCTTCTCCAACCTCTGATCGGTACTGAATCTGTACGGCTTCTTTCTGATTACTTAACTGATTATAGTTTCCGATAAAAAGCTCAAAGAAATGTGCACAAAACTCACTACGTTTCTGATGTATGGATTTTGCAAGCTTCAATAATTGCCCATCATATACTTGAAGTACGATTGGGTCAACTCTTCTGCCTTCATACATCCGGAGTAAGCTATTGCGTTGCTTCAATACATGATTGTACTGAATCAACTGCTGCATATACCCTCTATCTGTCTGAGAAATCATGCTATCGAAGAACTTTCGGCGAACTTCGCTTCCTTCCCTCACTAAATCCGTATCATTGGGCGCGATCAGCACCGAAGGAAAAACGCCAATGTGTTCGCTCAGACGATCGTATTCTACTTTATTGACTCTGAAACTTTTTTTCTGCTGAAAATACCCACAGTTGACCTTGTACTTAGAGTTGTTCTTTTCAAACATCCCCAAAATCATATAATGGTCTTGTCCGTGTTTTACGTTCTGCTGTTCAATTGGGTTGAACGCACTCCGAGTCATCGAGAGGTAATGGATGGCATCTAGCAAATTTGTTTTACCACAGCCATTCTCTCCGACAAGGCAATTGATACCCTCACAGAAATCGAATTTGGCTTCTTCGTAATTTTTAAATTGAAGCAAGCTCAGCTGTTGCAAATACATAAATTCCCTTTTGAAAATCCCATCCTTATAAAATACAAAGATGCAGAAAAAGACGTGAATGCGAATTCTTTTCATATCAAATTTCCACGATTCGATTTAACTCCTCCACCTTGGAGCTTAACATCTAAAAGCGATAGTACTTTGAGTTTATGACTATTAATGGTGTTATTTGCAAACTGATTTCGTAGGAGATCGGGAAAAAGTAGAATATTAGAAGGAAATTTCAAGCTATGAAAGTTGCAGTAATTGGAGGTGGAGCCGCAGGATTTTTTTCGGCCATTGCAGCCAAAGAAAATCATCCAGATGCTAAAGTCAGCATTTTTGAGAAATCGAATAAGTTTCTTTCCAAGGTAAAAATCTCTGGAGGAGGACGTTGCAACGTAACTAATGGCTGTACCTCGATCAGTGAACTTTCAAAGGCTTACCCAAGAGGTGAAAAAAGACTGAAAAAAGCCTTCAAAGTTTTCAATACCAAACATACAATGGAATGGTTTGAAAGTCGTGGAGTGCCTTTGGTCATTCAAGAAGATAATTGTGTATTTCCTCAAGCACAAGACTCACAAGTGATTATTGATTGCTTTATGCGTGAAGCCCGACGTCTTCGTGTCAATTTGCAATCGGGAAAAGGAGTTAAAAGTATCAAAACTATTGGCGAACAACTTCAATTGGAATTTATTGGAGCAGATCATGGCCCAGAACTTTTTGATAAAGTGATTGTCACCACTGGTGGTTCTCCAAAACGAAAAGGCTTGGAGTGGTTAGAAACTTTAGATCATCAGATTGAAGCCCCTGTTCCATCACTTTTTACTTTCAATATGCCCAATGAGTCTATTACAAAACTGATGGGAGTTGTAGTTGAGAACGCTCAAGTGAGTATTCAAGGAATGAAATACAAATCGCAAGGTCCATTACTTGTCACGCACTGGGGTATGAGTGGCCCTGCCGTTTTGAAAGCTTCTGCTTTTGGTGCCCGAACTTTGAGTGAACAGAATTATGAATTCAAGGCTCAGGTCAATTGGGTAAATGAGATCAACAATGAAACTGTTGCCAATCAATTATATTCCATAATTGAAGCAAACCCAAAAAAGATTTTGGCGAATATTAAGCCTTTCTCTCTACCCGAAAGATTGTGGTTTTATATGCTTGAAAAGTGCGATTTGCCACAAGACAAACGTTGGGGTGAATTAGGAAAAAAAGGAGTAAACAAACTTGTAAATATTTTCACCAACGACATTTACCAAGTCAGAGGGAAAACTACTTTCAAAGAAGAATTTGTGACTTGTGGAGGCGTGAGCCTCGCCGATGTTGACTTCAACAGTATGCAAAGTAGAAAGTGTCCGAATCTGTATTTTGCCGGTGAAGTATTGGATATTGATGCAATTACGGGTGGTTACAATTTCCAAGCAGCTTGGACGACAGGTTTTATAGCGGGGAAATTGAATTAGAACTAGATTTTAACTTTAGCATAAATAAAAAACGGTCTGTACTTCTAAAGTTCAGACCGTTTTTCTATATCTAAAAGATAGTGTTTAGCTACCCAAAATCAATTCTTTTTCTTTCAACATCTTCTTATGAACTCTAGCACACAAACGGATACTAAATTCGTATAAGATGGTAATTGGCAATGCTACAAACATCTGTGTCACTGGGTCTGGAGGCGTAATAATTGCTGAAATCACCAAAATCATAACCAATGCATGCTTGCGATAAGTACGCATAAATGATGGCGTCACCAAACCAGCCTTAGCTAAGAAAAATACGACAATTGGTAATTGGAATAATACACCACAGGCCAACACGATCATCGCTAAAGTCGAGACATAAGACGTAAGATCAATCTCATTCAAGATACTCGCATCAATCTGATAGTTTGTCAAGAAATTGATTGCTAGCGGACTTACAATAAAATATCCGAAAGAGACTCCCATCATAAAAAGAACTGTCACGAAGAAAGTTGCGCCTCTTGTAGCCTTCTGCTCATGACGGTGCAAACCTGGACGAACAAACCTCCAAATTTCCCAAAAGGCATAAGGAAAGGCAAAGACTAAACCTATGATAGCCGAGGCCATAATGTGCATCGAAAACTGACCTGTCATCGCCCTATTTTGAATTGTAAAGGGCAAGGATTCTATACACAAGATATCTGAGCCAATTGCATTTGATAATTGGCAAAGCATTTTATACGTAATAAAATCTACACGTCCTGGGGCTAAAATTATATGTTTGAAAATGAATGAACCATTTACAAAAGCAATGATTGCGAAGATTCCAATAGAGAACACCGCTCTCATAATATGCCATCTCAACTCTTCCAAATGGTCTAAAAAACCCATCTCTGTCTCTTCCGCCATGATCTATTATTCGTTTGTTTTTATCTTAGTTTTGTTTCATCTACAAAACATAAACTAAAATGAACTTAAAAAGATATTGCAATATCTATAAAAATTGGAAAATAATTAAAGACTCTTTGCTTTAGCCCAAATCTATTAAGAATTAAAGCTTTATCTATACCACTTTTATAATCCAATAAGCTCAATTGTCTCTAAGACTGTTGGGTCTTTTTCAGATTTGGCAACTTCTGCTACACGGCTTCTAATCTCTGGATCTTCAATCAAAAGACCTAAACTAAAATATGCTGAAGATCTAATTGCGGCAATTGGATGTGTCCTTGCCTCCTCCAATAAATAGTCAGCTGCTCTAGCTTGTTCTTCCAATGGCTGATTAAGTACATAAGCACCTAAATAATTATAATAAGCCCCTTTATAAGATGTACTTAATTGACTTCTCTTGCTTAAATACCAATCCAATTGATTGGGAACATTGAGTGTCCCATACAAATCTGCTAAAATGAAGATGGCATTTATGTTTTTGCTATCCCTAAATTCCGCAGCCTTTTCTAAAATATCTTCTGCACCTGATTGTGCATAGGCATAAAGAGCTGTCGTAGCCACCAAATAAGATGAATCTTGTAAAGCCTTTTCAGTTAATTCTAATGGAAAATTTTCACTGATTTCATATACCGTATTTAGTGCTGCTGCTCTCACATATGACTTTGGGTCATTTAATACCAATGAGGTCAACTTTTCCTTTAGCTCTGTCTCGTACTCTCCATTGTAGTATACCATAATTTCGGCGACTCCTTCTCGAACTCCCCAAAACGGATCATCCATAGCATCTAATAATACTCTTGCCACTTCTGATTCATTCAGTAGCGGAAGTAAATGCGTGAGTGCATCAATTCGATGAACTATATGAGGTGCTTTTTCAAATTGTCTCAACCAAGCTACAGAATCTTTATTATGCTCAATTACTGCTGGTATTGTTTTGTAAGGGTCAAACAAAGTCAGCTTAGGCATTGTGTCCAACTGAAAAGAATATTCAGTATAGTAACCATCAATTTCTAAATCATGATTTACCCAATTTTCTCCATCATAAAACCCTACCTCTGTTGGTAGTCTATATAAAGGCGTATATAAAGTATCTTGCTGTTGAGTGATTCCAATTGTGTAAGTTCCGTTCTCAAATTTATCTTCAACGATTAGGTAAGGATGCCCAGCATTCATTACCCATTGGTTGAAAAACCAATTCATATCCTCTCCTATGGTTTCTTCAATCGCCATTCTGAGATGATGAATTTCAGCTGTTTTGAATGCTCTATCTTTTAGATAATTATGGACTGACAAGAAAAAGGCTTCATCACCAATGATATATCTGAGGTAATTCAAGATCACTCCTCCTTTTGCATAAGAGTGACTATCAAACATATCTTCTTTATCCAGATAATTGTAACGAACCAACGGCTCTTGCTTGCTTTCCGACTCATTCAGATAAAGTAACCATTCGTCTTCAAGTGCAAAGTCTGCTTCTGTTTTTCCATACTTATGTTCCCTCCAAAGGTATTCTCCATAATTAGCAAAGGACTCATTGAGTGGTAGGTTTGCCCAAGACTCACAGGTTACTAAGTTTCCAAACCAATGATGGATAAGTTCATGTGCAATCAAGAAATCCCAATCTTGATCTAATTGCCCTCGGCTATCCTGTTGTAAATCCTCCATATGAACTGTAGCAGTGGTATTTTCCATCGCTCCAGAAACAAAGTCTCTGACTACAATCTGACTATATTTTGCCCAAGGATAAGGATAATCAAAAAGCTCTGAATAAAACGTCAGCATTTCAGGTGTGTGTCCGAAAGTACCTTTCGCAAAATCCTTATAGGGCGCTTCTACATAATATTCTACAGGAATTCCATTCCAAGACTCTTTAATTACTTCAAACTCCCCTACTGCTAGCATAGTCAAGTATGGAGCATGTACTAAATCCTGTTTCCAATAATCAGTACGTGTACCATCCTTATTTTTCTTTTGTGAAATCAGCGCACCATTAGAAAGTGTCTTAAAATGATCTTGAACAGTAATATAGACCTCTTGCGTCATTTTGGTATTTGGAGCATCTAAGGTTGGAAACCAACAAGAACTAGCCTCCGTTTCTCCTTGTGTCCAAATTTGTTGTGGCTTGCCTTCTTCTTTATTCAGTGGATTTATAAAATACAGCCCCTTATCAGAAAGGATTGCATTACTACCTCCTAAAATTCTTTCATTTGGCTTTGCTGTATACGATATAAATAGCCTTAGCTGATCTTTTCTTGTATAAGGTCTATCCAAAAAGATTTCGACCAACTCTTGATCATATTCATACTTTAGAGGTATTCTTTTTTTTCCATCCAATAATGCTACTTCATGAAAATCGAATCCTTTAGCATTCAGCACTACACGCTCTTGTGGGTAAAAATAAGGTGATAACGTAAGTGTTGTTTTCCCTAAAACATGTTGTTTTTCCCAATCAAAACGGATATCCAGAAGCTGATGCTTCAAATCAAAATATTTAGTACGCTCAGGACGGTAAACTCCTTTTTTAGATGCCCAAATAGGCTCAGCTTGCATAGGCTCCTCTGGCAATACCAATATCTGTGTGGTCGTAGAATCATTAAACTGCTCTGTAGACTCTATTGCACTCGGCTGAGAACTTTTACAGCCAATGAAGACCAAAAATAGAATAAAAAGAAGATTCGTATATTTTGAGAGAAACATAATCTAAAATCAATATAGTTTGGATTGGTTCTTGTTAAAAAAGATTTCAGGTAGTGAACAAATCTACCTGTTTTAAATCAATTATTGCATACTTGCAAGTAAAATGATAGTCGGACGATTATTTAAAATACTTCTTGCTAAAAACTAAGACCTATGAAAAAGAGATTTTTATATAAAATTGAGTCTAAAATTCTCTATTTTTTCCTGCTAGCAAGTACTTTTTCTCATACTGCACAGGCTCAATCACTCAATCAAAACTGGTGGAACGACCTTAGCCCAACTTGGCAACAAATTTTTGTAGAAGCAGCTGATCTGTCTTCTTCAGAAGTTTCTTCATCAGACCTTGAGAAGATTGTAAACCTAAAAAAAATCAATTGTTCAGGCTTATCTGTTGAAGGTGACTTCAGAGATATCCAAAGCCTTGAACCATTGAGCCAGTTGAAAAACTTGGAAGTAGTCGATTGTTCATATTCTTCAATCGATAACATTATACCACTCGAAAAACTTCCAAACCTAAAAGTTATCAACTGTACAGGTACACTGATTGAAAACATTGCTCCTTTGGCTAATGCCTCACTACTTAAAGAATTATACTTAGGGCAAACATTTGTTAGATCTGTTACAGAATTAGGAGAAACTTCTAATCTCGAAAAATTAGATTTGTATCAATGTCCAGACTTTAGAGACTTTGGATCTATCGGACAATTGAAAAAACTTAAAATCCTTGCTTTAGATGAAACATCTCTCGCTTCATTGGATTTTGTTACTAACCTACTTTCTCTTGAAGAGTTAAGTATTTCACAAACTTATATTTCTGACCTAAATCCTCTTGTAGCTCTTGAAAGCTTAAGACGTTTAGAGTTCTTTGAGACTAATGTGAAAGACATTGCTCCTCTCAAAAAACTTACTCAATTAGAGTATGTAAACGGAAACAATAACCAAAACATTATCGATATCCAAGATTTCGAGGAATTGAAAAAGCTTAAAGTACTTTACCTTTCGAATACAGGTATTTCTACTTTGAGACCTCTTTCTACTATCGCAGGATTAGAAGAGGTTACTTTCTCTCAAACTCATGTTGAAGATATCAGTCCTTTGAAAGATAATTCAAACTTGAAAACGATCATCTGTACAGGAACTCCAATTGAGAGTATCACTCCTGTTTCAGAGTTGTCAAAGCTTTCAGTTTTCTATATCAGAGATACAAATGTAAGTCAAGAAGAAGTAAGAGCATTTAAAGCTTCTCACCCTGACTGCGAAATTGATAACTAGGAAAAATACGTTCTAGAGGAAAAGGATTCAAGCTTCAAGTTTGAATCCTTTTTTTATTATAAAAGTTCTTGAAATCCTTTATGACAAGCTTTTTAGGAAAACTGTAACTTAAATTCAAGCTTATGACAATTTCTGTCAATTTGGCTGTAAGTATACTAAGGGTTTAATCTTTGTCTTTAAGAATTGAAACCAAAGAGATAAAAATGAAAGAGCAAAAATTCAGATCAACAACCGTCCTTGCGGTCGTAAAAGACGGCAAAGTGGCTATTGGAGCTGATGGACAGGCTACTTTTGGAAATACAGTAGCCAAAAGTAACGTTCGTAAAGTTCGTCGTTTAGCTGATGGAAATATAGCAATAGGCTTTGCAGGTTCTACAGCTGATGCCTTCACTCTTATGGAGCGCTTCGAAGAAAAATTGAGCGCTTACGGAGGAAATATGAAAAGAGCTGCTATTGAGCTTGCTAAAGACTGGCGAATGGATCGCTACTTAAGACGTCTTGAAGCAATGATGATTGTAGCAAATAGAGAAGAGGTTTTGATTATCTCTGGTACAGGAGATGTGATTGAACCAGACCACCAAATTGCCGCTATCGGTTCAGGAAGCATGTACGCACAAGCTGCTGCGCTTTCTATGCTTCGTCATGCAGATCAATTATCAGCCGAAGAAATTGTAAGAGAAGGTTTGAATATCGCTGCTGATATCTGTATCTATACCAATCATAATTTGGTAATTGAAGTATTAGAGTAGAGAGAATGATTATAAACCAAGAGGTTACACCCATTCAAGAACTGTCGAACCCCATTTTTGAGCAAAATGGGGTTCGATTGTTTATAAAAAGGGATGATTTGAACCACCCCGCTATTTCGGGAAATAAACTTCGCAAACTAAAGTACAACCTTATCAAAGCCAAAGAACAAGGGCATACCAAACTTTTGACCTTTGGTGGCGCTTATTCCAATCACATTTACGCTGTGGCTGCAGCAGGAGCTGAATTTGGTTTTGAGACGATTGCCATTATTCGAGGAGAAGAACACTTACCTTTAAATCCCACACTTTCATTTGCATCTTCTAAAGGAATGAAGATCGATTATATGGATCGGACTACTTTTAGGCAAAAGGATAACGAAGATGTTTTAGAAAAGATAAAAGAAAAATGGGGCGATTTTTACCACGTTCCTATGGGGGGAAGCAATGACCTTGCAATTCCAGGTGTAATTGAATTGGCTACCGAAATTAAGAATCAGATTCCTGACCTTAATTACATTTGTACGGCTTGCGGAACAGGTGGAACAATGGCTGGAATTATTGCAGGAAGTGATAAGGATACCAAAATATTAGGCTTTCCAGCGCTTAAAGGCGGTGAGTTTTTAGCAAAAGATATTGATCAATATCTACATCTTCACCAAAATAATGAATTGCCTGACTGGGAATTAATCTGTGATTATCATTTTGGAGGGTACGCAAAGAAGAAACCTGAATTACTTGAGTTCATAGAAAAAATTCAGTCTGAATATCAAATTGAGCTTGAGTTCATCTATACAGCCAAAATGCTTTATGGTGTTTTTGATTTAATAAAGAAAGGATATTTTCCGAAAGGAAGTAAAATTGTAGCTGTCCATACTGGTGGTTTACAGATAAATAAAAAAGGTGAGTAATACTCACCTTCTTTAATAAACCAATTCAATTATTTAAACTTCCATCTTTTGGATAAAAGTGTCTTTAATATTTTTAGAATGGCAAACTAGCCGTCTTTTTTCTGGAATTACAAATTTAATGCAATGTTACTCTTTATTTTGTAAAAACACAAAATTCGAAATATTTTTTGCTAATATTAAGATATAGTTAAGTTAAATACCATTAAAAGAATATAACATCCAATGTGATCCACGTCCAAAGAAATGTATGGTATGACATGTATACCGAAAACACATTTACGAGATACTTTTTCTTTGAATGTATCTTGAACTGAAAGCTTTTCACTAACAACACCAAACAGCCTATAAACCCAATGCCCAACTGCAAAAAGAAGAATGTTTCCATCAGCATAATTTGAGCATCTGCAAGACCCTTACCACTAACTGAAAACCTCAATAGATGTTCAGCAAAAGGATATAAAAAAGTAAAAAGGCAAATTGTTAATACTAAAGCGTACTTTAATAAACTAACCTTATTTCTTCTTGCTGCCCATTTAGCCCAAAAAACACTTGATGTAAGCATGAGCAAAAGAAGATTAACGCCGAAATACATCCAATAATCTAAAGACGTGAAAGTCAAACCTTCTAAAGGTTTATTCAGCTCAATACGTTGAAGAAAATAAACAAACATCATCCCGTTAAGTCCCATACAAAGCAACAAACCAAAACCTATTGCTCCCTTCTGTTGCTCTTTGAGTTTTATTTTATTTTCAACACGCTTGAGGCTAAGTGTCTTCATTCACTTAATGGGTATTATTGTGGGTTAGTAGCATCTTTAATTTTCACATTAAATCCTACATTTATAAGTAGGCGCAAGTAGCATGAGGCAAATCAATGAAAAATACTTGGTTACATCTTGATTTCTTTAACTTCATCGATATCCTTACTTATTTTACAAAATTAATTTCACTTTATCAAGCTCAGCCCTTTATATAAAATTAAGTATATTCAAAAAAATAGCTTATTATTAAGCCATTACTAAAGCCTTACCCCCAATGAATATATGAAAGCATTTTTGAGCAGTTGGACTTTTCTGATAGTAATCCAATTATTACCTATTAAAACACTAGCACAAGAGTCTTACAAAGTCTGGAATGATGAGAAGATCTATGATAAAACAGTAACGGCTGTAAATGCGATCTATCATTGGGAATTTGAAGATGCCCAAAATAAAATAACCGAAATAAAAGCTGTTGTTCCTAACGACCACCCCCTACCTTACTTTCTTGAAGCGATGTATCTTTTTTGGGAAAGAGCACCGATTGGCTATGATTCTCCGGAAGCGAAAAAACATTTCGAACTACTATTAAAAACTGCTGAACTATCAAAAAAAAGGCTCGATGAAGATGAAGAGGATATAGAAGGCTTATTCTTCAGACTTGTTGCACAAAGTATTATTATGAGAGGCTATGCAGAGCAGCATGAAACAATGAAATCTGCGGGTTATGCTTCTGAGGTTTACGGTTTGATTAGAAAAGCGATGTCTCGGAAAGAGGAAGAAAAAGAATTTTACTTTGTGGCAGGAATGTACAACTATTACAGAGATGCTTATCCAAGTAAATACCCTGCCTACAAACCTTTTCTGATGTTTTTCCCAAAAGGAGATAAAGAACTAGGGCTTGATCAAATCAAAAAGTCAGCAAGAGACAATGTTTTTACCAGATGTGAGGCTCAACTTTACCTAGTTTACATATACCTCTATTATGAAGAAGACTATGAAACTGCACTAAGCTACGCCAAGAATCTGATTGAAGAATATCCTAAAAATCGATTTTTCCATGCAATCTATTTAGGAATACTTGAAAGAGGAAACTTACTTAACCAGGGTGTCGATGTAATTACCGAGATGGATCAAAATGCGAAAGACCCATTTTACCAGACCACGGCTAAAGTTTTCAATGGAATCTATGGTGCAAAATATAAAGGAGAAACCGAAGAAGCTTACACCTGTTATATGCAAGTTGAAAAAGAACTAGAAAAGTTGGGAACAAGAGGAACTTTTCTTCATGCTTACGTATACGGAAACCTCTATAAATACTACAGCGATCATGGAGACAAATCGAAAGCAAAGCATTATTACAAGCTCGCTAAAGCCCATGACTATTTCCACTACCTGAAAAGAATCAAATAATATACTTCATATAAAAAGCCCTCATTCTTTTGTTTGAATGAGGGCTTTTTCAAATCCTATTTCCAAAATTATTTATTCTGATAAAGTTGTTTTCCTTTGTCAAGGAACTCTACAAAACCAGAAATACTAGTATCATAACCACGAGGAAGAAGAACTTCTTTACCATTTTCAGTAAATAGACTTCCTGTTTCATCAGTGATAATGTAATACGGCTGAGCATTTCCGTTATACTTTGTAAACTGAATGTATTGGTTAATCTGACCGATTGTAGTTTTCACTTTACCATCATATTCAGCAGTGATCCACGCACTTTCTGGAAGCTCAGTACGATCATCTACATACAAAGCCAAAACGATATAGTCATTTTGAAGTCTTTTCAATACCTCAGGATTTTTCCAAACCAAATCTTCCATTCTACGACAGTTTGCACAGCCATGTCCTGTAAAATCGATGAAAATTGGTTTCCCTTCTCTTTTAGAAGCTTCTAAAGCTTGCTCATATTCAAAGTAGCCTTCTAAGCCATGAGGAAGCTCAAATAGCTCTCCATATTTCACTGTTTCTCCAATTCCCTCTGAAGCATTCGCAGCAGAAATGCCATAAGTTTTAATGTTATCTCTTACCACTTTGTTCATATCGAAGTTATGGTGTGTTTGAGGAGGCAAAATACCCGAAAGAACATTTACAGGAGCACCAAACAAACCAGGAATCATATAAACCACGAAAGTGAAAACACCTAGTGCCAAAAGCATTCTGAATACCCCAATTTGTTCTACTGGCTGATAATCGTGTGGCAAACGAATTTTACCCAACAAATACAATCCTAAGAAAGAACCAGTAGCAATCCAGATAGAAAGCATTACGTCTTTATCCAACAAATTCCAGTGAAGAACAAGGTCAATTGTACTCAAGAATTTAAATGCGAATGCCAATTCTACGAAACCAAGCACAACTTTTACAGAGTTCAACCATCCGCCTGATTTTGGCATTGTATCCATCAACTTAGGGAATGCTGCAAAAATGGTAAACGGCAGTGCGAAAGCAAGTCCGAAAGCTGCCATGCCTAATACAGGTTTGATTGAACCTCCTTGAATTGACTCGATAAGGATTGAACCTACAATTGGCCCTGTACATGAGAAAGAAACCAAAGTAAGTGTCAGAGCCATGAAGAAGATTCCGAAAAGACCTCCTCTGTCAGACTGACGATCCATTTTATTCACTACCGACGAGGGCAATGTAATCTCGAATAACCCAAAGAATGAAAGGGCAAAAATGATAAATACAACAAAGAAAATTGTATTTGGCAACCAGTGTGTACTAATCAAATTGGCAATACCCGGATCTTTAGTGAACGGCACCAAGATACCTCCAACCAATGTATAAATAAGTACGATAAAGAATCCGTAAAGCAATGCTTTTCCTAACCCACCTTTCTGTTTTGTAAAGAATGACACTGTCAGTGGTATCATTGGGAATACACAAGGTGTAAAGATTGCTGTAAGACCAAAAAGAAAGGCTGTCAACATAAAGCCTAGAAGACCTTCTTCTTGTTCACCCTCTACGTCTGTTACTGTTGACTCGATTACACTCTTTACTTCAGTTTTTTTTACAGGAGCCATATCTTCTCCTGTTACTTTTAGACCGCTAAAAGAAAAATCTTTTTCAAAAGGCACACATTGTCCATCAATATCTGAACAAGCCTGTCCTACAATTGTACCTTGAATCTTAAAGTTTTTGCTAAGTACTTTTACTTTCTGAGTAAAAAGACCTGTTTTTTTGAAATACGTGATGTCTCCCTCCCAAAGGTCATCATATTTCTTATTAGGATTTACAGGTGTAATTCCTCCTACCAACTCATACGAATCATTCGCTTTGAAAGTAAAGCTAGTGACCATTGGTCCTAAATCAGGATCAAAGTCTGAAGAGTACAAATACCATTTATCAATAATTTTAGCCTCGAAAGTAAGTGTGATTTCATCTCCGACATTTACTTCTTTCTTATCGGCTACTGGAGACTTCCATGTGGTTGGTGTAAAAATCTGTCCGAATACTTGACTAAAAGACGCCAAGAAGAACAGAAACACCAAAATTGATGATTTTCTCATTCTTATTTGCTGTTTAGAGAATTTATCTAGCCCATAAAAGGCTATCGTAGTGCTTATCTTATATGTTCAAATTCAATAACCAATTAACGCGTATTCATTTAAAATGTTCTACATGTAATTAGTCAATATATATACTTAGTCTACATCTTCAAGAACAGTTCTGAAGGCATGGTATTTTCCGCCAAAGCGATCGCTATGATCCTTTTGCAATACTGCTGCGTATTTTTCTTGATAAAGCGTTAAATGATCCATACTCTCACAATTGTACTGTATAGCATAAGTCTCTCCCGGATTTCCTTCTACTTCTGAAAGCATCTTCAAAAAGCGAGCTGAACTGAAAAGCCCTGTAGCTAACACATCTGGAATGTGTTCGTCTTTCATCCACTTTTTCCATTCCTCTACCACAGACTTTTCTATACTTACAGTTACATTATAGACTACCATAACCTCTACTCAAAACTATTTATGAACATTTATTGATCTATATATACAAAGATAGGATGCAATTGGAAGGACTTCTGAAATTTTTCACTTTTTTTTCCTCAATTAACGAGAATCAAAGCCCTGAATGCTAATGAATATTAGGAATTATTAAATAATTGAAAATGTTATGAAGTGATTTAAAGTTTGTGAATTCCTTTTGAATAAAATTGGGCTTACTTAATTTTCAGCCCCCCTTACATTCCGACTGATCATAAATTAATTCAGTCTACGGATTCATCATAAACACTAATGAAGCAAACATGACGAGTTTACAACATATATTTGTCATAGACGACGACCCGACAAACAATCTAATTTGTCAGAAACTATTAGAAAAATCAGGCTTTACACAAAAAGTTTCTACTTATACAGAAGCCTCTGACGCTATTGAAGCGCTAAAATCTTTAGACGGTAATGAAGAATATCCTGAACTGATTCTTCTTGATATAAATATGCCTCCTACAAGTGGTTGGGATTTTCTAGATACATTTAAACAAGAAGGACTTACAACGACAAAAGTTGTGATGCTTTCTTCCGGTGTTACGCCTCAAGACGAAGAAACTGCTTCGACTTATGAGCTTATAGTAAAGGTGTTAGACAAACCACTTTCCATCGCTAAGATCAATGAATTAAAGACTTTATTTTAATTCGAACAAACTCCTCAACTAAGGTCATTTGCTTGATTTTTAAGTAAATGACTTTATTTTTTTCATAAATTTATTTAATCCGAAGAAAGTTAAAAGGTGTCTTAAATGAAGATTAGCCTTTTTTTTTGTACTTTTTGAGGAGAGTTTGCAAACATATGACAAGAATACAAAAGCTATTTACATTTAGTATCCTGTTACTAAGTTCTATTACTAGTTACGGTCAAGAATTCGGATTTATCCCCGAACAAGCCAATCTCTTGCTAAAGGGAGATCGTGCCAATAATGAATTTGCTAGAGCTGATTCGTTATTGAACGAATATATGTATGATAGTGCCGAGGTTTACTTCGAGCGTGCCCTTGTACGATATGAAGAATATTACGGACAAGGTAACATAGATATTGTGCCTGTTTATCAAGCGATATCAGAGCTTCTTGCTCAAAAAGAATATCCTCATAAATCAATCTATTATGCTGAAAGAGGGCTAGGAATCTTGGAAGCACAATACAAGCCCGATGCACTCAAAATAGCACAAATGTATATGTTTATTGGTGATATCTACCGCTACAACAAGCAAGGGATAGATGCCATTAATAAATACGCTCGTGCACTCCGTACTTTTCAGAATGTAAAAGGAACAGCTCATTATCCTGATATGATTAAGTTGTACATGATGATGGGAAACACCTACTACTTTATCCAAGACTTCGGAAAAGCCATTAGCTATTATAGAAAAGCAGTAAATGCCATCATTGATCTCGATACCGAAACACGTACAGACGTTACAATTCTTTATCAGAACATTGCGAATGCCTTGCTTCAAGGTGGTTCGGTTGATTTGGCAAAAGAAAATATTAGCAAGTCCATAGAAATCGGGAAAGTCGTTTATGGAAATAAGTCTCCAGAAGTAGCAGATAGTTACCAACTTCTTGCCTCTATACATTTTGAGCAAATGGAATATGACAGTGCCATGTACTATTCTCGAAAAGCAATGGATATTAGGGACTGGATGAGTGAGGAAATTGACAAAAGAGAAAAGCACTACGCTAAACTCGGTAAAGACTTCTTCCTTTTAGAAAAATATGAGCTTTCTAGAGAATGGTATGACAGAGGTTTTTCTAAGTTGATTCAAGAAGATGAACCTTCAAAAGAACTAGGAGAAAAAGTATTAAATGTTGCAGAAAAATTCAGAGGTGCTCGCAAATGGGATGATGCAATTCATTTCTACGAAACAGCTCATTCTGTTTTTGTGGAATTAGATACTGCCAAAGAACGAAATGTCAAGCAACGCCTCAAACTCAATTCAAGAGTAATTGATTTGAGCATTGCACTCCAAGATTATACAGAAGCCAAAAAATGGATTGATCGAAGTGTTACTTTACGTAAAGAAAAATATGGCGAAGACAGCGAAGAAATGCTTGTGTCCCTATTTGACCTCGGAAATATTTATGGTTTGATGGGAGAGAAGGAAGAAGCACTCAAGTACTATGAAGAAATCATGGGAAAAGTGAAAGGTTCTGAAAGTAGAAATGAGGCATTGGTTTACAATAATTTGGCGATGCTTTATTTCAGAGATCAGGATTATAAATCTTCCTTAAACTATGCTACAAAACTGACTCGTTATTATGAAGATGTTTATGCTACAGATTACATAAAGACTGAAGCGTGTTATATGTTGCTAGGAAATATCTATCATGCAATGGGCAAATCTTCCAAAGCTTGGAACTGCTACTGGCGAGTTCTTTCTAGAGATGGAAAGCTTTACGATAAACCAAACGAAGTAGCTTTACAAGCCAATCAAAACCTTAGTGAGATATTTACAGCTAAAGGAGACGCTAAAAATGCACAAACCTTTAAGGTTAAGACACAAGAAGTAAAAAACAGAATGGTTGTTCAGTAAATCATTCTAGCTGAAAAATATTAAAAGCCTCAAAGCAATTTAATGCTCTGAGGCTTTATTTATTTAAGAGAAATAGCCTTCATCAATGGCTTTTTCATTTTCCAGGGACTTGTTTTGGCACAACATAAAGTGTAGACAAACATTCCAATATCAAATTCTTCTTTCTTCAAATAAAGGTCTCCAACTACACGATAAAGCAAACCTTCTTTTATTGTTTCTTGAATTTGATAAACACGTTGTTCAATTCCCTTTTCTAATAAGTTTTCAATGATTGCAGGTGCGTTTTCTATTAATTCGATCAAACAGTCAGAATCTTTTTTTAGTAAAAAACTTAATTTTTGATCTTCATCCTCAAATGTCCAAAGACATAAATCCATACAATCGGAATGGGTGATAACACTCTCTTTTTGTAGCAAAAAAGAAAGATTAGTGTTCCCTAAAGAGGAAACCTGATAGTTAGTTTTCATTTGATAATTGTGGTTTTCTTAGCAATTCGTAAAAGAACCTACTAATAATATGCCACACTCACATTACCCAACAAACACGTTCCTCTCAAAACCACAGTAAACTCAACTCCTTGTAGTTCTTCCTGAGGTATTTCGGGTTCATTCGTAATAGACTTATATATTTTCTTAATCAGATTTGAGTTATTTTTGTGCTTCTCACTATAATCCCCCAAAATGGTATTTGTCATATTCTGAATCACAGCTCCTTTGGGTACAAGAATCTTTGTTTCTCCCAATAAATTTGTGATCGCTATATGAATCGTTTTCCCATGAAATTGAGGATTTCTCAAGTCAATTCTTGTATCTCCTAGCACTGTTTTCACACTAAAAGGAATCAGATTCGCTTTAGGCACCATATCTTGACAGTTCAGACGATGTTCCCCTAAAACAGTCAGTACGTTTAATGGCGTAAAGTAGCTCTTTCGGACATTTAACTTTTGCTCACCTAAAATAGCCGTCATATGCTGAGGTGTTTTAGTATCTGGCAAATTAGCATTTCTAGCAGCTGTTTTTGGTGCTGAAAAATGAGGCGCAGATTGCGTTGCAAAAACCGTATGTCTATTCGGGAAATCATGAATAACCTTTTCCAAATCTTCCAAACAACTTGCTTCGTAAGCCTTTTGAAGTCTGTCTTCGTATTCTGTTTCCTCTAAATCATTATCTGTATATGCTTTCTGTAATAGCCCAATGACTTCTTCTCTCTTTTTGGGTAAGCCGAAGGAAGTTTTATTCATCATAATATCCAATTAAGTTTTGGTGCGATTGGTAGTTGAAAAAGGTTTCGATCATTTATAAAAGCTACATCCTTAGCTCATAAGTAAAAATAAAAAATCTTCCCTAAGAATATGGTCTAAATTGCTGCTTTTTGAATTTTCTATTAAACAATCACGATCAATCCCATGTTTTTGACCTCAGAAGGAAGGCAGTCTGTATACTATTTTTAACTTTGTCTTTCTAACGGAAGCAGATTCATGAAAGAACTATCCTATTTAAACAAATATTTTCTCAAGTATAAATGGCACCTTTTAGGGGGATTCATCTTTGTTTCACTCTCTAACATTTTTGCGGTTGTGCCAGCACAAATGGTACGTCATGCGCTTGACCTTATTTTGGACAGGCTTGATATCTATCCATTGTACCAAAACACACCTTTACAAGAAGTTTTCAAAGATGACTTCTACACTGTTATTTTTTATTACGGTGTACTTATTGTGATTATGGCATTGCTCAGAGGTACGTTTCTTTTCTTCATGCGTCAGACAATTATTGTGATGTCTCGACTTATTGAGTTTGATCTCAAAAATGAAGTTTATAAACACTATCAATCGCTGCCTTTAAGTTTTTACCGAAGAAACAATACAGGTGACTTGATGGCAAGAATCTCTGAAGATGTGAGTAAGGTTCGTATGTATTTAGGCCCTGCCGTAATGTACGGAATCAACCTTGCCGTTTCATTCGTTATCATCACTTCATACATGCTTACGGTGAATGTGAAGTTGACCATTTTCGCTTTACTTCCTTTGCCTTTGCTTTCAATCAGTATTTATTATGTAAATAACCTAATTAACCGCCGATCGGAAAAGATTCAAGAAAGTCTTTCTGATATGTCGACTTTCGTGCAGGAAGCCTTCTCTGGAATTAGAGTGGTAAAAGCTTATGCAAGAGAAAATGATTCTTTGGATAAATTTACTGATGTAGCAGATGAGTATAAAGAGCGTTCTCTAAAACTAACAAGAGTAAATGCCTTGTTCTACCCTCTGATGCTTTCTCTGATTGGTTTGAGTACAATTCTTACAGTTTATGTAGGAGGTATTGAAGTAATCAACGGAAGTATCACACCAGGTAATATTGCTGAGTTCATCATGTATGTTACTATGCTAACTTGGCCTGTAACTTCATTGGGTTGGGTTACTTCTATTATCCAACGTGCAGCTG
The DNA here is from genome assembly GCF_003149185.1 of Sediminitomix flava. NCBI lineage: Bacteria > Pseudomonadati > Bacteroidota > Cytophagia > Cytophagales > Flammeovirgaceae > Sediminitomix > Sediminitomix flava. The sequence goes on along the minus strand of NZ_QGDO01000009.1, from coordinate 147,946 downwards.
CTTCTCAGAAGCGTTTGAATGAGTTCTTAAAAACAGAAAATGATATTGTTTCTGAAAAAGACCTACAACAAGAAATTAACGGGGAAATTAGCTTCAACAATGTTTCTTTGGTTTATCCAGACTCAGGAATTGAAGCCTTAAAAGATATTTCTTTCAGTGTAAAATCTGGCGAAACCCTCGCTATTTTGGGAGGTACAGGTTCTGGAAAAAGTACGATTGCCAATTTACTTTGTAGACTTTACGATACCTCAAATGGTAATATTGAAATAGACGGAGTAAATATCAAAGACTTCGATATTCCATATTTAAGAAATCAGATCGGATACGTTCCGCAAGATGTATTCCTTTTCTCAGACACAGTCAGAAATAACATTGCTTTCGGCTCTGACAATCTCAATGAAGAGGATATTATTCAAGCGACAAAAGATGCTGACCTTTACGAAAACATCGAGCGTTTTGAAAAAGGATTAGATACGATTGTAGGAGAAAGAGGTATCACGCTTTCAGGAGGGCAAAAGCAACGTACATCAATTGCACGTGCTATTATCCGTAAGCCAAAAATCTTGATCTTAGATGACTGTCTTTCTGCGGTAGATACAAGTACTGAAAATGCAATTCTCAATAACTTGAGTCGTATCATGCAAAACCGTACTTCTGTAATTATTTCTCATCGTGTATCTTCAGCCAAACTAGCCGACAAAATCATTTTCTTGAATAAGGGAAGCATTGAAGAAGTTGGTACGCACGAAGAGCTTATGGCTAAAAATGGCGTATACAAAGAGCTTTACGATAAACAATTACAAGGAAAAGAAGAAGCATAACTCTTTTCTCAACTAGAATATTCCCAATCCCAATTCATACAGAAATGTTAGAATTGGGATTTTTTACTTCTATCAAGTTATTGCAACAATTGAAAATTGGTCATATAAAAATAAAGTCATTAGTTTTGTCCTAATTTTTTATGAAACTAAACCATTTTTCTAATGAATAATTTTTTAAAACTTCTTCTTATCTTTTTATCTCTATTCTCTTTTACCAATCAGATTTTTGCACAAGAAGGAGTTATTAGCGAGGAAGAATTAGCCGAAATTCAAGCATACTATACCTATGTTGACAGCGTAGAAAAAGCGATGAACTGGGACACTGCAGGTACAACGGTTTCAATTGCTGACGGAATTGCGAGTATTCAAATTCCTGAAGGTTTCAAATACCTAAATCCTGAGCAAAGTAGTTATGTTTTGAAAGATGTTTATGGCAATCCTCACGGAGAAAGCTTAGGACTTCTTTATCCAGCAAATACAGGAATATTTGCTGACAGCTCATACTTTGTAGCTATTTCATACGATGAGTCGGGCTATATCAGTGACGAAGACGCTCAAGACATGGATTACGAAGAGCTTCTTGAAGAAATGAAAGAAGATACTCGTGCTTCTAGTGAAGAAAGAGTAAAGCAAGGTTATGAATCTATACAACTGCTAGATTGGGCTTCTGCTCCTTACTACGATGAAGCTTCAAAAAAATTACACTGGGCTAAATCTATTCAATTTGGTGACAGTGACTCTCCAACTCTAAACTACAATTTGCTTGCCTTGGGTCGTCATGGTTACTTGGAGTTGAATTTTGTTGCTGACATTGCACAATTAGACGAAGTAAAAGTCGCTATTCCTGAGTTGATGCCAAGCGTAAACTTTAATGATGGTTACCGCTACGAAGAATTCGATAGTAGCATTGATAAAGTTGCTGCTTATGGTATCGGTGGGCTTATTGCAGGTAAAGTATTAGCTAAAACTGGTTTCTTTGCCTTGATTGCTAAATTTGGTAAAGTAATCTTCGTTGGTATTGCTGCTGCCCTAGGAGGTCTTTGGAAGAAATTCAGAGGAAATGCATAAATCATATTTCATCTAAAAAGACACAAAAAATCCTCTCTAACCAAATAGAGAGGATTTTTTATATATGAAAAGCTGTATCTCAAATTAGCGATTAGCCATTGTTGGCTGCTCGAAGTACACTCGACTAAAGTCTCTGTACTGAATTGGATTATTCACCAAATTACGAACATTTGGTTGAAGAATTCTATAGCCTTCATCGTACCAAAGTACAATCACTGGAGCGTCTTTCATCAAAACTTTCTCCGCTTTCATGAAGTAATCAAAAGCTTCTTTGTTTGACGATGCCAAAAGTGCTTTTTCATAGAATTGATCAAACTCTGCATTTTTATAACGCGTCATGTTCGGATAAGACTTTTCAGCAATATTTTCTGGTAAAGTCTTACTGTAGAATGCCCAAAGGTAATTCTCAGGACTCGGGTAATCTGCAACCCAAGCCAAACGTAGTAATTGGTAATTACCACTCATACTTTTATCGATGATCTGAGAAATAGGAGAAATCTTAATTTCAACATCAACATTTAGATTGAGTTTGATTTGCTTCTCCAACTCTACAGCTACATTTCTGTAGTTGTCTCCTTCAGTATTTAAATCTAGAGTGATTTTTGGAAAACCTTTTCCATTCGGGAATCCTGCTTTTTTCAAATAGATTCGAGCTGAGTCTGGTGAGTAATTATAACCATCAATATTATCAATATCGTAGCTTTTGAATGCAGGAGGAGTTACTCCATTCACACCTTCTTTGTATCCTTCACCACTCAATACGAATTCTAGAATTCTTTTTCTGTCAACAGCAAATGAGAATGCTTTACGAACATTGATGTCTTCAAATACTTCATGAGCATTATTGATTGCTAGATATTGAGTTGACATCTCTGGACTGCGGTCAATAAGGTAAGAGTCGTTTTCTAAAACTTCAATTAAGAAGTCTGTAGGAACTCTATACATCATATGAAGTTCGTTATTTTGGAATTTCAAGAATTCAATTTTCTTGTCTTTCACAAACGTCATATGAATCCCATCTAAGAATGGTAGTTCATTTCCTAGTTCATCAACACCGTAATAATTTTCATTCTTTCTCAAGATAATAGAGATATCCTCATCTACACTAGCCAACTTGAACGGTCCTGTACCTACACTTTTGGTTCTCATATCTTCTCCATAAAGCTCAAAAGCTTCTTTTGGGAAAATAAAAGCACCAGGTCTAGCAAGGTTGTAAAGGAACATTGAATTTGGTCTTTCCAATTCAATTTGGATAGTATGATCGTTCACGACCTTAATACCTTCAACTTTTGAAGGTCCTTCTACCTTTTCTCTTTTGGCTTGGTAAAATTCTCTTGCTCCTTTCACCACATGGTCAAAAAGGTGAAAGTTCTGATTGATTCTACTTGGCGTAGAAAGCAAATTGAAGCAATATTCTATATCAGAGGCGGTAACCTCACGTCCTTTTCCACCTTCAAAACAAGCGTCGTCATGGAAAAAGGCATTTTTCTTTAGGTAAAAAGTATACAAAGTTTGAGAATCGTCTAACTCGTAAGAGTCAACAAGTCCATTCTCCACTTCTAATGTTTTTGAGTTGAATTTGAAAAGTCCTTCATAAATCTGTGAAGCTACTCGGTAAGAGTAAATATCAACAATACTATGTGGGAAAAGTGTTTTTATGTACTCAGACTCATTTAGTTTAAAAACACCGCCATAATATTTGTTGCCATTTGCAGGCGTAAACTGAACAGCTGCTTCCTCCTTCTCTTTTTTTGGAGCACCACAGCTAAAGAAAAAAACAGTAGCGAAACTTAACAATAACAGCTTTTTCATATAAAAATTCGGTGGTTAATAGATTACTACAAAGCTGAATAAAATAGCTTAGGTAATTTTTGTAGCACTTCGTTTAAAAAGATTCTAGATCTCTACTAATTGTGAGAAAAAATTATTCAAAAGTTAAATGAAAAAAAAGCAATTAACTTACTTTTTTTTCATTCAGCAATACAATTTTATAGCAAAAACCATGCTATAAGTAATATTTATTATCAATATAATAGGAAGGAAATGATTAGCCTAATTCTACACGAACAGGACAATGGTCTGAGTGTACCACATCAGAAAGAATTTCACTTTCTTTTAGTACTCCTTCCAGTTTATTCGTTGCCATAAAATAATCAATACGCCAGCCTAGATTTTTACCTCTCGCTCCAGCCCTGTAAGACCACCAGCTATACCTGTCAGCTTCTTCTTTATGCAATGTTCTGAAGCAGTCAATAAACCCTGAACTTAAGAATTGAGTAACCCACTCACGTTCTTCAGGAAGGAAACCCGAAGTATTTTTCAATCTGACAGGGTTATGAATATCTATTGCTTCATGACAAATATTGAAATCACCACAAACAACTACTTCTCCTTTTTCAGCTTTCAATTCATCAATGAATACTTGATAATCAGCCAAGAACTTCATTTTAAAGTCTTGTCTTTCATCTCCACTAGAACCTGAGGGGAAATAGGTATTCACCAAAGTGAAATCATCGAATTCTGCAATCAGCGTTCTTCCTTCTGCATCATAAAGCTCAATGCCTTGTCCAAACTGAACAGCTTTTGGCTCTACTTTACTGATAATAGCGACACCACTATAGCCTTTTTTCTCGGCCGAATGCCAATAAATATGATGATATCCTAAAGCTTTTAACTCTTCAATAGGTCCTTGTTCTTCAAGTGCTTTTACTTCTTGAAGGCAAATTACATCAGGGTTTTCTTCAGCTAACCATTCTAAAAAACCCTTTTTTACGGCTGCTCGGATACCGTTTACATTGTAGGTGATTAATTTCATTTATCTTAAAGTTCGTTTGGATAATAGCCTATTTCTTGTTCAAAATCATCACCTAATACTTCTTGTCTGAAGTATTCAATAATGTGCATTTTCAACAATGTCTCTTGTGAAAGAATATTTAGGAATGGTAATTTCTTGATATTTTTCCAATGAGGCCAGCCATCTTGGTCTACAAACTCCAGCTCATAGTAGCCAGAAAAACTCAAGACTTTACAAATAGCGATGTGCATTAAGTCTTGTTTTTCCTCTTTACTGAAAAACTGATTTCCTCTTCCCAATTCCTGAACACCTACCAAAAATAGCATTCCTTGAACATCTGGACGCTTCCCCATTGACGTTTGAACATAGTCTAACAGCTTGTTCCAAACTAAAGGTAATTCTTGTGCTTCGTCGTACATATTAGTTTTCTTCTTCAAAAAGTTCTTCCAAATACGATACGGCTCTTCTGAGGTGAGGAATTACGATTGTACCACCAATGAGATTAGCTACTGCCATTCCATCTACAATTTCATCGAAAGTAAACCCAACTTCTTTACACTTGCCCAAATGATACTTTACACAATCATCGCATCTCAAAACCAAAGATGTCGTTAGACCAATCATTTCTTTTGTTTTGACATCTAAAGCGGTTCCTTCTTTAAAGGCTACTGTATCCAGACTGAAAATTCTTTTCAAAATTTTATTATCTGCAGCTATGATCTTCTCGTTCAGCTCGGCTCTCTTCTCGTTAAATTCTTTAACCTGACTCATAGAATTACTATCTGATAAAATTGTATGATAAAGTGAAATTCGAAAGTAGGAACTAGTTCTCCAAATCTTTGTTTTCCATTTTTCTCGATATTCTCTTCTTTAAACACTGATTCCCTAGTTTTTACTGTATGAAACTTCTCCATTTTTTTTATGACTTATTGGATACTGCCTTTCCTCAGAAATGTGTGGGTTGTAAACAAGTACTCCACAAAAAGGAAAATATCCTTTGTCTGAAATGTTATTCTGAGGTTCCATACATCGACAAAAAAGGGAATAACGCTCTAAATATAGAATGGGCTGACAAGCTTGAAGTGAACGGTTTTTGGGCATGTATGTATTTTAATAAAGGAGGTTTAGTTCAAATGTTGATACATGCACTGAAATATCGAGGTGAAGAAAAGGTTGGACAATTTATTGGAAAGCGGCTTTCCAAGCTTATTTCTAATCAAGAACATCAAATAGATATTGTAACGTCTGTTCCTCTTCATTCCCAAAGGTTAAAAAAGAGAGGTTTTAATCAAGCTGATCTTTTTGCACAAACTTTAGCTTCGGAACTAAATATTTCATTTCACCCGATTCTGAAAAGAGTCAAAAATACGAAAACACAAACACAGATGAGTAGACTTGAACGTGCCGAAAATGTTCAGGATGCTTTTGCACTTATCTCTCAAAACAAATTTGAAGGTAAACACGTATTAGTAGTCGATGATGTTTTAACCACTGGGGCAACTATGCAAAGCTGTGTCAAACTTTTGGACAAAAATGGGATGAAAGTGAGTGTTGCAGTGATGGCTATGGCACGTTAAATAGCATTTGAATACAAAAACAACATGATTAGCAAAGTTTAGATTTGAAATTCATACCTTTGCAAAATAATTAAAGAAGGATAAAAGAATGCTCAATCGGAGGTTATTACGCGTAAAAGCGATGCAAAGTGTCTATGCTTACAAGCAATGTAAAGAGTCAAACTACGAGCTTGTCATAGACCAAATTCGTAAGCAATTTCAAGAGGAGTTAGAATATGAAGGAGTGATGGAGAAAAGCCGTCTTGAAAAAGAACAAGAGGCGGTCATCAAATACTTCGATCACAACTTCGAGAATGCCACAAGAGAACCTGTGGGGGAAGAGTTTGATGGAAGAATGCTAAAAATCGGAAACGAGGCACTTCTTCAGTATCAATCGCTCATCGTAAAAGACTTTGAGAACGTCAAAGCAAACATGTTGCGTGAAACTGAAAAGCTGTACAATAAGTATTTGAAGTTTTTGCAATATGTTATAGATTTTGCAGATATTGTACAAGAACAAGTTGAAGGAAAAACAACTCGTGTCAAAGACTTGACAAAAGAGAAAGCCCTTTACGACTTGATCAAAGGAAATGCTGTAGTTGATGTATTGAGAAACAATGCAGAGCTTTCAAGTGAAATTGATGCTCATAAACTAAAAATGGCTGATGACCTTGATCAAGTAACAGACTGGTACTTCTTGTTCAAGAAAGATATTGAGTTCTTCGAGAAATTCGAGTCTGAGGAAGCTTCGTTTGAAAGAGACAAAAATGTAGTAAAATACATTGTTCGCGACTTCATTTTCAAGAATGAAGCTGTCATGTCTTTCTTCGAGGAAAAAGACATGAATTGGGTGGAGAACCAAAAAATCCTTCGTAGTATGGTCTTGAAAACGCTCAAGAGCATTGAGGAAGGAAGCAATGAAATTGAAATGCTTTCTCTTTCTCGTAACTGGGAGGAAGACAAAGAATTTTTCGAGAAGTTGTACAATACTACGATCCGCCAAGAAAAAGATAATGAGGAACTAATTGCTCATAACTCTAAGAAATGGTCTAAAGATCGTATTGCTAAGATTGACATCATTGTAATCAATATGGCGATTACGGAAATGGTGAATTTCCCAAATATCCCTGTAAAGGTGTCTATCAATGAGTATTTGGAAGTTGCGAAGATGTATAGTACTCCAAAAAGTGCTGTATATATCAATGGACTTTTGGATGCTATTTCTGTAGAACTTCAAAAAGAAGGAAAAATCAGAAAAAGTGGTAGAGGGTTGATGGATAATAAATAATCCAACACCCCTTCCTTTTCTCAGATATAATTTTTTCAACCAATAATAAATTTGATAATCATATGAGCAAGAAAAATACAGGATCTACTCTACTTGCATTTTTAGCTGGTGCAGCCGTAGGCGCAGTGGTAGGAGTACTTTATGCTCCTGAGGAAGGGAAAAGTACCAGAGATAAGCTTAGCTACCAATTAGATAAGTACAAGGAAAAACTTCAACAAATGATTGATGACCTTGTAAAACAACAGTCTCAGCCAGTAAGTGAAGCTAAATCGGAAGGTCAGAAAGTTATTGATGATGCGATTAAGCATGCTGAGCAACTCATGAACGAAGTTGATGCTTTAAAAAGTAAAATTTCATCTGGAGATTCAGAATCATAATCACATAATCTAAAATACTATTACAATGAGAATACAAAATGCAATCCTTGCAGGGATCTTTGTAGCTTCAGGACTTATTGGATGTACTTCTGAGAAAAGCGGTTCAAGCGAAACTAGCTCAGAAGAAGTGAAAACTAAACAAGCAGTATCTTCTACAGACAGCGACGTTAAAGAAGAGAAAGTTGTAGAAGTAGCTTCTATTAAATGGGACGAACTTGTTTATGATTTTGGTGAAGTAAACGAAGGCGACGAAGTAAAGCACGTTTATACTTTCAAGAACAATGGTGAAGTTCCTTTAATCATCTCAAGAGTAAAAGCTTCTTGCGGATGTACAACTCCTACTTATACTAAAGCTCCTGTTGCTCCTGGTGAATCAGGCGAAATCAACGTGAAATTCAACAGTAAAAATCGTGCAGGTAAGCAAGTAAAAACAATTACTGTGTATGCTAACGTTGAAAACGGAAAGTCTGAAGTAAGACTTCAAGGAATTGTAAAAAAGGAAAAGGAACTTGAAGGACCTTTCAAAAATCAATAATAAACAGACAGTATAAATGAATTTCGATTACACTACGGTTTTATTGCAAGCACCTGCAGGAAATGGCGGTATGATGAATATTATTTTCATTGTAGGTATGGTTGCAGTATTTTACTTCTTGATTCTTCGCCCTCAACAACAAGACAAGAAGAAACAAGCAAAATTTTCTGATGCAATTAAAAAAGGTGACAATGTAGTTACGATAGGTGGTATTCACGGTAAAATCGTAGCAATTGAAGATAATACTGTTACTTTAGATGTCGATGGCAGAGGTGCTAAAATGAAATTTGAACGTTCATCTATTAGCATGGCAAATACAAATGCTGCATACGGCAAAGAAGAGAAAAAGAAATAATCTAATCTCTTCAACAAAAAAAGACCTGTACAGCTCATGTACAGGTCTTTTTTATTCTGTATCTTCATATTCATTTTTATAGTAAATTTGTGAAAATACTGTAAGCCTCAAATTTTGAGAAAGCATTGAACATTTTTCAGAAATATCATAGACTTTTTTGGGTCAACTTTCGGAAGCTTCACCAATGGTGGGTGAATGTCAACTTTCTGAACCGTTTCCTTCCTAATTTGGAATGGAAACCTTTCATCATATGCTTTATTACCGCTTTCACATTTTGGATATTCCATTCACTAAATGGCGAACATACAGCTAGTATTACAGTTCCTATAAATATCATACACTATTCTGATAATCTGGTAGCCTTGGCTCCTCCACCCGACGAAGTACATGTAAATGTATCAGGTAATGGCTGGACAATCTTAAGCAAGAGTCTAGATATCATGAAAGAACCGATTCAGGTAAAAATCAATAATCCTTTAGAGGTTCGCTATCTCACAGGAAGAACCCTTTTACCCCTCGTAGATGATTTTCTCAAAGGAACACGAGTCAACTATGTTTTAGAGGACAGTATTTTCTTCGAGTACGATTCACTTATCCACAAAACTATGGGGTTAAAAGTGATTCCACTTCATCTAGAGTTTGAAAAAGGCTATCGAAAAGTCTCAGACTTTAGAGTTGAACCAGACTCTGTAGTAATTCAAGGTCCGTCACACTTTTTGGATAATGTAAACGAAGACCTTGAAGTTATTCTTGATTTGGCTCCAATCAATGATAATTTCGATGAGATGGTACAAATCGAATATCCTCGCTACCCATACACTTCTGTTGACCATCATGAAGTCAATGTGAGCTTTGACATCTCATATTTTATATCAAAAAGTAATCCTGTAAAATTATCTTGGGTTAATACAAAAAAGAAATCATCTCCTCCAATTGTATTGGATAATCTAATTATTCAACATACTGTAAGGGAGGACAACGAATTTCTTTTAGCCAATGAAGATTCAATTCCTGCGATATTAGATTACTCACAGATAAATTGGACAGATTCTACGCTGACGCCTATTTTACCCGATAGTGTAAACCTAAGTGAAGCTCACTTCATTCCAGATAAAGTTTATTTATTGATAGACCAAAAAACTTCAAAAAAATAATGGCTAAACAAATCGGAATTACAGGAGGAATTGGGGTTGGAAAGAGTATTGTATGCCGTATTTTTCAAAATCTTGGTATTCCTATCTACGATGCAGATTCTATGGCAAAGAAATTGATGGTAGAGGATGAGGTTTTAATTCAGGGAATAATAAGTGAATTCGGAAGTGAGTCTTACTCTATAAATGGTGAATTAAATCGTTCTTACCTTGCTAATGTTGTTTTTCATGATGCTGAAAAGGTAAAAATATTAAATCACCTTGTACACCCAAGAGTTGCAAAACATTATCAAAATTGGGTAATCTCAAATAACAAAGCACCTTATCTATTAAAAGAAGCAGCTTTATTATTTGAATCTGGAGGAGCAAAAGTACTTGATGAAATTATTGTGGTAACAGCTCCTTTAGATGTCCGGATTAATAGAGTCTTACAAAGAGATCCTCATAGAGATAAAAATCAGATACTCGCTATTATTGAGAAGCAAATGTCTGAAGAAGAAAAAATCAAAATGAGTGATCATATTCTTCAAAATGACGATTCAAGCTTATTAATTCCTCAAATAATGAAGTTACACGAATACTTCAAAAAGAGTTAAGACTAATTCTATTAAGGAATTGTACAAAATTTAGACTATTTTAAGGCTAGCTTTCTCTTTTTTAAAAATTGTCTCATTTTGTATATATCTTACATTCAAGAATTTTTTAAAAAAGTATTTAAGAGCTATTTCATCTGACGATAAAAAAAAATATATGTGTAGGTTTTATTGGGATAATTTGAGGAGTTGGAGTTTATATAAGTCAATACTTATTTTTTCCATTTTATTTTCTTCATGCCAGCCTAAGCTGTTCACTACAAAATCTGAAATTAAGCCAGAGAATTTCGCTCTACTAGAAAGAAAGGTTTCTCGTAATTATGTCATTTCTATCAATGACTTTATTGCAATGTCTGTATTTACAAACTCAGGAGAAGTTCTTATTGATCCCAACAATGAATTTATAAAAGGATCTTCTGGAGGCAGAAATACAAACCAAAACAATCAAAGGAACCAACAAAATCAACAAAACGGAAATGGATTTAATAGTTTAATGAATCTTCCCATTTTCCAAAATGGTCAAGAACCAAGAACTTTTATGGTAGATACTGATGGTTTTGTCAATCTTCCAATGATTGGTAAAATCGAGATTGCAGGCTATACAATCAAAGAAGCTGAAGATCTTGTAAAAAAACAATATACTCAATTCTATGTTGACCCTTTTGTTACAATTCAATATCTAAATAAAAGAGTATTACTTTTTGGAGGTCTTGGCGATCAAGTAATTCCTTTAAGAAATGAGAATATGACCCTTCTTGAAGTTCTTGCATTTGCTGGCGGGCTTCAACAAAATGGTCAAGTTGATAATATTAGATTAATACGTCCAGATGCTGAAAATGCATTCAAAGAACCTAGTGTTCAAATTATTGACCTTACAACTATAGATGGCTTAATCGCTGCTGATATGGATATTATGCCTGGTGATATCATTTATGTTGAGCCTAGAAGAAGACTGGATAGATCCTATTTTTCGGATATACTCACATTTACTTCTTTAATTACGAGTTTTGTAACTCTTTATGTATTAATCAGAGACGTTTCCACAGACTAATCATATAATTATGGCTGAAGAATTTGACCCGTGGGCAGGTGTAGAAGAGCAGACAGAAGAAAGATCTAACACGGAGTTTGATTTTGAAAAGCTCCTTTTTGTCCTTCGCAAAAATATTTTATGGAGTATTCTAATCATAGGTATGGGTATCGTTGGAGGTTATCTTTTTCTAAGATGGACTCCTAAGGTATATGAAGCATCCACCTTATTAAAGATGGAAATTCAAAGTACTAGAAAACTATTTGGACTTGAAATGCCTAGTGTCACTGGAAGTATGGAGAATGTTAATCTCGCTGGTGAGATGGAACTGATCAAATCTCCGATGATGTATGAAAGTGTACTAGATTCTTTAGACTTATCCATAAGCTATTTTTCAGAAGGGGAGGTTCAAGACACAGAACTTTATGGCAGTCTTCCCTTCGTAGTAAGTTATAAACATTTAGGAAAAGAGAATTCTATTTTCTACGATCAAAAGATTCATATTGAATTTCTTGATGAGGAAAATTTCGTACTTACTTTTAATGAGTTTTCTGAAATTCAAACTATCAATGGAAAATTTAATCAACCATTTAGAGTTTATGGTACAGAAATCATTCTTCAAAAAACTAAATCATTAGAATCTTTAGGTCATCGTAAGTATAACTTTGTATTCAATAGTAAAAACAAACTATTTCAAAATCTAAGGCAAAATCTAAGTGTAAATGTAGAAAATGCTAGAGCAAATACTCTTAGGATAAACTATCAAGCTAACAATCGCTCTAAATCAATAGATGTACTAGAAGCTTTTAATAAAAATTACATAGTTAAAACTATTGAAAACAAAAATGTAGTTTATGAACGTTCTTTGCAGTATCTAAAGAATCAACAAGCTACGATTGAAGACTCTTTAAGAAAGTACGAGACAGAGTACAGAAGCTATACACGTATTGAAAATGTACCTGAGTTTGCAGGTTTAGAAGATATTGTATCAAAGATTAGAGAACTTGAGCAGCAAAAGCTTGAAATTAGATTAACCAAATCACAATACGACGAGATTATAAAATTGATTGATGCAGACTCTAGTACAATATATCTAGAAGCCGTTGGTCACCTACTTGGAAATCAACAAATAGCATCAATGATCAATAATGTTCTACTTGTTGAACAAGACCTTGACAGAGTAAAGGGTTCATACACAAAAGAAACTCACGCCAGAAACCAAAGAAGAGAAGCTTTACTTGAAAGTAGATCTAAGTTAAAGGAAGTAATTATATATAGTTTAGGAACTATTAATCGTCAGATTGACAACTTAGATCAAGAAGTTTTAAAACTAGAAAAAGCTTTTTATGGAAGCATTGGTGGAGATCCAGTTCTTAAAAATATAGAAAAGAACTTCCGTATATATGAAGAAATGACAAGCTTAATCGCTTCTAAAATGATTGAGCTGAATATTGCAAAATCGGGAACTGTAGAAAACTTCCAAGTACTATCTCAACCCAATGCAGATATTGCACCCGTATTCCCACAAACTATAATGGTCTACGGAGTAGGTATCGGAAGCGGTGTTTTCTTAAGCCTTCTTTTAATTGTATTGAGCTATTTACTTCATACTAGAATCGACTCTGTAAAACAGGTTGAACGTATTTCTAATCTTCCAATTCTAGGATATGTACCTCATTACAGCAAGGAGGATATGAACTACTCCCAACTTGTTGTTCAAAAAAGACCTAAAGCATCTATAAGTGAAGCATTTCGTTCTATACGAACAAATATTGACTTCATGAATGTAGGAGAAGAGCAAAAAGTCCTTTCTGTAACTTCTACAATTAGTGGTGAAGGAAAAACATTTGTCGCTGCGAATATTGCAGGAGTAATTGCAATGTCGGGAGCTAAAGTGGCTCTTTTGGATGTAGACCTTCGTAAACCTAAAATCCACTTCGCATTTGGGAATGAGAATTTAGATGGATTATCATCTGTTCTTATCGGTAAATCTAACTTGAAAGATGTTCTGAGAAGCAGTCCTATTGCGACTATGAAATATGTCACCGCAGGACCTGTTCCTCCTAATCCATCGGAGCTAATTATGTCAAAAGGCTTCAGTGCTGTTATCAATCAGTTAAAAGAAGAATTTGATGTAATTGTACTTGATACTCCTCCTGTAGGAGCTGTTACAGATGGTATGATAGCTATGAGACATGTTGATTTACCAATTTACGTTGTCAGAGCTGAGTATTCGAAAACTTCATTTGTTGAAAATGCCAATGAACTTTCTAAATCTAAGAAAATAAAGAATTTGGCTTTAGTTGTAAATGATGTATACTCTAGAACATTGAACTACGGTAACTATTATGGAAATAATTATAGTTATGGATACGGTGGTTACAATGGTTATGGATACTACGATGAAAATGATATTAGCGAGAAATGGTGGAAGCGATTCTTTAGCTAAAGCATAATTTCTTTCTTAAAATAAACTGAAAACTACTATTTTAAACTAATTTTGTTTGAAGTAGTAGTTTTTCTTTATTTATTAAAATACTATGTGGGGGCTTTTTAAGAAAAAAAAGAATGTCAAAACGCTTGGAGAAGTACCAGCACTTCAAGTTGATGTACATTCACACTTGATACCAGGAATTGACGATGGGGCTGCAAATTTAGAGGAATCGATTGAGATGATTAAAACATTTTCGAATATGGGCTTTCGAAAAATCATCACAACTCCACATGTTATGGAGGATTACTTTAAAAACTCACCCGAGATCATTCTTAATGGACTTGATCAACTCAGAAATGAGGTTTACAGACAAGGTATTGATATTCGTATTGAAGCTGCCGCAGAATATTATTTAGATGAGTTTTTCATTAAGAAACTCAAAAATGAAGAGGAACTACTGACCATAGGTGAGGAAAAATACATTTTATTTGAAACCTCATACATGACTGCAAATGCCTTTTTAGATGAAGCAATTTTCCTCATGCAATCACAAGGTTTAAAGCCAATTATGGCGCATCCAGAGAGATATGTATATTTATATGGAAACTACGAAAGGTTAAAGAGCTTTCATGAAAGGGGTGTATTATTACAAGTTAATGCATTATCTTTCCTTGGTTATTATTCAAAAGATGCTCAAAAAGTAGCTCAACAACTTTCAGATGATGGCCTAATAGCCTTTGTTGGAAGTGACTGCCATAAAGCAAAACATCTAGAATGGTATCAAAAATTAGAATCTGATTATTATTATCAGAAAACACTAAAAGACGGAGTGCTCAATAATAGCTTATAGCCTTCAAGAAAATTTAGGGAAGAAAAGGAAGATATTGGAAGAATGAATGAGTCTAAGCAAGTTTTGAATTACTTTATTACAGGAGGAACAGGACTGTTAGGAAGTTTTATGATTGAAAAACTCCTTTCTGAAGGGCATAAAGTCAAAGCTTTAGTTCGACCAAGTACATTAGAGAAATTAGATAAAAGTAAAATTCCCTCAAACTTAGAATATGTTGAAGGTCAATTATCCGATTATGACTTACTTGTTGATGAACTAAGAACTTCAGACAATGTAATTCATGCAGCAGGATTAGTCTCATATTCAGATAAGCTATCAACCTTGCTCGAAACGAATGTTCAAGGAACAGCCACAATCGTGAATGCAGCCTTAGAAGCTAAGGTCAAACGCTTCTGCCACATCAGTTCTATCGCTACACTCAACGAATCTAAAGATAAAATCACTGAAAATAGTAAATGGGAATATGATGAAAACACATCCCATTATGCTCTGAGTAAATACAAAGCAGAACTAGAAGTTTGGCGCGGAATAGCAGAAGGTTTAAGTGCTTTTATGGTTAATCCTTCAGTAATTTTAGGAATTGGTGATACGACAAGAAGTAGCTTAAAGCTCATTAAACATGTACAAGATCAAAAACCTTTTTACCCTATTGGGACTTTCAATTATGTAGATGTAAGAGATGTTATAGAAATGACCTATACACTCATTCAATCAGATATTGTAAGCGAAAGGTTTATCTTAAATGCAGGAAAAACATCCTACAAATCGTTTTTTGAGAGCTTAGCTACCGCCATGAATAAAAAAGCTCCAAAAATGGGGATTAGCCCTACTGTTCTTGAAAAACTGCGAATCTTAGATGGAATAAGATGTAGACTGCTTGGCGGAAAACGATTTATCACAAAACCTATGATTAATTCCTTGAAAAAGGATAACTTCTATGAAAATCAAAAAGCTATCAACTTCACTAATCATAAATTCAGAGAACTATCCGATACAATTGATTGGATAGCAGCAACACAAGTTTGATAACTACGTATTTAAAATACTGGACTCCTTCCATTTTTTATACCCTATCATCAAATATCAAAAATGGAAAACCCACATTTAATAATATGTTTTACAGACTGTGAATAAATGTCATACTTTTGATCTGAATAGAATTCAATCAAAGGCCGACGTGTTTTTTTTATGCTTATCAAGACGATCCACGGGAAATCGTGATTTCGTAATTTTAAATTAAAGAGGAGATAGCTTAATGGCAGACAGCTCAAGGAAAAATAGAGATTTTACAGAGGCTTTAAAGCGTTACGAACAAATGATTAAGAATAATACATCGGAGTTTTTCGACCTTGATGTGTTTGAACAAATCATTGAACATTATCTTGAATTACTTCGCTTTAGAGATGCCCTCAACGTATGCCAAACCGCTTTAGAGCAATATCCATATTCTACAGAATTAATGATGCATCAAGTACGTATTCTTACTTCTGTTGGAGAATATGGTAATGCACTACAAGTTGCTGAAAAAGCAGAACAAATCAATCCATTAGATTTTGACATTCTCTTTGCTAAGGGTTCTTTACTTTCAGCTATGCATCGTAAAGAAGAAGCTCTTGAATATTTTCATAAAGCACTTCCTTTTGCAGAAGATGAATCAGAAGTATATTATTGTTTAGGTTTTACTCATCATTCTTTTGGTGAATTAGAACCTGCTATTGAATATTATAAGAGAGCAATTCGTCATAATATTGAGCATGAAGATGCTGTCTATGAACTTGTTGCTTGTTTAAAAGAAGCAGGAAATTTAAGAGATGAACTTCCCTTCTTTGAACGTGTAGTAGATAAAGATCCTTATTCTGCACAAGGTTGGTTCAACCTTGGTGTTGCATTTGAATACCTTGATGAATTTGAGAAATCAGCTCAAGCCTATGAATACGCAACGCTAATTGACGATCAATTCTCTTCTGCCTTCTTCAATATGGGTAATGCTTTCATGAATATGAAAGAGTACCGTCAAGCCTTGAATGCTTATATTAAGACGCTTGATACTGAAGATCCTACAGCAGAGGTTTATTGTCATATTGGAGCAGCAGCAGAACATCTAAAAGACTATAAAGTTGCTATTCGTAATTACCGAAGAGCACTTAAAATAGACCCGAATTATGATGAAGCATTGTATGGTATAGGTCTTTGCCTTTTTAAGGAAAACCTGTATTCTGAAGCTATTCATTATTTGAAAAAAGCAACAGATGTTTATCCTCAATATGCCCTTTATTGGAGTACTTTAGGCGAGGCTGAAAAGGCAATGGGAAATACCACTTCAGCTCTTGAAGCATTTGAGAAAGCAGAACTCTATGAGCATGACAACCATAAAATGTGGATAAACTGGGCTGACATCTACCATCAGAATGGTGAAACAGAAGAGGCTATTCGTATTTTGGAAAGTGGTGCAGATGCATTCCCCAAAAAAGCAGAACTTCATTACCGAATTGTTGCTTATAATCTAATCATTGGAGATTTGAAGCAAGCCGAACATTTCTTGAGAGCAGGTCTGAAATTGAATTATGATTTACATAAAGACCTTTTAAACTTCTTTACGACAGAAGAACAAAAAGATATCATTCGAAATGTAATTCGTGCTATTGATGATGAGAAGAAATAATTTCTTGAATAGTTATAAATTTGAGCGAGAGTAGAGCAACAAAGTTTTACTCTCGCTTTTCTTTTTTCTATCCTAACGATACTTTTTAATGAATAAACTCGCTCAAAAAGTCTTACTTAAGAATATCAATAAAACATATTTTATAGGAGCTATCCTCGGAAGTGTAATCGGGATGGTTCTTTGTGGACTTTCATGGCATTTTTACCAATCCCTCAATAGTCTTTTAGCGAATAAACAAGGGGCTTTAGGTACAGAATATATTGTCATCAATAAAAAAGTTTCTCTTTTCAATTCGATCGGTTTATCTGACAATACTTTTTCTTCTTCTGAGATCGAGAAGCTTCAAGGTTCAGAATTATTTGATTCCGTTGTACCTTTCAAAAAGAATCAGTTTAAAGCTTATGCCTTTATTGAAAAAAATAGCTTTTTACCTGATTTCTACACCTACTTATTTTTTGAATCTGTACCTGATCAGTATCTAGACATTGACCTGCACAGATGGCAATGGAATGAAAAATCTTCAGAAGTACCGATTGTCATACCTCGTCAGTATCTAATGCTATACAATTTTGGATTTTCAGCAGGACAAGGCTTACCTCAAGTATCTGAAAACATGATTCGGCAAGTGAGCTTCAATTTAAAACTAAGAAGTAAAAAAAACAGATATAAAGAGAAAATACTAAGAGCTAGAATTGTAGGTTTTACTGACAGAATCAATTCTATTCTTGTTCCTGAGTCATTCCTAAAGTGGGCAAACTCAAACTATGGCGACCAAGACAATAAACCTTCTAGGGTTTTACTCGCCACCAACAGTTCAGCCATTGAAGATTTACCTAAATACCTCGAAGAGAATAATTATCAAACCAATCAAGAAAAAATAAAAGGAAGCAAGGTGATTTCAATTGCACATACTGTACTTGGTAGCGTAGGAGGGATTTCGCTATTCATTCTTGTACTTGCCATTTTCATATTCATTCTAGCCTTCCAACTTCTTCTCACTAGAAATCGAACAGAGCTACAAATGCTCATTCAATTGGGGATCGATTATCAAGAAATAGTCAAATTTTACAGCAAAGGATTTGCAGGAATAGTCCTATTCATCGGTATCTCTTCAATGGGCATTATTTCGCTTCTTCCTTTAGACTTCATGACAAACTTTGGAGAAGTTTCTAACCCTATTAAAAATACATTTTGGCTTATTATCAGCCTAAGTATTATCCTTTGGAGTATAAATACCATCCTAGTTCAGAAACAAATTCAAAAACTAGCGTAAAGAAAAGTTAAGGATTTGAATCCATTGAAAATAAAAAAAGTTATCGAGTAAAAGTCTAATATTCGAAACTGAGAATAGGTGTAATTTTAATATATTGCCCGACTTCAAGGTATTTAATGGAGAAATCATGAGTCAACAAAAACTCAAAGTTGGTTTAGTGCAACAAAGCTGTGTTGCCGACCACGAGGTCAATATTCAAAAGAGTATTGCTGGGATTAGAGATTGTGCAGCGAAAGGCGCTAAACTAGTTGTTCTTCAAGAATTGCACACAGGCTTATATTTTTGTCAGGCAGAAGAGGTTGAAAAATTTGATTGGGCAGAATCAATTCCTGGACCATCTACAGACCGATTTGGACAATTAGCTAAAGAATTAGGGATTGTGATTGTGACTTCGCTTTTTGAAAAAAGAGCACCAGGCATTTATCACAACACTGCTGTTGTTCTAGAATCTGATGGAAGCATTGCGGGCATTTACCGTAAAATGCACATTCCTGATGACCCTGCTTACTACGAAAAGTTCTATTTCACTCCTGGAGATTTAGGCTTTGAGCCTATAAATACATCTGTTGGTAGGCTTGGTGTTTTAGTTTGTTGGGATCAGTGGTATCCAGAAGGAGCTAGACTTATGGCTATGGCTGGAGCAGACCTTCTAATCTATCCAACTGCTATCGGATATGAAACTACAGATACCAACGATGAGCAAGACAGACAGCGTAATGCATGGATTATCTCTCAAAGAGGACATGCCGTAGCTAATGGTTTACCTGTGGTCAGTGTTAACCGAGTAGGATTTGAAGAAGATTGGACGAAAGTCACAAAAGGAATTCAATTTTGGGGTAATAGCTTTGTTGCTGGTCCTCAAGGAGAGTTTTTATTTGAAGGAAGTAGAGAACAAGAAGAAAATACAGTAGTAGAAATCGATCTCAAAAGAAGTGAAGATGTCAGAAGAATTTGGCCATTTTTCAGAGATCGACGAATAGATGCTTATCAAGATTTAGTGAAAAGGTATCGCATCTGAGTTTATAAATAGGATATTTTTTTAAAACGAAAACATAATGATTAATAGGCAAACGAATTCACTTTTTGGTATAGTGGGCTTTTTAGCTCTATCCTTATCTATGCTAAGCTGTAATAATAATGATGAAACTTCTATTGCCAATGGAGTAATTGATGAACGTGGTTTAGTTATATCTGTGAATTGGATAAATGAAGAAAACGAATTAGAACAAGGGGCTGATCTTGATCTTTTCCTTGAACTAGATAGCTCTATTATCCTTTCCGCAGAAAGTTCTAACCCTGAGTCAGAAACCATCGAATTACCATTTAATTTCCCTGATGGTACTTATGAGCTCTTTATCAAAGGTTTTAATAATCTAACATTAGTGGAATATGATTTTACCGCGAAAGGTAGTTCTTCTTCATTGGAGTTTACGCCGTGGCCTAGCGGTGTAATTGCAGATTCTACATTACAAGCTATCGAAGTAAGAAATAATTGGTTTATTGAGAAAAGAGGTGCTCGTTTCGAGTTTTTACAATAGTTGTAACTTCTATATACTAAAAAAGAGACGCATAAGATGCATCTCCTTTCGATGGTACTCAATCACAACTAAGGGTGTTAAATTTGGGGAAGCTTGCTTCCCTATATTTTTAATTTCTTTTTTGAAAGAAACTTTATTGCACTCTCAGCATAGACAAAAAACGATAAAAAAAAGAGAAAGTTCAAACTTTCTCTTTATTAATATTACTTTTTTAAGATTGATATTGAAATCTTTATATTATTTCAATGTTTAGTACATTAATTGAAAAATCCACCAAATAGCTTACTTGCTTCTTTCCAGTTTTCAATTTCAATACTATACTTAATCTTTGGTAATTCATTTTTACCCTTAATCAATCCAGCAATTTTTAACTCTCTTAAATGCTGAGAAGCTGATGATTGAGCCATTGGTAATTTTGCTACTATGTCACCAGCATAGCATGATTCATTTTCCAATAAGTAATTCAAAATAAAAACACGCGCAGGATGTGCCATTGCTTTCGCATACTTTGAAATTTTGTCCTGCTCTAACGTATAAAGCATAGTGTCTTTCATAAATAGTCGTAATTAAACAGTAGTTTGGCAACGAGTACAATTGCCATTAAAATGAGTACCTGTTATAGAGTTGGTTAAAAAACTTGCAGTATTAAAAATTTTAAATCCAATTCATAGCTAAATTAATTTCATTACTTTGAAAGTACGTCCGAAATTAAATTGAGCATCAAAATATTTAGTAATAATTTATTCTATGCTAAACAAAAAGAGAATACTAAAAATATTATTTTCTGTAGGAATTCTTTTATCCCTATCCTTTTTAATTATTCACTATCAATCTGTTGTATATGGTTGGGGACAACTGAAAGGTCAAGTAAAAATTCTGACTTCGGCACAACCCATCTCTAAATACACCAATGACGAAAAATATCCTCAAATTCTGAAGGACAAAATAGCATTAATTCAAGACATTAAAAAGTTTACGGTCAACTCTCTTGGATTAAATCCGTCCAATAGCTATGAAAAAATGTTCGATCAACAAGACAAACCCATTCTGTGGGTTGTTACTGCTTGCCCCCCATTTGAGATGAAAGCAGTGAGGTGGATGTTCCCTATTGCAGGCTCTTTTAGCTACAAAGGATTCTTCGAATATGACAAAGCTGTGGCTGAAGAAAAAATATGGAAAAATCAAGGTTTTGACACTGACATTCGAGAAGTCAGCGCTTGGTCTACCCTCGGTTTTCTAAACGACCCCATCCTTTCATCGATGTTAAAAAGGAGTGAAGCTAGCCTAGCTAATCTCATTATTCATGAACTCACGCATGGTACCATCTTCATCAAAAGTAATATTAGTTATAACGAAAATCTCGCATCATTTATAGGTGACGAGGGAGCTAAACTATATTTGAAGGATAAATACGGCGAACAATCAGAGAAATATACAAATTATTCCTTAGCAAAAGAAGATCGTAGCAAGTTTACTCAATATATAATTCAATCTAGTCAGTCATTAAATCAACTCTATGAATCCTTTGATTCAGAGATGAATGACGAAGAAAAGAATAACCTCAAACAAGCTAAGATTGAAGAAATTGTAGCAAATCTTGATACTGTTTCTTTCCATAATCCTAATTATCGCAATTACTTTGATCAGGAAGAATTACCAAACAATACCTTCTTTATGGGGTTTATTCGTTATCGTGAAAAGCAAAATGAATTCAGAAAAGAGTGGGAAGAGAAATTTGACAAGGATTTATATAAGTATATTGCCCATCTGAAAGAAAAATATCCATCTTTTTGGAGTGGTTTATAAATTACTCTTTTTACCAAAGGCACGTATTGAAATGCCTTTATGAGTAAAAAATCATTTTTTTGCTAAACATTTAAAGGATATCCTGTCTTATAAAGGTAAGAAAAACACATACGACCAGTAGACAAAGCTTATTAACTATGTACAAAACCATTGCTCCTTCAGAGGTAAGTGTTGGCGTTTTCCATTCCTACATGCTAGGAGTTGTAGCTCCCAGACCAATCGCTTTTGCTAGTACGATTGATCAGGATGGCAATGTCAATCTTAGTCCCTTTAGCTTTTTCAATGCTTTTAGTGCAAACCCTCCAATTCTCATTTTTTCCCCTGCCCGAAGAGTGAGAGACAATACCACCAAGCATACACTCGAAAATGTGCTTGAGGTAAAAGAGGTTGTGATCAATGTCGTTAATTATGATATGGTTGAACAAATGTCATTGTCAAGCACTGAATATGATAAAGGTGTCAATGAATTTGTTAAAGCTGGCTTCACAGAGTTACCCTCTGAATTAGTAAAACCACCAAGAGTTGCAGAAGCTCCAGCTCAATTTGAGTGTAAAGTGAAAGAAGTAATTTCATTAGGAGATGAAGGCGGTGCAGGAAATCTTGTGATTTGTGAAGTTATCAAAGCTCACTTCCATGAAAGGATTCTTGATGAAGATGGTAAAGTAGATACGCAAAAGCTTGATCTAGTTGGTAGAATGGGTGGTAATTGGTATTCTAGAGCAAACGGAAATGCATTGTTTGAAGTAGAAAAACCATTACGCAAAAAAGGAATTGGTATAGACCTTCTTCCTGAAGAGATTAAAAGTAGTACAATACTTACTGGAAATCATTTAGGGAAACTGGCAAATATAGAAGCAATACCTGTATTGCAAGAAGAAAAAAATATTACACAATTAAAGACAAGAGCCGAAGTTCATACGGAAGCGGCAAAGTTATTAGATCAAGGGGAGCTTGAAAAAGCTTGGGAAATCCTTCTTTCAGAGTCTTTATAAATCTGAATATTCGTGAATTTGATCGAATAGGAAGTCTATTCTCTGATAAATATTGTATATATTATAGTTAGCTTTATCTATATTCTAGATTTGCTATGCATTCAAATATGGATTTACCAATTTAAAAAGAAAGTCTTTCCCTTTGAAATATTATATTTGCTAGTCGATTCTTAAAAAAAGAAGGACTGTCGTCAGGTATAAGTAATAAGAATTATGTTGATCAAACCCGGTAAACTGCTTGCTCAGATCAAAGATCCAAACGATCTCAGGAAGCTCGATCCTCAACAAATGTACGAAGTATGTACAGAGTTGAGACAATTTATTATTGATCATGTCTCTGTTTTTGGAGGCCATTTTGGTGCTAGTTTAGGTGTTACTGAACTAACCGTTGCTTTGCATTATGTATTCAATACTCCTTATGACCGTTTGGTATGGGATGTTGGACATCAGGCATACGGACACAAAATATTGACTGGTCGTCGTGAAGAATTTCATACGAACCGTCAGTATGGTGGGCTTTCTGGTTTCCCAAAAAGAGATGAAAGTGAATACGATGCCTTTGGGGTAGGTCACTCATCTACTTCAATTGGTGCAGCCTTGGGTATGGCTGTAGCATCTCAATTAAAAGGTGAAAAAGATAGACAGCACATTGCCGTAATCGGAGATGGCGCTATGACTGCAGGTATGGCTTTCGAGGCTATGAACCATGCAGGAGTTAGCGATGCCAACCTTCTGATTGTGCTCAATGACAACTGTATGTCGATTGACCCAAATGTAGGGGCATTGAAAGATTACCTGACTGACATCACTACATCCCCTCTTTACAATAAGCTTCGTGACGAATTGTGGAAAGGACTTGGCAAACTAAATGCTGTAGGTCCTCAAGCAAGACAAATTGCAGGAAAGCTAGAAAACACATTAAAGTCTTTTGTGCTTTCTCACAGCAATTTATTCGAAGCATTGAATCTTCGCTATTTCGGACCTGTAGACGGACACGATATCAATCATTTGATTAGTGTGATGGAAGACCTTAAACATATACCGGGACCTAAGTTATTGCACTGCATCACAACAAAAGGTAAGGGCTTCTCATTGGCAGAACAAGATCAAACGAAATGGCATGCTCCGGGTAAGTTCAACAAGCTTACTGGTGAGATCAAAAAGAAAACTTTCGAAAAACCACAACCTCCAAAATATCAGCAGGTATTTGGACACACGATCTTAGAACTTGCCAAGCAAAATGATAAGATCATGGGTATTACACCTGCTATGCCTTCGGGTAGTTCTCTGAATATCATGATGAAAGAGATGCCTGAAAGAGCAATTGATGTCGGAATTGCAGAACAACATGCAGTTACTTTCTCTGCGGGTCTAGCAGCGGAAGGCATGATTCCTTTCTGTAATATCTATTCTTCATTCATGCAACGTGCCTATGATCAAGTAGTTCACGATGTAGCTATCCAAAACCTTCCTGTAATCTTCTGTTTGGACAGAGCCGGATTTGCAGGGGCAGATGGAGCAACACACCACGGAGCTTACGATATTTCATATATGCGTTCTATCCCAAATATGGTTGTTGCAGCACCAATGGACGAATGGGAACTTCGTCATATGATGTTTACGGCTGTTGAAAATAGAAATGCACCAATCACTATCAGATATCCAAGAGGTCAAGGTGTAAAACCTGAGTGGAGAGTACCAATGCAAAAAATTGAAATTGGTAAAGGACGCAAAATCAAAGATGGTGAAAATATAGCTGTACTGACTTTCGGACACATCGGAAACTATGTAGTACAACTAGAAGACCGTTTTCAAAAGGTAGGCGTAAACCCTGCTCATTACGATATGCGTTTTGCCAAACCTCTTGACGAAGAAATGCTTCATGAAGTATTCAAAAAGTTTGACAATGTCATCACTGTTGAAGATGGTTGTCTGATGGGTGGTTTTGGTAGTGCTGTTTTGGAATGGATGATGGACAATGGTTACCAAAGTAAAGTTGTTCGTTTGGGTATTCCAGATGCACTTATCGAGCATGGTGAACAAATTGAATTACAAAGAGAAGCTGGTTTCGACCACGACGGCATTTTCAATGCAGTTTGTAAACTAGCTGAAATCAAAGTTTCTGAAAAAAAAGATGATCAAGCACTTAGCTTAAACTAAGTCAATTTCATCTCAAAATATATCCTAGTGCTACTAATTGTCGTTAAGATAATTAGTAGCACTTTTTTTATGCTGCCTTTTTTATCTATCTCACAACCAAACACACAATACATCATGCTCAGTTATTGGGAAAATAAACATTTCACCTCATATGACTTCATTATCATTGGCAGCGGAATAGTCGGGCTTTCTACGGCTGCCTCACTTGCAGAACTTCATCCTAATAAATCAATCTTAGTTTTAGAAAAAGGGATTTTCCCAACAGGAGCAAGTACAAAAAATGCAGGGTTTGCCTGTTTCGGTAGTCTTACAGAACTACTTTCTGATCTAGACTATATGCCACTAGATATGGTTATGCATTTGGTAGATGAAAGATGGTCGGGTTTACAAAAGCTCAGATGTAGACTGGGAGATGAAGCAATCGAATTTATCCAAGATGGAGGCTATGAACTTTTGTCAGATGAAGAAATTGATGCTTTAGATGCGATTGATGCCGTGAATAAAATGCTTTTTCCTTTATTCAAAAAAGATGTATTTCACATCAAAGATGAATTAATTGAGCAATTTGGCTTTAACTCCGGAATGGTACAATCGGTAGTATACAACCCTTTTGAAGGACAAATTGATACAGGAAAAATGATGCGATCACTCCTTAATTATGTTCAGCAAAAAAATGTAACTCTACTCACTGGTTCGGAAGTTTTACACTTTGAAGATAGTGGCTCCGATGTTCGAGTGGAAGTAAAAAATACAGCAACTAATTCTCCAATCGCTTTCAGTGCTCAGAAATTAGCAATCTGCACAAATGCATTTACGCCAAGTCTTCTTCCAAATCTTGAAGTAAAAGCTGGAAGAGGACAAGTTTTAGTTACTAAACCCATAGAAAACTTAAAGTTTAAAGGCGTTTTTCATATGGATGAAGGCTACTACTATTTCCGTAATCATGGAAATCGGGTAATTTTTGGAGGGGGGCGTAATCTTGATTTTCAAGGAGAATCGACAACTGAATTTGCAACAACCGATCAGATTATTCATACACTTCAACAAAAACTAAAAGATGTCATCCTTCCTCAACAAGATTTTGAAATAGAGCACAAATGGGCAGGAATTATGGCTTTTGGAAAAAATAAAAGACCAATACATAAAAAACTTAGTGAGAATGTCGCGATAGGTGTACGACTCGGAGGAATGGGAGTAGCAATAGGAAGTAGCCTAGGTGAAAAACTCGCCCATCAACTTTCTGAATAGCCATCCTTTTAAACTGCACCAAAAAGTCACTGATTTACCTTATTTAATCAGTGACTTTTTAGTTGAAGAAAACTTTTTAAAATATTTTCAAAAAAAATCATTCAGAGATAGGGGTATTTGAAAGTGAAGGAAACTGATAGATAAATAAGCGAAACCAAAACCAAAATTTTTATACTAATGAAATCGACTTGGCTTACATTTCTATTATCAATTACCCTTTTAGCAAACCCTTTTTCAATTGTTTTAGGACAAGAAAAAGAAGAGAAAAAGGAACAAGTTTCTGATTTTGAATACCTAAAACAACTTTTTATTAAGCAATCAGTCAATCAATCTGATAGTCTTGACACACAACTTGATTCTACCCAAAGCAAACTGAACAGGTTCTACAATCAAATGGCGCTGTTCAAAAAAAGAAATGGCATTGATACCGATACTCTAAAAAATACCTCTTCAGAAGAAAAGGCAACAATTGTTCAAAAACCAGAGGCCGAAGAAACTAAGGTAGAAATTGAAGCTTCTGTTGTTCAAGAGCAAGCTATAGAAACGGAAAGTTCAGAAGAATTGAAATACCGACCAGCACAATTATCATTTTTATACCCAATCGGTACAAATGGTATTTCTTCAGAAAAATATAATAATGGAATATCTATAAATGCGATTGCAGGTTATAACGGGGGCTTACAAGGAATCGAATTTGGTAGTGTGGTAAATATCACAAACCAAGTGACGGGTTTCCAAGTAGCAGGAGTTAGCAATATTTCAGAAAGCCTTAGAGGTGTTCAAATATCAGTCGTAAATATCACCAAAGATGCCACTGGTGGTCAATTTGGTATCCTCAATGAATCGACCGAGTTAAAAGGTTCTCAAATTGGTGTAATCAATAGAACTGGCAACATGAAAGGTGCTCAGTTTGGACTAATCAACAGAAGTAAAAATAGCACTGGAGCTATGGTAGGGCTGATCAATGTTGCCGATTCTCTGACAGGTGCGCCTATCGGTTTGATTAATGTAATCCGAAAAAATGGTTTTAGAGGAATGGAGTTTTCCTATACCGACTCTTTCCAACTTACAGGTACTTATAAAGTTGGCGTAGATCCTTTCTATACAATGATCGGATTTGGTTATCAAAAGTCTGACAACGATTATGAACGTTGGGGAATTGGTCTAGGTATCGGTTCACAATGGAAAATAGCACACGATGGTTGGGTTAAAATGGGAATAGAAGCCATGACTTACCAAGTAGCAGAAAATGAATTTTGGACAAATCAATTAAACCTACTAAATCAGATGAGACTTAATTTTGCCGTTCAACTCTCTGGAAATACATCACTTATTTTCGGACCTTCTTTCAATCTACAGATCAGAGAAACTTCACTTGGAGCACAAGAAATGCCGAGCTTCTCAGAGAGCAATATTTTCTATAACAGATCATTCCAAACCGTCAGACATAGTCATTATGACCCTTGGACAGGCGAACAAATTCGTTATAGCAGCCAACAATTTGAAATGAATGGATGGTTTGGATTCCATGCAGGTATCCGTTTTCACAATAAGAGAGGTTAAAAAAGAATTCATTTTACCAAGATTATAATCAGAATCCGTACTGCTTTTTAGCGGTGCGGATTTTTTATTATTAAGTTAGTATAAAGTCAATCATAGGATTTTATATTTAGGCTTAAAATTGTCTTCTATCAATATGCGTAATCTATCTATTTTAATTTTTTTATTTCTGTCTTTGATTTTTTTCAGCTGTTCATTTGAATCTAGCACTCAACGTCCTAGAGTTCAAGGTCACAGAGGATGTCGTGGTATTTATCCTGAAAATACACTACCTGCATTCCAAAAAGCAATTGAACTAGGTGTAAATACTTTAGAAATGGACGTTGTGATTTCTAAAGATCATCAAGTCGTACTTTCTCACGAGCCTTTTTTCAATCATGAAATTAGCCTAACACCAGAAGGAAAAATAATTTCTGAGGGTGCAGAAAAAAGCCATAATCTTTATCAAATGAGTTATGAGGAAATCAAAAAATATGATGTAGGTAAAAAAAATCATCCAAGATTTCCCGAACAAATCAATTTTGCTGTAGAAAAGCCACTTTTAGGAGATGTATTTGAAATGGTTGAGCGTGTTTGCACTGAAAATAATATAAAAGAGCCTGAGTATAATATCGAGATTAAAAGAGTACCCCAGCAAGATGGTGTTTATCACCCTGATGTGAATACCTATGCCGACTTGGTCGTTACGGAAATCAATCGATACGGAAAAAATGACAAAGTTATTCTTCAGAGTTTTGATATTGAGACGCTGAAAGTCTTAAAGAAAAAATATCCTCAGTTCCGATTGGCTTTACTTGTTGAAAACAGTCGATCTATTGCCGATAATATTAATGAACTTGGCTTTATTCCTTGGGCATATAGTCCAGACTATGTTTACCTAAACAAGCATGTATTTGACTTTGCGAAAAAGAACAATGTTAAAATCATTCCTTGGACGGTAAATAAAGTAGATGACATCAAGAAAGTAATGGAATACCCTGTGTACAGCATTATTTCTGATTACCCAGATCGAGTGATTGAACTAATTGCGACAAAGTATTAGGACTAGCCTAAATATTTCATTCATACAAAAAATCCCAACTTGAGTATTCTCCAAGTTGGGATTTACTATTTCTAAAAAGAAAAATTTATACGCCTTCGTATTCACTCCAACGCTGATCTTTTGGCAAACGAGCCGTGATCAAAGTCTCATCTTTACGAGTTGGATGAATAAAGCCTAAAGCTCTAGAGTGAAGATAAATACGCCCTCCTTTTATTTTTTTCTGAGAACCGTACTTCAAATCACCCAAGATTGGACAACCCATTGCAGCCAGCTGTGCTCTAATTTGGTGCGGACGACCTGTTTTTGGCTCTACCTCTAGCAAGTAGTATTTATTTACTTTTGCTTTAATTCGGTAAGTCAATTCTGCACGCTGTCCACCTCTTCGGTCAGACTGCTGTACTGTTACTCTATTTTTTTCTGGATTTTTCTTAATCCAGTGTACAAGCGTTTCTTCTTCCATTTCTGGTCGCTTGTCTACAAGAGCCCAATACACTTTCTTCACTTTACGCTCTTGGAACTGCTTGTTCATTCTTTCGAGCGCCTTCGAAGTTTTTGCAAAAAGCACCAAACCACTTACTGGACGGTCAATACGGTGAACCACTCCTAAGTAAACAGCTCCTGGCTTATTATATTTTTCTTTTATGTATTCTTTGACCATCTCAGAAAGAGGCATATCTCCTGTTTCATCTCCTTGAACTAGGATACCACTTTCTTTATTGACGATAATTAGGTGATTATCTTCATAAATCACCTGAAAAGGATCATTCATCATTTCTTTCTCACAAAATAATGCTCCACTATCTGAGCACTTAACTTATTTACTAAATTAATAGCTTTCTTTTTCGTTCGGGAAGTCTCTGTCTTTCACATCCTTGATAAAGCCTTGTACTGCATCCGTCATAATTGTGTGCAGATCAGCATATCTTCTCAAAAATCGAGGACTGAAATCTTTATTGATTCCCAACATATCATGTACTACCAGTACTTGACCATCTACTTCAGGACCAGCCCCAATACCAATGATAGGAATTTTTACAGCTTTTGCTACTTCGCCAGCAAGTGCTGAAGGGATCTTCTCTAGAACAATCGCAAAACAACCTAACTCTTCCAAAAGTTTAGCGTCAGAGATCAATTTTTTTGCTTCTTCTTCTTCTTTTGCTCTTACTGAGTACGTCCCAAATTTATAAATTGATTGTGGCGTAAGTCCTAAGTGCCCCATCACTGGAATACCTGCACTAAGCACACGTTTTACACTATCAGCAATTTCTTCACCACCTTCCATTTTTACGGCATGGCCACCCGATTCTTTCATGATTCGGATTGAAGAACGAAGTGCTTCTGAAGAACTTCCTTGGTAACTACCAAAAGGAACATCTACAACCACCAACGCTCTATCGACACCTCTTACTACAGACTGAGCGTGATAGATCATTTGGTCAAGTGTAATAGGCAATGTTGTTTCATGCCCTGCCATTACATTTGAAGCGGAGTCACCAACCAATAGCACATCTATCCCTGCTTGGTCTAATACTTTTGCCATTGTAAAATCATAAGCCGTCAACATTGAGATTTTCTCTCCACGTTCTTTCATGGCTTGAAGTTGGTGGGTTGTTACTTTCTTTATTCCTGGTTTGTGTACGGACATCTTATTCTTATTTAATGACTAAAGTTGAGAGAAGACCTTCTGAAAGAGTTTCAATCTTACCATTTCTAGAAAGCAAACAGTACATTTTGTAGTCTTTAAACCCAAAACATTGTTCTAAACGTATTTCATTCCTAAACAGGTCTGAATTACAAATTTCACTTTTCTACAGATTGAAAATTGGCGTATTGTAGAGGTATAAAAAGTGACTTTCTCAAACTTGCAATAAAGTGAATTAGCGATATTCCTCTTCTTCTAAATTCACTCATTATTTAAACTAGAGTGCGAATTTAAGTATTAATTTTATCTTTTTGAGATGAAATAGAAGGACTTGCACCCATTTTTATACAACAATTATTAAATTTCGTCTTCACTATGTTCAAGAAAGATGCAGAAAGTTAGTCAAGCGAATATAAAGAGTACACTGGTACATTTGAGAATCCCTTTCTCAATTTGGCTTATGCCTATTTTTTTATTCGCCGTAGGTAACTTAGATGATCTTGACCTATTCAAAGTAGGTATCATCTTTCTTGTTTGGCACCTGTTCGTTTACCCAGCGAGTAATGCCTACAATTCCTTTTACGATAAAGACGAAGGAAGTATTGGTGGGATAGAAGCTCCTCCGCCCGTACATACTAGCCTTTTGTACACTTCGCTAGTCATGGACTTGATTGCACTTGTGTTATCATGGTTTTTCATTGGTACACCCTTTATGTTAGGTGTACTTATCTATGGTTTAGTTTCTAAAGCATACAGTCACCCGAGTATCAGACTGAAGAAATTACCGCTTCTCTCATGGTTTGTGGTTGCAAACTTTCAAGGGGCTTGGGTATACCTGTGTACAATACTAGCTTTGGCAAATATTGAAATCAGTGAGTTACTTCAAGATAAATATCTATTCCCTGCATTTTTGTGTACCCTAATGCTTTTTGCCAATTACCCGCTCACACAGATTTATCAACATGAGGAAGATAAACAAAGAGGTGATATGACAATGAGCCGACTACTTGGTATAAAAGGTACACTATTTTTCTCGGCAGGAATTTTCTTGGTTACAGGTATCGGATTTATCTTTTATTATTGGCAAAATAACCTGAATCTTCATATTCTATTTTACCTTCTTTGTACCCAACCTATTCTTATTTACTTCACTTATTGGTCTAGAAAAGTATTCAAAGACTTAGATTTTGCGAATTATAAATACACCATGCGAATGAATATCATCGCTTCTTTCTGTATGAATTTGTTCTTTTTTATCAGCCTAATTTTAGACTAAATAAAGATTGAATCAATATTTGTGAATATATTTTAATAAAATATCTCAAGAATACTCTTTCTTTAACATCATACAAACACCAGCCTTAACCCTTTCATAATCTGATATTTGTAAATATCGTCTTTTCAAGATGTTATGTATCCTTACCTAGCTTTAATTTAGTTCAAATACATATTGTTTAAATGTTTGTGATTGAATTATTTGGGCTACATTGGCTATATTGCCACCGATAACACTAACAATCTGATCTGATGAGATTATTTTTATATTTTTTTCTTCTACCTATTCTACTTTTTCAACACACCGCATTTGCTCAAACTCCTCAGCAAAGCTTAATTCAAAAAGGTATTTTAGACTTATCTGAAAAAGAGGAATCTTTTTATGATGAACTATCGAAGCTTGACGGAGAATGGGAATTTTATTGGAATGAATTATTATACCCAATTGATTTCATCAATACCAATCCAGAAACTCATTTTATTCATATGCCTGAAGTTTGGTCGGAACAAACTTTAGGAGATAAAATAATCAGTCCTTACGGTTATGGAACCTACAGGCTCGTTATGAAACATGGGCTTGAAGAAGGTACTCGATTAGGCTTAAAAATACCTACTTTGGCTACATCTTACCGTCTTTATGTAGATGGGGAATTAAAAGCAGTCACAGGCTATGTTTCCGATCAGGAAGAAAAAGGCGAAGCAGGCTATAACACACGTGTCCCAACTTTTGGTGTAAAGGGTAAATCCACAGAATTTATCATTCAAGTTTCAAACTATCACCACAGAAAAGGAGGTACTTGGGACTCTATTCATCTGGGTTCTGAAGAAACAATCAGAAGTACCAGAGAACTTAGTGTAATGAAAGATTTATTTCTTGTCGGATGTTTATTGGCTATGGGACTTTATCATCTCATGTTGTATTACTTCAGACAAAAAGATAGATCAGCACTTTATTTTGCCATTTCATGTATTTCCATCGCGTTCAGAACACTTTCTACAGGAGAATACCTTTGGTTAGAGCTATTCCCATCAACTCCTTGGGTAGCACTTACACGAATGGAATATATATCTTACTTTGTACCTATCTTCTCGATAGCAACTTTTGTCTATTTTGTATTCTCTAAAAACAGGTCGAAGAACTTCGTTACAGGAATTGGTATTGCAGTAGCAATTATGGTGCTTATTACCCTAGTAACTCCTGCCTCAATCTTCTCTTACCTCGTACCCGTATCTCATGCTGTGATTGGTGTTGCATCTTTATACTGTATATACCTTATCATTTTAGCATTGAAAAAGAGGGTTACAGGTTCTATCATTTTTGCTTTTAGTGTTCTTTTCTTTATTGCCTGTATCGTAAATGACATGCTTTATCAGCAAGAAGTGATACATACGAGACACATGATGGCTATTGGGTTCTTTAGTTTTATCTTCACACAAGGTTTTATGCTATCGTACAGATTGTCATCGGCATTTAACCGTACAGAAGATCTTTCTCAAAAATTAAATGATGCCAATCAGAACCTTGAAGCTACAGTAGAAGAGCGTACAAAAGATCTTACTGAAGTAAATGAAGAATTAAGCCTTCAAAATCAGTACATCAACAATCAGAAAAGGGAACTAGAAAAGGTAAGTCAAGTCTTACAAAAACGAAATATAGAGATTACGGCAGGTATTAATTATGCCCATAGAATTCAACGTTCTATGCTACCATCTGCCACCAAAGTAGAACAGCTTTTAGGTAAGGAAAACTACTTTGTACTTTACAAACCAAAAGATATTCTTTCGGGTGATTTCTACATGGTAGAAGAGATAGATGGAAAAGTGATTGTTATCTCTGCTGACTGTACAGGTCATGGAGTGCCAGGTGCGCTTATGAGTATGGTAGGACAACAAATTCTGTCTGAAGTTATTTTCCGAAAAAATATTACAACTCCGCATCAGATTTTAGCAGAGTTGCACGTTGGAATTATGAAGTCACTCCAACAGAACATTACTCAGAACAATGACAGTATTGATCTTTCGATCTGTATAATCGATGACGATGATAGCAAATTGTACTTTGCAGGGGCGAAATCATCAATTCTACTTATCAATGACCAAGGAGAACACATTCTAAAAGGAGAAAGATTTAGTGCCGGAGGAAAAGGAGGTACTAGTACGCCAGAGTTCAAAACTCAAGAAATTACTTTCGAAAAAGGCACTGTACTTTATATGTATTCTGATGGTTATCAAGATCAGTTTGGTGGTGAAAACAACAGTAAATTCTTAGCGAAGAATTTCAGAAGCTTATTGAAACGAAACTTCTTATTGCCTTTCGAGAAACAAAAAGAGCTATTAGCTAACATCGTTCAAGACTGGCAAAAAGATGGGAAAGAAAAACAAACAGACGATATCTTGGTGATAGGTATCAGACTATAATTTCAAAACAAAGCAATCAGTAAGCCATCCACTTACTGATTGTTTTGTATTTAAGGTACTCTGTATTATGATTTATACTATCAGATTTTTTGTTTTACTCACATTAATCCTGTGTGCTCAATTAACCACTAATGCTAATGAAACTTCAGACTTGACCCAACCAATCAAAGGCTTTCTGGATATTTCTACATTAGACCAAAACGATACGTCCTATTTTTCAATCAATGGAGAATGGGAGCTTTATAAAGACCAGTTATTAACACCATCCGATTCCAATACGATATTCAAATCACCTAGATTTCATCAGATTGCAAATAAATGGGTAAACCAAGCTATAGATGATATTCATCTTTCCGAATACGGAGCACATACATTTCGATTGAGAGTAAAGCACCACTTTCACAAAAAGCAAGAATTAGCTATTCGAATGCCTAAAATAGCGGCGTCTTATCGGCTTTTTGTAGATGGAACAATGATTGTAAAAGTCGGGGAATTGAGTGCTCAAAAAGATAGTTATAAACCTGCTTACCAAATTACGACACCTACTTTCTTCCCAAAATCAGATGAAATAGAAATCGTTTTACAGATTGCCAATTTCGATCATAAGAAAGGTGGTGCAATGGATGAGTTCTACATGGGTACTGCCGAAACCGTTTTACAGAAACGTCAGGAAGCAATCATGAAAGATATGTTTCTTATCGGTTGTCTTATGATAATGGGAATTTATCACATTTTCCTATATCTGTTCAGGCTAAAAGACCGTGCTCCACTGTATTTTGCAATTACTTGTTTTGTGTTGGTACTGCGCACACTTGTGATGGGAGAGCTTCTTATGATCAAATTATTCCCAAGTTTCCCTTGGGCTTTACTTCTTCGTATAGAATACCTCACAATCATAGTCCCTATATTTTCGCTTTCTGCATTTATCTATTGTGTTTATCCAAAAGATGCACCTCGTCCGTTTATGCTAATTACAGCCTTTGTTTCGGCTGTTTTAGGAATCATAACAGCCTGTGCAACGCCTCATTTTTTCACATCTTTAGTTGGTGTAACACAAGCAATCATTGCTCTTACAGCCTTCTACACTTTTTATGTAATGATATTGGTGGTTAAGCGAAAACGCACAGGAGCAATCATTTTTATGGGAGGTGTTTTGATATTGCTATTCACCATTTTCAATGACATTCTTTATCACAGAGACTTAATCCAGTCTTTTGATATGGTAAGTATTGGCTTCTTTAGTTTTATCATTGTACAAGGTGCCATGATTTCTCGCAGACTATTTAAGACCTACAAAAAGACTGAGATATTAAGTAGTCAATTGAATGAATTGAACAGAGGATTAGAAGAAACAGTAGAAGAACGTAGTATGGAATTACAGGAAGCTAATGAAGAGCTTTCGCAGCAAAATACCTTCATGAATACACAAAAACGAGAGCTTGAAATGATAGGACTTCGCCTACAGAAAAGAAATAATGAAGTCACTTCCAGCATCAACTACGCTCATCGTATTCAAAGCTCAATTCTACCTTCTGAAGAAAAAGTTAAACGACTGTTAGGTGCTGAGAATTATTTCATCATCTATAAACCAAAAGATATTCTTTCGGGTGATTTCTACATGATCGAAGAGTGTGGAGATAAAATCATCATTATTTCGGCAGACTGTACAGGTCATGGTGTACCAGGTGCACTGATGAGTATGCTTGGTAAACAGCTTCTATCCGAGATTATTTTCAGAAAAAATATTACAGACCCTCATGTTATTCTTTCTGAACTTCACAATGGTATTACAAAAACACTACAACAATCTATCACTCAAAACAATGATAGCATTGACTGTACTGTATGCCTCTTCGATAAAAGTACCCATGAGCTTCATTTTGCTGGAGCAAAAGCTTCATTATTCATCGTAGTCTCAGATACGACAACTCAACTCTTAAAAGGGGATAGATTCAGTGCAGGAGGGAAAATCTATTTGAATAAGCCTTCTTTCCATACACATAGTGTACGCATAAAGCCAAATACAAAAATCTACCTGTATTCTGATGGTTATCAAGATCAGTTTGGAGGAAAAGATAATCGGAAAATAATGGCAGGGCATTTTAGAAACTTACTGAAAAAGAATAGTCATCTCGATATGAATGCCCAATCTGAGTTCTTGGACTCTTATCTAGAGGAATGGAAATTACAGGGAAATGAATCTCAAACCGATGACATTCTACTCATGGGTATCAAACTCTAGAATCAATTTTTGATTCTTGTAAAAAAAGTCAGAAACCAACAGTTTCTGACTTTTTGTTTATATATGAATATCCACCAAATTCTTGTGATGATAATTGCTTAGAACTGGAAATTAATTCCTGAGAAAAGTTGAATATTGGAATGTCCTTCTTTATTAGAA
Source organism: Sediminitomix flava (assembly GCF_003149185.1). Classification (NCBI taxonomy): domain Bacteria; kingdom Pseudomonadati; phylum Bacteroidota; class Cytophagia; order Cytophagales; family Flammeovirgaceae; genus Sediminitomix; species Sediminitomix flava. The sequence continues at coordinate 111,077 of NZ_QGDO01000009.1, read as the reverse complement.
TATACTGTGTATTGTGGTTCGAAAAACATATTGATAACAGAGTCACCGACTTTCAATACTTTACCGATACCCATACCTACAGGAGCAAAGTAATCTGCATTAGTGAAATCTAGTACTGTTGATCCCGACGAACGCAAGTAAGTTCCTTTGCCCAACTGAAGCATCATGAAAGGCTGAATGATGGCTTGACTTGTAGATTTTTCAATATCTGAGCCTACTGAATGTTCATAGGTAATCAAACCTCCATACTGAACAATTTTACTCTTCGCATTGAAAATAACCAAAGCACCACCAAGTCTCCATGAAGAATCATCAAAAGCATCTTCTACTTCATTTCCATCAACTGACATCGTACCTGATAACATAGGAGATGTCACCATTGGTCCAATACCAATTAGTGTTCCTGCACTTGGATCTGTGATTGTATAAGTTGCAAAAACGTTCACTCCTCCAAGTCCAGAAGTTGTAGATCCTGGAATATCTGCATTGAAAACAGGAAGCGTAGCTCTCACTAAAAGCTTACCTTCAGCTAAAGGTTTAGCCATACGAAGCATCGTAGCATTAGTACTACCTCCGTCTACGCCTCTTAAAGATGGCGAATAGTAATTATGGATACTAAAGGCTGTTATGTTGGCCAATGGGTTATTGGCTTTTTTCAATTCTTCTTCCGTTAGTCCTCCTTTTTTCTCTTGTGCCAATGCAGAAAATGCCAAAGTCATAAGAGAAAGGGCTAATAAAAAGGTCTTTCTCATCTTAAAATATAGATTGATAATGTGTTTAAATTAGGTTCTACAAAGGAGGGAAAAAGGCAAAAAATGTTTATTTAAGAAAACAGCAAATATCTTTAAGAAAACAACAGATCTACCAAATAACTGCTAATCAGTGATTATGAAACTAGATCTAAGATAAAATATTAACCTATGCATATTCCCCAACCATCCATTGTCATCCAATTGAATCAAAATAATATCGAAGATGCCATTCCTTCTCTACTACAGAAATATGGTGGTTCTTGGGATGGGGAAAAACTCGAAATCTCACATAAAGATTTCAGCATTCAATCCGTAGTGTACAAGAAGTTAGAATGGCTCCATTGTGTCATTAGCAAAATGCACTTCAATGAAGATGTTGTTTTTAAAGAGCTTAAAAACGAGAAAGAAAAACTCTTTATTATTCGTTTTGTGATGCAAGGGCATTTATGGCAAAAAGGAGAGGAGTTGAATTCTATTGGGCTAAATCAAACGAATGGCGCTTGTATGTATAGTTCTAAAAATCCTCTTGATATTATTTATCCCAAAGGGCAAACTGTTCGCCTAATCTCTATGCGAATAAGAGTAGAAGATTGGGATAAATATACCAATGATCAATTTCCAGAACTCCAACAATTTTTAAATAACCCGAAACCTTGGATGCTCTACGAAACAATGAATCTTCAGATGCAAGATGACTTCCAAAAACTATTCGATCTTCAAAAGATTAAATACGGTCGCATTGGTTATAGCAATGCCACTTGTCTCAATTTATTCACGCATTTCATTGTTCAGCTCCGCAAAAGATTAGAGGAAAAAAGAGAATTTGGCTATCTAGATGTAAATGCTCAAACGCTTTTGAATATGAAAGAAGAGCTGATGCTAAAGCTAAAAAATCCTCCTGAGGTTAAAGAACTTAGTCAGAAGTACCATATGAGTGAGTCGAAGCTCAGAAATAATTTCAAAAAAGCTTTTGGTCTCCCTCCTCGTCAATTTGTGATGCAACAGCGTTTTCAAGAAGCCTACAAACGGATTGAACGAAGTAATGAGTCATTGACAAGTATCGCATTAGAACTTGGTTTTACCGATTTGCCTTACTTTTCTAGTCGTTTCAAAAAAGAATTTGGAGTAACTCCTTCAGCTTTAAGAGAGAAGTAAAATGGGAAAAAAGTACCATTCAAGAAGTAGTAATTACCTTTATTCTCAGCCTAAATTTCAAGACCTTTGTTATATCAACGATTAGGAGAAAAAAGGAGGAGTTATGTGGATTCTTATCATCTTATCAGCTGTTGTTTTCTTTTTTATTATTAAGAAAGAAAGCCAAGCCCGTTGGATCAAATATGGTCATTTCAAAGAAAGTTACGATATAACAGTAAACGGTCATGAGTACTACATTGAAGAAGTAGACTTCAAAAAATACAATGAAGCCCTGTCCAAATACTTCAAGGTTGTTGAAGAAATTTCAAACTATGGGAAAGCCATAGATATGCGTTATGACCTCTATGATTGGGGATTTTCCACCTTTCAATTTCAAGATACACTCGTTGATGTCCGTTACTTTAGAAGTACACAAAGTGTTCGGCTCATCAAAAGTAAGAATCCGATTAGCATTGAAGAATACGAAAAAGATGATTTAGGCTATTGGATGGATATCAAGCATAAGAAATAAAAAAACTCCTCAACGATACTTGAAGAATAACGAAATCTTCTAGTGTCGCTGAGGAGTCAATTTTTATTTTATTAGTTCGCTAGAACTTAGTTGTTACTGATATATTGAACAATATCTTCAATTGTAACTACAGTCATTTCTTTTTTATCTGCAAATTCAATGATTTCAGGCAAACGTGCCATTGTTCCATCTTCATTGGTTAGCTCACAAAGAACCGCAGTATCGCCTAGTCCTGCCAATTTCACCAAATCAATACTTCCTTCTGTATGACCTCTACGCTCTAAAACACCACCTTTTTTAGCCGTAAGTGGGAATACGTGACCTGGTCTTGCCAAATCTTCTGGTTTTGCATTTTCAGCAATTGCCGTACGGATGGTCTGAACTCTGTCTTTTGCAGAAACACCTGTTGTTACCCCTTCTTTTGCTTCAATAGAAACGGTAAAAGCCGTCTGATTTTTACTATTGTTGTTTTCTACCATTGGGCGAAGACCTAATTGCTCTCTACGCTCATCGGTGATACAAAGACAAACAATACCACTACATTCTCTAATCATCACAGCCATATCTTCTGGAGTCATACTTGCGGCAGGGAAAATGATATCACCTTCATTTTCACGATCTTCATCGTCTACCAAAAGTACGCCTTTTCCTTGCTGAAGTGTTAGGATTGCATTTTCTACTCTTGACTTGTAGTCAGTTCCAAAATTCTCAATAGTTTTCATGTGTTCCTCAGTATTATCAATGTTCATGATAATCTGTCAGGGCAATAGGAGGCTCGTGTACATTCTTCAGAATAAAGAACATACGACTAAGCTGTAATCATAGAATGTATTTTTCAATTGAGAAAAAGAATGAAACAGTCACCTGCAAATACAAAGCTTGTACACAAGACACTATCTCATTTCTCAAAAGAAATAATACTACACAAACTACAGTCTTCCATTTTCTTCTCTCATCCAGACTTTAACTGTCGGCCTTGGAATTTCACCAAGTCAGTCCTTTTACAAGGAGTCGCGGACTATCACCGCCGGTAGGGAATTTCACCCTGCCCCGAAGAAAATCGTAATAAATTTCAGACGAAAGTCGATATAAAATAAGGAAAATACAATTTTGGAAAGGCTTGAACTCAAAAAAGACAGGATAGAAGACTCATATTACAAATAGAATATGAGAAAATTGGAGATGTATAAACATTGAATGATCGGAATGCTACTAAAAAATATACCGTAGGAAGTTTAAAGTTTCCTACGGTATAAATGCCTTATTTATTGAACACCGTTTTCAGTGTTTACAGGTACGTGTTGTTTCAGATAATTAGTCAATAATGTATAGAGATGTCTTCGAGTATTTTTCCCTTCATAAATACCATGTGCACGGTTTGGGTAAGACATCATCTGAAATTGCTTATTGTGTTTTATCAGCTCATTTACCAATAACTCCATACTCTGATAGTGCACATTGTCATCTGCAGTACCATGAATAACCAACAGATTTCCTTCCAACTTATGCGCATGCGTAACAGGTGACCCTTCCACAAAATCTTCAAGATTGTCTTGAGGTAAACCCATATAACGTTCCTGATAAATATTGTCGTAGATCAATTGGTCCGAAACTGCTGCCACTGCCATTCCTGTTGTATAAATTTCAGGATATTTGAACATCAAATTCAAGGTCATAGAACCTCCTCCGCTCCATCCCCAAACGGCTGTACGTTCATTATCCAAGTAATCTAACTTCAAGATTTCTTTGGCAGCCATAGCTTGGTCATGTGCATTGATTACGCCAACTTTTCTATAAATGCTTTTTCTCCATTTACTTCCTTTCAAACAAGGCGTTCCTCTATTATCCATATCAATCACTACGTACCCTTGTTGAGCCAAGTAGATATTCCACATTCCAATCCAACTATCAGTAGCTACTTGCACCCAAGGCTCGCCATAAACATGGAAAAGTACAGGATATTTTTTATTCGGATCAAAATTGATTGGTTTCACCATGCGGACATCAATCTCTAAACCATCTTCGGTGGTTACCTTTGTGAACTCGACTTCAGGCAAAGCAATTTCCCTCACTTTCGTACTGAATTTGTTATTGCTTACCATCGAATTCAACACTTTATGTTTCGGCAAAGAAACTACATCTACGGCTGTCGCTTCAAGTGCACTATTATGCTTATAGATTGCATATTTTCCATTTGGAGAACAGTTATAAAGGTTTGTCCCTGTTATTTCTTTAGGTGTAATTCGCTCTACTTTGTTCTTTCCTTTTAAGTCAACTCTATACAAATAACGTTGTGTACTATTGGTAGGAGAAGCATGAAAATATACATGCGATGAAGTCACCGATACAAATGAAGCAACATCAAAATCGGTATCTGTAAGAAGCGTTTTTTCTCCAGTCTTTATGTTTACTTTATAGATATGTCTCCAAGCATCATTCTCTGTCATTCGTAGAAAGGCTTTTTTATCATCAACCAATTGTAGCGCATTCGCTCCCCAATTATCTGCCGAAATATCATTGTAGTTCAAGTCAACCCATGTATCTTCTTTCTCAGTATAAACTGCTTTAAGTTCTTCTGTATTCACATTGTACGTCCAGACTACCAATTCATTTTGTAGGCGATTCATACGCTGAATGAGTAGAGTTTCTTCATTTACCCATTGAATACTCGGAATGTAATGTTGGATAGATGAGCCTTCAAGAGGAATCCATTTGATTTTTTGATCAGATAATGAAACTACTCCTATTTTAGCAGAAGAAGGGTCTTGCCCTACTTTAGGATACTGGATTGGAATTGGTTTTGAATAAATAGAATCGGTTGTATTTATCATGTAGAATGTTCCGATTTTAGAAGCATCTACTTGCCAAAATGCTAAGCTATTTCCATTCTCATTCCAACGGAAACCATCTCTACAACCAAACTCTTCTTCATAAGCCCAATCAAATGTTCCATTAATAATTCCTTCTCCACCATCTGTTGTAAGCTGTGTAAGCGTTCCTGTTTCAAGCTCTTCTACATATAAATTGAATGCTTGTACATAAGCTACTTTACTATTATCTGAGGAAAACTTAGCGTACATTAATGTCGATGCTGGAAATTGCTTTCCAATCTGAGAGAGTCGCTTTGTTTTTAGGTCATAGATCCAATAATCACCTTTGGTATTGGCTCTCCAAACTCTAGATGAATTGGTAAAAATCAAGAGTTTACTTTCATCTTCTGAAAGCGTAATTTCTTCAATGTATAAAGCTTTTTCTTTTCCTTCTGGTACTAGCTCGGTAGCAGATACAAGTGTAGATTTCTCAGACGTTGCTGTTTTATATTTGATGATATCTTGCCCATTTTCTCCCCAAGAAATAGTGATATAAGCTTCCCCGCCATCAATCCATTGGATTTGGGGAGCATATTCTTGTCGGAATTCTGAAGAAGCAAAAATTCGATCTAAGGTTAATTTGCTTGAATCTTGTACCGCCTGTCCCATGAGCTGAACAGCATATAGAAATAGAGTAATTGTAAAAAATAGATATCGCATGTTTTTATTTTAATGTGAATTGATCGACTAAAATAAAAGAATACGATTATTTTACCTCAACAAGGATATTTAGATACACAAAAAGGTGAATATAGTATCAGGTTAATGAAAAGTAATTCCATAAAAAAAGCACCAAGCTTACGCTCAGTGCTTTATTTATACTTCAAATTAAAAATATCTTTATTCTACACCCAAACCAGAAGCCCATCTGAGTTCAGCCAAAGACTTTGCTAGATCTGCTCTGATCTTGAATAACTTGGTTTCTGCTTCCAAAAGCTTTCCTTCTCGAACATTGACATAGAATACAGAACTTTCTCCTGCTTGAAATCTTTGCTCTTCTCCAGAAAGTAATCTTCTGTAGTTGCTTACCATATCAGATTGCATACCCATGACTCTGAAATGGTTTTCTACTACATTGTATTGCTGACCAATATTCGTTGTAATTGTTCTTCTCAAATTCAATTGATCCAATTGTACTTGGCTCATCTTCACTTTGGTCATACCCAATTTTCCTCTTTCTTTCCTCAAGAATAATGGAATGTAGAAAGAAACCCCTGCCTTGTAGTTTTCTACAAAGAAATCGGCATCATAGTTATTGCTTGAAATTGGGGTTCTATTCAAGAAGTTATACTTGAAAGTCAACTTTGGCTTCAGCATCTCTGCATTTAGCTTTCGCTCATAATCAAGCTGCTGATACTTTGCGTCCAAGACTCTTAAGTCTGGATGAGCCTGTCTTGCCAAAAGTAAAAGTTCTTCCAATGAACTTGTTGGTAACTCTGAAATCGGAACCGAAACAGGAACTAAGGCATTACTCATTTCTACTTCATTTCCATCTTCATCCCAAAGGTGATTGGAAAGAATCATTCCTGCATTCTGATAAGCTACCAATGCATTTTGTACATTGATTTCTCTTTGCTGAATTGTAATTTTTGCTTCTACAGTATCCAAGGCAGCCAACGCCCCTTGTTTTACTTGATCTACTACAGCTCTATATCTGAAACGTGCTAACTGAAAACCTTCTTCTGCCAGTCGATAACTGTGGTACGTGAAATACCAATTCCAGTAATCTTTAGCGATCTGAAGAATCAATTTGTTGATTGTACTTACCTGTTTTGCTTCGGCTTCGGCTTGGAATGCTTGTGCTTTTCGCAAAGCGGCTCTTCGTTCATCAAAAAGAAGCCCTCTTAAAACCGGAATTTCTATACCGACATAGGCCAATCCTTTTTCTGAGTTGGTATCTGACTCTGGGTTCAGAAACTCTCCTGTATTTTTCTCATAGCCCATTTTCAGTTCACCAATCCAAAGTGGTACTTTCAAATAGCTATCCCAAAGTCTGTAATAATTGGTATCCTTGAATTGTTTGTTATTAAAGTCTGAACCAACCGTAGGGTCAAAATAGCCTCTAGACATTCGGATGTTCATACGAGCATTTTCCGAAAGTAAATAAGCTTGTTGAGCTACAGGATGATTTTGGAGTACCAACTGATAAATATCTTCAAGCTGAAATACTTTGGTGCTGTCTTCTTGCGCCATCAGTACATTACTCGAAAGAAAAATTGTGAAAAAACCAATCAAATAGTTTCTGATCCTATCCATACGTTCTTCTACTCATCATCTAGTTGCTACTTCTTTTCCGCCGCTTCCGCTTCTTCTTTATTCTTCAAACTAGGAGGGAATCCATTGATCTGACGCCATAGTTCGTACCATACAGGAACTTCGTCTAGCAAGACCCAACCATAGACCCCAGAACCTACTCTGAGTTGTTCAGGCCATTGGTCGTCTCGTTTATTTCGAAGATCTGGCGTAATTAATACTCTATATTTTCCGTCTTTTCCACTTACGTAGTCAATAACTTCTACTTTACCACCAAAAGTACCTACCGAAACACTTGGCCATCCTGAGAACTGAATTGCAGGCCATCCGTCAAACTGAAGACGAGCATGTCTACCAATATCAAGAAGTGGTACATCCATGGCTTTCACTTCCATTGCTACAGCCAATTGAGGATCTTTCGGCATCAAGCTCATTAGTGACTTACCCACTTTTACGTTCTCACCAATACCACTTGATAATGCTTTTACCACATAGCCATCTTGAGGGGCTTTGATGGTACGCATTCCAGTACGAATCTCAATATTTCTGTATTTATTTCGATAATCTGAAAGTTGCCCTTGTGACTCCGCTATTTCACCGAGTGTGGCACTCAATTCAGATTCTGTTTTGGCTATTTTGCCGAAAGCATCCGCTTGAATACTATTTCTACTGATTAAGGCATTTTGAAGTTCTGCCTTACTCATATTGAATTTGTTTTCTTGAGAAAGCTCTTTTGCTTTGCTCGATTGAAACTTACTTCTAGCCGATTCTAATTTCACCAAAGGAATTAGTCCGCTATCATATAAAGCTTGATTGGCCTTATACTGACGGTCAAAGTTTTTGAGGTCAACTTGTGCCGCTAGCCAGTCGATACTATCACTACTAATCTTTAGCCTTGACTGTGCAATTTTATTGGTGTTCTGATTCAACTTAAACTCCAAACCATTTTTCATGGCTTTTAATTGCTTCTCATAAGCTTTCACTTTATTGAACTTTGCCTCAATTACCTCTTCTTTGGCGGTCATTTGTTCTTCCAAACGTTTCAGTAATTCGGGGTCAATGTATTTTTCTTTGATCTCAGAAATAGTGATCAAAACTTGTCCAGAATCAACATACTGACCTTCTCTGACATGCCAAGCAGAAATCTGCCCATCAATAGGCGATGGAATCACCTGAGGTCTATCCGAAGGACTCAAGGCAGTCAATTCTCCCTTTGCTCTAATATTTTGTTGCCAAGGCAGAAATAATACAATGAAGAAAGATAAGAAGATACCCAAAAGCCATCTTGCTAATGCTCTCGCATTTTTTGGTGTATGCAGCGCTTCAATTGTATTCAGTCGTTCGTCGTATAAATTTCTGTCTGCAGACTGTTTAGATGAAATCTTTAACATAATTCGATTGGTTTAGGTCTTCAGAATTAAATGATAGAATCAGGATCAATCATACAATCTCTGAATTTGTCATTCTTGATCATTTGTTCGTAAGAACCTTCGCAAGCAATTTGTCCATTATCCATTAATACCACTCGATCACATGCCGAGAGCATTAAAGGATCATTTGAAATACATAGAAGTGTCCATGGATTTTCTTTGTTCATCAAGAAGCTAATCAATTGTAACCTTTCTGGTTTATTGATCTTGCTAAATGATTTGTTCAGAATAAGCAATTTCGGACGTTCGGCAATACATCTTGCCAAAATAAGCTTACTCGCAATACTGCTTGAATAGCTTTGTCCTCCTGATGTAATCATGGTCTGAAGACCATCTTTTTGCATATTCACGAAGTCCAATAAGTTGACACTTTCCAATGCCCATATCACATCTTGGTACTTTACTTTGGCTTTACCCATTGTGATATTTTCCAAGATTGTTCCATCGAAGAGTTCATCTTCAGAAACATTTCTTGCAATAGTATCTCTTAAACTGTTAAGATTGATATCCCTTAAGGAAATTTTGTTGAAAGAAACTAAGCCATCATAATTTTCCATCAATCCAGATATAATATTGATAAGGGTGGCTTTACCCGAATTATTATATCCTGTGATACAAACAGTTTCCTTTCCTTTTATTTCAAGGTTGATATTTTGAAGCACCTTACGCGAAGCATTCGGATAAGAATAAGAAAGGTCTTTGATTTTTATATCCATACCTTCCGTTTCCTTATGCATATGAATTCCTCCTTTGCGCTCCAATGGAATATCAGTTACATATCCTATTTTCTCAACAGCTGTTAGTGACTGATAAACCACATCAATATTAAGAATCAATTTCTCAACGGCTCCTAATACCAAAACAATCACAATCTCCGAAGCTACGAACTGACCTAGATTTATTTCTCTATTGATAACCAAAAAAGTACCAATAGTCAATAATCCTCCTGTCACTAAGGTCTTAAAAACTACTATATATGAATACTGTCCGATTAAGACTTTGAATAGTTTTTTCCTGTATCTGAGGTAATTACTTGTATAGGTATCTGTTTTCTCTACAGATAATCCTGCACTACCCGCCAATTTGAATGAATAAAGTGTTCTGGCTATTTCTTCTAGCCAATGTACCACTTTATACTTGTATTTTGATTCGATCAAACTTGCCCTAAGTCCTTTAGGCCCTGTATAATAGAAGAGTGCGATCAGGACAGAAACGAGTATCAGACCAAATACAATAAATAAGGGGTGATAGAAAGAAAGCAGTACCAAACCAAAGATGATTTGTAAAACTGCGGCAGACAAATCAATTAGTAACTTAGGAAGACCTTTCTGAATATTTAGAATATCGAAGAATCGGTTCATCAACTCGGGAGCATATTCTCCCAAGATAGACTCAACCTTCATTCTTGGCAATCTGTATGTGTACTCCAAGGCAGCCTTCACAAATATCCGTCGTTGGATAATCTCCACGAGACTAATCTGCATAATCTGAAGCCCTCCTGTCACGAGTGTAGCTACAATAATAATTGTGATCAGAAGTGCGATGGAATCAAATACTACACCACCAGCTACCATTTCAATAACGGCTTGAACCCCCACAGGAAGTACCAAACTGATAATAGAAATAATGATAGCATAGAAATAGATGTAAAGAATGTCTTTCTTTTCAGCTCCCAACAGCGCCATCAATCGCTGAACAGGCCCTTTTGATTTTTCTAAATCTTTATCACTACTCACCAAAGAGTCTAATGGAATAGGAGCTACATACTCTACTAAACCTTCTGCATTAATATGAATAAAAGGCAGGGCATCTTCAGGATCTTCTAGAAGCACTTCTTCATTATCGAAGTAGGCATAGGCACTCAATGACTTTCGGTCGGGCTTATAGAAAATGACTGGAGTTAGCTTCCCTTGCTCTTCGTAAAAGCTAAATATAGGATAGTTTGCTTCTGCTACTAGCTGCTGAAAATCCGATACCGTTACTTGGTGGCGGATCAGTGCCAAATCTATTTTCTGAGCTTTACTGCTTAAATCCTGTAAAAAGGCAACTACATTATCTTCGTAGTTTGTATCATTATTAAATTGATCTTTTAAAGATTCAGACTTATAATCAAAAGATATAATTGATGCAAGCCGCCTACAAATAGGAATAAACTGCGTAGCGTTCATGGTCGTGTTTTAAAATCGTTTTCTTTTTGTTTAGTCTATTAAGTTAAAGGTCTCTTTTCTACCCTTTTATTCTCAAATTTAGTCAACTTTAACTTAAGCATTTTCAATTTGTTTGAATCCTTGAAATTTTATACAAGAATTTAACACTTTTCCCAAAAATTGTTATCCATATTAAAACTTACATAGGTAATACTTTTCTTCCATTTGTCTTCAAAGCCTTACATGTGTAGAACTCCCCTGTTTAACATACCGTTATTCGGTTGCCCCTTAACATCAATCAAATGATAGTACATATGAACGACAAATGGTTTCAAGCTTTCGAAAACTGGCAAGAACATACAGATTGGCTTATTTATGCAGGTGGTGCAGTGCTTTTACTAATTATCGTAATTGCTGTAGCCTCTAAAAAGAAGAAATCACCTTCAATCAGTAGAATCCAGCAGAAAGACATGGAAGATACCTTGAAAGAAATCAAGGTTACTCAAAGTCATACCTCGCAACTACTAGAAGGCTTTCAATCTGCCATTCAAGAAAAATTCGATGAGTTTAGAGATAAACAAAAGCTTACAGTAGATCTGGACAAGCAAATAGACCGACTTGAAAATAGAATGATGCTTCTGAAGAGTTTGCCCGAAGAACTCAGTAATCAGATTCAGAAAAAAGAATACCGCTATAACATGGGGCTATTTTGGGGTGGACTTTTTACTGGATTGTTAGTATGTGCCGCGGGCTTCTTGGTTTATATGAATTGGGGTACTATTTTTCCTGAAGTATTGAATATCTTACAGGTTTCTCCATGATAAAAACGTCATCCACTCGTTGGATTTTCCCTAAACCAATTTCTTCAGCATATATACCAAAAACATTTCAAAAGCTTTCTCCTCTGATACAGCAGATTCTCCTACAACGAGGAATCTCCTCAGAGGAGAAAGCTCGCTTGTTTTTTTCAGCTCACCTACACGATCTTCATGATCCTTTTCTCATGTTTCAAATGCAAAAAGCTTCTGATCGAATAACAGAGGCTGTAGAAAATGATGAAAAGATTCTTTTTTACGGCGACTACGATACAGACGGAATCACCTCTGTCGCTTTGATGATTTCATTTTTTAGAGAAGCCTGCCCAAACTTCACTTATTACATTCCCGATCGTTACCAAGAAGGCTACGGACTTTCTGAAAGAGGAGTAACGTATGCAATAGAAGAGAACTGTGGACTCGTTATTCTTCTTGATTGTGGAATCAGTGAACAAGAAAATATAAAGACACTACAAGAAAATCAGATTGATGTAATCGTCTGTGATCACCATTTGCCTTCTAAAGAATTACCCGAAGCTTTTGCGATCTTAAATCCGAAACAGCAAAATTGTGATTACCCACTCAAGGAGTTGAGTGGCTGTGGTATTGGTTTCAAACTTCTGCAAGCCTTTTCCATTCAAAATGAGATTCCAGAAGATTTACTATGGAATTGGACAGGCCTAGTAGCCTTGAGTATTGCAGCTGATATTGTACCTGTTGAAGGAGAAAACAGAATTTTACTACAAGAAGGACTGAAAAGATTCTCTCAATACATCCCGACTTTAGGGTTACAAAAACTCTTTTATCATGCGGGAGTCCCTGCTCTGCCCGATGTTCATGACCTTGTTTTCAAACTCGCCCCTCGTATAAATGCAGCAGGTCGTATAGCTCATGCAAATCTTGCCTTACAACTGCTCATATCTGACGATGAAAAAGAAGCAAACCGATTAAGTCTTGACCTTGAACAGAAAAATCAACTTCGTAAAAAATACGATCAAGAAGCGACCTCTTTAGCATTAGAACTCTTAGATAATATACCTGAAGAGAAACTAACAACAGTCTTATACCACCCCGAATGGCATAAAGGAATTATTGGGATTGTGGCCTCAAGATGTATTGAGCAAAAATATAGACCTACAATAATCCTCACAGAACATGAAGATGGCTTACTCACAGGTTCTGCCAGATCGGTAGAAGGTGTTAATATCCATGGCTTACTTTCTGATTGTAAACATCTCCTTGAATCTTTTGGAGGACATGCAAGTGCTGCAGGCTTGAGTCTGAAAGCAGAGAACTTGATTGCTTTTCAAGAAGTTTTTGAAGAAAGCATGCACAAGAAATATGGACAGTCTTTTCTTCAAAAATCGATTAATATAGATGCTGAGCTAAGTTTAAGTGAGCTTACAGAAGAATTTTATGAGCAGTTACAACTGTTAGCTCCTTTCGGACCATCAAACAGAAGACCTGTTTTCTGTGTTAGAAATTTAACTTTAGCTTCTCCAATTCGTATTCTTAAAGGCAAACACCTTAAATTACAGGTAAAACACCCTCATTCTTACCGTTATTTTGAAGCTATAGCCTTCAATAAAGCTGACGAAATGTCATTATTTGAGAATGGAGAACTATTTGCCCTATGTTTTTCGCTCACTGAAAATACTTTCAGAGACAAACGAGTGCTGCAATTAGAGATAAAAGAGATTCAATTAGAAAAAAATAGTGCGTTATGGGAAGACAGATCACACCTATAGTTAAGAATTTACTCATCATAAATATCGGTGTATTTATACTTGTCGAGTTTTTGAGGAGTACTTTTAATATAGATGTAACCAACTTGTTTAGTTATCACTATCCGGGGTCTCCCGATTTTCAGATCTATCAATTTGTTACTTACATGTTTATGCACGGGAGCTTCATGCACCTTTTCAGTAACATGTTCGGACTCTTCATTTTTGGACCTTTACTGGAACAAGTACTAGGCTCAAAACGATTCTTACAATTATATATGATTGCAGGTATTGGTACAGGACTTATCTATGGAGGTATCAATTACTTTGAAATGACTCAGATTCAAGATGCTTATTATGCTTTTGTATCCAACCCGACTCCTCAAGCATTTATTGACTTCTTCACCAACTATGGCCCTGAGTTTAATCAATTGAACCCTGCACACCGCATGGATTTTTATGAGTTTATGCACACTACCTTCCCTGCCGACCCTTCAAATAAAGTATATATCAATGAAGCTACTCAATATGTTCAGTACTTCTACGATCAGCACTTGAATTATAGTATGGTTGGTGCATCGGGGGCTATTTTTGCACTCATCATGGCATTCGGACTTATCTTCCCGAATATGCAATTGATGTTGTTATTCCCTCCAATACCAATCAAAGCAAAATTCTTAGTAATGTTCTATGGAGCCTATGAAATATACGAATTAATGCTCCAAAGTCCGGGTGACAATGTAGCTCACTTGGCGCACATTTTAGGGATGGGTTTTGCCTATGTTCTCTTAAAAATGTGGAAAGTTCAAAGACTTTATTAAGAGATGCTTGTAAGTTCCAAAAGTGGTTCTCCGCTTTTGGATATTTTTTTTATCTTATCTGTTAAAGAAATATAGAGAATAAAGAACCTACTCATATTTTGTTCCGTATTCTATCATACTAAATAAGCGATTCCTTCGACCATGAACACCTTCGTAAATGATTTTAAATCTGTGTGGAATCGGCCAAATAATATCGTTCCGAGGCTGATTATTATCAATGTGGCAATCTTCGTGCTTTCTGCATTGGTATACCTTGTATGTAAATACACAGGCAACATCGGATTTTACCAACAGTACATATTCAGAAATTACGCCTTACCACCAGATATTGTAGATTTCCTATTTCATCCGTGGACTTTAGTTACGTATTTCTTTTCTCATAGCATCAATGATTTTCTGCATATCATCTTCAATATGCTATTACTTTATTGGTTCGGAGATTTACTCGGACAAATGATTGGAGAAAGGAAGGTATTAGCCTTGTATGTACTTGGAGGCCTAGCAGGAGGACTTATTTATTTACTATCCTATAATCTTATTCCTCCACTTGTAGCTGCAAAAGGAGGCGTTAGCGGACTTGTAGGTGCTTCAGCCAGTGTATATGCTATTATCATTGCATTAGCGACACTCTCTCCCGATTATAAAGTGCCACTGCTTTTATTTGGTCCAGTCAAATTGAAGTACATCGCGATAGTGCCTGTAGCATTTTCTTTATTCGGAATTGCAGGCCCTAATGCAGGTGGTAATATTGCTCACTTAGGAGGTGCACTAATCGGTTTTGTGTATATCAGATCAATGCAAAAAGGAAATGACATTGGAAGACCAATTCTATCTACCTTAGATTTTCTTGCAGGTTTATTCAGTAAAAAGCCTCGTTTAAAAGTCACGAAGAATAAAAAATACACCAACGCCACTGCTACTGATTCAAATGGTATGCCTGACCAAAAAATTATAGATGCCATTCTGGATAAAATTTCAGAGTCAGGATATGAAAAACTGAGCAAAGAAGAGAAAGAATTACTCTTTAAAGCCAGCCAGAAAAAGCACTAGTTTGTCCAACTAAAAAGCCTCATAAGTTTCAAACACTTATGAGGCTTTTTTATCTGTTTTTCTTTAGTCTAGAAATCATAAGTCTTTTGTTGGATATTCCAACGTAAGCCCATTCCGACAAAGTTTGTTTTATGTTCTATTGGAGCGGGTTGCTCTGGGTCAGAAATATGATTCCATCGGAAAGTATATTTCATATCCACAAAGAAATTATGAAACACTTGATAGCTCAATCCTCCATCTAAAATCAAGTTTCTACTCAGTACTCCTTGTCCTATTTTATGGCCATATTCGTTTCGGTCTGTATTGTTCGGTACTCCATGATCGGGTTTCCCAACATTATAGTCTAAGTAAATATTACTTCCCCAGTTCTCTTCATCAGTAATATCAATACCTTGTTCAGACAAAAACATTTTACCTACAAAGCTCAGTTTAGGCATAAAACTCGGTTGGTAGCGCATAATCCCGATTACCTCTTGAAAGTTTGCCCCTAGCGGATGTGCCAATGCTTGTTGGTAATGCTGATGATTTCCATAATTCACCTCACCTTTATGAGTATACATATATGGGCGAGCTGCATTATACTCCATCTGAAGGTCTAAATTATCTACACCAAAGGCGTTGATATATTTCAATCCGATCTGACCACCAATTTTATTGGCAAACCAGCCTGAACCTGTAAAAAATTCACTTAGAAGAATGTCATCTATAACAAACTGTCCGTAAAGTTGAAAGTGTTTCAAGAAATTCCACTTCAAGTCTGCTCCAAGCATTGCGCTGTCATTATCTCCTAGTTGGAATTCTATAGCTCTATAGAAAATGATAGGATTGAAGTATGTGACATCAAAACCATTATCTCTTCCATATGAGATTGATTCAAATATTCCGATGTTTAGGTTTTTAGTGATATCTACTCCTAAATGGTGAAATGCCATATATTTTCTAGGAAATAACCCGTCATCTCCCTTTTGATTGTTGGCTATCATCTGAGCAAAAATATTGGTGTAATTCAACTTCCAGACTTTCGTATTGAAACGGAAGAATAGATAGTCTGTCGCATTATCGGAAAGTACCATAGATCGATATCCATTCCCGATAAAATTACGATCATAACCAAATTGTAAATCAATCTCATCAATCACATTAAAATTGATATATCCTTTTGCCTGAAAATAATCATACGCACCATTCGAAGTCATTTTGTAATAGCCTTCCCCTGGTATCGACTTCCTTTTATTGACTTCATCCTGAATATAATCAGGTGTTCTCGACTGATTTTCGGTCATATAAAAATAGAAACCAATCTTATTCCCAATAACTCCCCTTACTTCAGCACCACGAGTATTGATAAAAGCCAACTCATCAAGATTATTATCTTTTCCTGTGCTAAAATGAAGAACAGGATTTACATGTAAATCGAAATTACTTTCTTCTACACTAAAAAAATCAGACTTAGCTGTATAAAAGTGCTTAAGAAACGGCCTTTCAGCATAGGCCAAACTGGCTTTAAGCGAATCATCTGAAATCCATTCCCAATTATCTCTTAGCAGATAAGTTAAATTATATTGGTCTGCCAAAGAAAATTGTTGAGTAGAATCCGTATACATTTGCTCAATAAAAGAAGCTACTTCACTTCTTTTATAAGCTTTTACGGTTGTATAATAATCGGAATTACCTCCGTTTAGAATTTCGTAACGGTCTAATAAATAGTAATATTCTTTATTCAATGGCACATTTGAGCTTTGTGCGTTGGCTGCAAAAATTCCAAAAAACAATAAAGAAAATACTCCCCAAAAGCGGTTCATAAAATATATTTTAGTCTGCTGATTCCTTATTAAAAAGTATTTTTTTCTCTGACCTTGAGAATTAAACAATTTAGAGAATTTTGACAAAAAACATGCTACATCTTTATCTAAAGGCAAAAACCTATAAATGGCAATAAAAAAAGAGGTACTCCTTTTCAGAAATACCTCTCATCTATCTTGGTTGAATTTTTTTAATGCTTCAGTGTAATCTCTTCCAAAAGCTCTGTGGCTGCATAACGATATGAATTATCTAAGCGGGCTGTTTTTAAAGCTCTTTTCGCTGTATCCCATTCTCCGTATTCATTAGCTATAACACCTAGAGAAAAGTTGTATTGAGCTTTCGTTTCCAAATCTAAACCTCTGTACTTCACCAATTCTTTCAATTGATCAACGGCTTTCTTTGTATTTTCACTCTTATAGTAAGAAATCGCCTTGATATAGCCTACCAAATAATGCTCTGGCATTTGTTGTAAACACATATCAGCCATCTTAATCGCTTGCTGATATTTCCCTTGTACCAAATACAGTTGAGCTAATTCTGCGTGTTTTTGTGCTCTAGTCACAGGGTTTTCCTCATGTGCCAAAATCTCATTATTGAAGGCAATGATCTCCGATTTATCCGTAGTAGCATGTGCAATTTCAATTTGAAGCTCATGTACTTTCGGATTAGAATTATCAATCATCATCGCATCAGACAATAACTCTCTTGCTTTTTCATACTCATAAATTTCAAAATAGCTTTTTGCCACTCGGTATTTATAAGTTGGGGTCATCTTAGTAACCAACGCACGGTAAGGACCATAATTGGCTTTTGAAAGAATATCGGAAAGTTGATCATACTCATGAAGGTGATAAGAAGCATAACCTTGCTCATAATAAAAGCGAGCTGTTTCTTTGGGTGAACTACCTCTCAAAATATCAAGCCCTGCCGATGCCGCATCTTTTGCCTTTGAGTATTCTCCTCTTTGATTCATCAGCTTAGCGTAATAATACAAAGCTCTCACATTTCTTGGGTTGATATCAAGAATATCTACCAAATGAGTTTCTGTATCATCCAATCTATCCAACTGAATTAAGAGTTTCAGAATATTATTTTTATACTCTAATTTCTTTTGAGGAGAGTCATCATACTTGAACGCATGATTATAATGCTCTATAGATTTATCAACTTTTTCCTTGTATTCGTATAGCTTTCCAAGCTTAGCGTGAGCTTCAGCTACTTCAGGTTTTAGCTCAACAGCTTTCAACAAACTCTCCATTGCATTATCTGCTTGTCGAAGTTTGTAGTAGCACATTCCTTTCTTGAAGTGAAAGTTGAAATTTTTTGGGTCTTCAGAAATAGCTTGATTATACTGATCGATCGCCAACAAATATTGTCCGCTTTCTCTCAGCTTTTCCCCCTCTACATAAGAAGATAGGCCTAGATCACTTTGTGCAAATGCCACCGTATAGCACCACGACACAAAGAATAGTAAAACCAGCTTTCTCATATCATTAATTGAATTTAGAATCTACTAAGTTTATTGGTTCGAGTCTCTAATCATGAAAAAATGAAACTCTATCAGTTTAAAATAAACAAATACTCTGCCTTATATTGATTTGCTACAATTTTTTTGCAGAATTGTCTTTACTGTATTCTTCAATTTAAAGATACAGCCTACCAACAAACATATCCAATAAATGTAAAAAGGGAAAATACAAATGTACTTTACATGTAGAGTTTTTTGCTTTCTATGTAGTTGATGACCTCTTCATGTACCATGTAGCGTAAAGACAAACCTTCAGCAATAGACTTACGGATATAAGTAGCAGAAATGTCAACTAGAGGAGCTTCAATAAACTTGACATTAGGGTGTTTTACTAAATCAGATGCATTTGAGTTTGGTCTGGGGTAAACCAATAATCCATACTCATCCAAAACAGTCTCATAGTTTTTCCATTTCGGGAAATGCTCTAGATTATCTTCTCCTACAATCAGCTTAAAATCATAAGAAGGATATTTTTCTGACAAATAGGTAAGAGTATCTACCGTAAAACTCGGGCGAGGCATACGAAACTCAATGTCAGAAACATTAAAAAGTGGATTGTCTGAAATGGCTAGTCTGACCATATCCAATCGGTCAAACTCATGCGCTAACGACTTTTTCTTTTTAAAAGGGTTTTGAGGAGAAACAACAAACCACACCTGATCTACTTCTTGGCTTTCTGCCATTCGGTTGGCTATAATCAGATGCCCAACATGGATAGGATTGAATGAACCAAAAAATAAGCCTACTTTCATCTTGTTTCTCCTTTAGAAATTACTGCCCTATAAATGTATTGATTAAGTTTTCCGATTCTGCACAAGCTTTTTCTAGCTTATCATTGATCACAGAAACATCAAATTCATTTTCAAAAGACAATTCGTATTCTGCTTTTTCTGTTCGCATCTTAATGCTTTCTTCCGTTTCTGTATTTCTACCAATCAGACGTTCTAGCAAACAATCTACAGAAGGAGGCATTACAAAAATGGCTAAGGCTTTTTCTTTGTAGATTTTCTTAATGCTAATACCACCTTTCACATCTACATCTAGCACAACATGCTTGCCTAAGCTCCAAATACGCTCAATTTCTGCTTTCAGCGTTCCATAAAACAGACCTTCATAAACTTGCTCATATTCGGCAAATTCTTCATTCTTGATTTTATTTTCAAAATCACTTACCGAAAGGAAATAATAATCTTTTCCGTCAACCTCATTCGGACGTGGTTGGCGTGTAGTTGCTGAAACTGAAAATGTTAAACGCTCATCTTTGCCAAGAAGGTGTCTTACAATTGTCGTTTTACCAGCTCCAGACGGTGCTGAGAAGATGATGATTTTCCCCGAACTCATAGCGTTTGTTTATGACAAGTTATCTTATGGTATAAAGGGGCAAATGTCGTAATTTTTATATTTCTGTCTAGTGTATTTTTAAATTTATTTTGAAATCTTACGCTAAAAGAAAAAGGTGATGCTTTTTCCGAATGCCACAAGTGCGTCGAACAAAGCATCACCCTTTTAGTTTTTTTTCTCTGAGTATAGTTTCTTACATAGATTAAGTTTTAGGATTTAAATAGCATCTTGATCGCCATTGAAACCTTCAATGTGCTGATGCTCAAGCTTGGCTTTCTTGGTATTATAGCCCATGCTTTGTGCATAAAGTGCCAATTTTTCTTTCATGAGATTTCGGGCACGGTGCAAACGAGAACGGACTGTACCAATCGGGATATCCAAGATTTTTGCCATTTCTTCGTATGTAAACCCTTCCAGGTCACATAGGATAATGACAATTCGGAAATCTACTGCTAAAGAATTAAGCGCATTGGTCACTTCGTCTCCGATTCTATTTTGCATTGTTTCTTGACGCAAATCGACAGTAATGTTGTGGTCTACATCATCAGAATTGTAAATGCTTTCCACTTCATTGTAGTCTATTTTAGAAGGTTGTTTACTTTTGCGTCGATAATCATTGATAAAACTATTTTTTAGAATCCTGAAAAGCCATGCTTTCGCATTGGTGCCCCTTTCAAAAGATGAAATGAATCGGTATGCTTTCATATAAGTATCTTGTACAAGATCTTTTGCATCCTCTTCATCTAAAGTGAGTTTGTAAGCAAAGTTATACATTGAGTCAATATGGGGCATGAACTCAGCATTGAACACGCGGTCCTTTTCTTCTTCTGAGTACTGATTCTTTTTGGTAGTTTGTTCTCCCATCGGGTCGAATACTTTAGTAAGATGAGACATAGTTGGTTGAATTTGGCGGTTGAAAGTTTGGGTTGTGAAATCAATCACTTTCCTAAAGATACTAAACTCAACTTTAAGAAAACAGGGCTGTATTCATTAAGTGCATCTGAAGCACCTAATAATAACATATTGGTTCTTTTCAAGTTGGTTATCAAGTGTTTTTAAAGAAAAACGTTAGCGAATGAAAAGTGTTACAAGAATAGAAAATATATCTTCAGAATCTAAAATTGCAATCTACCTCACAGAAGATGAAGGCTCTCCATTATTGGGTTTAGCACTTGCAAATGCCCTCAAAAAAAGATATCAACAACACAATGTTATATGGATAGGAGATCTATCATCAGAAGAACTACTGCTAAAGAGTCCATCCGTTGATGAATTCCATAGTTTGAGCAGTATTAAAAAAGAATCTTTCTTTAGTGATAACAAGATTGAGATTATCTTTTTCTTATCTCGTTGGAACCCTTTGGCAAAGCTAGCGAAGAAGGCAAAAGTTCCGCACAGAATCACATTTAAAGAAAGTTTTAAAGACCGATGGCTCTATTCACAAACGCTTCAAAGAGACTTAAATCTTCCTTTATATAAACAGTATCTTCAATTTGCTAGCTTTTTAGATGGAGAAATAGAAGAGGATTCGGCTATGAACTTCCCGTATCCAGACGAGTATGACAGATTGATGCAGTTTAAAGGAACAATTAAAAAAGATGCCGTTAATCTGATTCTGATGCCTTATAAGAAAGGAGCTAAATGGATTTACCCTTTGCCTAATTATTTTGATTTGGTAGAGAAGCTGCCCCGTTATCGTTTTCAGTTCTTTATTCTAGGTTCTGAACAGGATGGTGAAATGATCAGAAAATATCAGCCAAATCTTTTCTATCCTCCTTCAGTAACCGATATGACTGGAAAACTGTCTTCAGAAGAAACTTACGACTTCATTGCGGCGGCTGATGGACTTGTTTCTTTTGATCATACAAGTCTACAACTCGCTGCCGAACTAAAAATTTCTGCATTCGGAATCATTTCTCCGAAGCATAAGAATCATTTCTTACCCAATGAAAAGCTCCAATTGCTATTCAATGAGAAAGAAGAGTGTAATTGTGTAACTCCACCATGCAAGTGTCAGCAAACTTATCCTGTAGAAGATTTGATTCAACATGTTTTGAATACATTTGGGGAAACAGAAGATATAGAGTAGAGGAGGATAAAAACGAGAAACATTGATAAAGACATATTTACAGAATAAAGTCATTCAACCATTATTGACTTTACTGAAAGAGGGAACAACACCACAAAAATTAGCAGCTTCTATTGTAATGGGGATTGCCATCGGACTTTTCCCGATTTTAGGAACAACAACAGCCATTGCTGCCATTTTAGCAATTGTATTCAGATTGAATTTGGTAGCAATTCAGATCGTAAATTATGCGATTTATCCGATACAGTTGGCGCTCATCATTCCATTTATTCAAGGAGGAGCAACACTTTTTGGTAAAGAAGCCTTTCCATACACTTTGGATCAGCTACAAGAAATGTTTACCGAGCATTTTTGGGAAACCTTGCAAGAACTCGGTTCTGTTTTACTCCGTGCTGCCGCTGTTTGGGGGATTACAGTAATTCCACTAGGTTTCATCCTGTATTTTATTCTTGTTCCAATTTTTAAGAAAGTTCAATCCAAGACCGCTAACAACTAATGTCAGACTTCAGCAACAAACTTATTGAGTGGTATGAGCTAAACAAACGTGATTTGCCTTGGCGAAATACCAAAGACCCTTACAAAATTTGGCTTTCAGAAATTATTCTTCAGCAGACTAGAGTTCAACAAGGTTTGCCTTATTATCTCGCTTTTGAAGAAGCTTTCCCAACCATCCAAAACTTTGCAAATGCCACAGAAGAAGAAGTCTTACGCCTATGGCAAGGACTCGGTTATTATTCGAGAGCCAGAAATATGCATTTCACAGCCAAACACATTAGTGAAAATCTATCGAGCGAATTTCCGACAAACTTCAAAGATTTACTCAAACTAAAGGGTGTCGGAAACTACACTGCTGCTGCTATTGCCTCTTTTGCTTTCGGGGAAAAAGTAGCAACAGTAGATGGTAATGTTTACCGCGTGCTTTCAAGAATATTCGGCATTGATAGTCCTATAAATAGTACAAACGGAATCAAGGAGTTTGCCGAAGTAGCCAACACCTTAATTTCGGATACACAGCCCGATACTTTCAATCAAGCACTTATGGAATTTGGTGCAATTCATTGTACACCAAAGAGTCCAAACTGTTTGCATTGTCCTTTTGTACAAGAGTGTGAAGCAAGAAAACAGAACAGAGTAGGGGAATTGCCCGTAAAACTAAAGAAGACAAAAGTTACAGACCGTTATTTCCATTATTTGGTCATTGAAGAAAATGAAAAATATTGGATAAAAGAGCGAAAGGGTAAGGGCATTTGGCAAGGACTTTACGACTTCCCATTATTGGAAAGCGACCATAAAGAGTTAAATCTTGAAAACATAGATCAACTTACGGAAGACCTTGAATTAAAAACATTTCTGCAAGAGAATGCTCCTTCTCAAATCTCAGAAATGTACAAGCACATTTTATCGCACCAAAGACTCCATATTCATTTCTACCATTATAAGGTTGATATCGAAAAATCTGTATCTTTGTTCAGTGAGAAAGATGAGTATTCCTTGATGGATTTAGACAATATTGAGAAACAACCTAAACCAATCATCATTCATAATTATTTGAATACTTATTTTTATTGATTATTTTCTCATATTATTGATTATACCTTAAACAGATTTATCTAAAAAATGGCAGGAATAAATAAAGTTATTCTTATCGGTAACCTTGGTAG
Source organism: Sediminitomix flava (assembly GCF_003149185.1). Classification (NCBI taxonomy): domain Bacteria; kingdom Pseudomonadati; phylum Bacteroidota; class Cytophagia; order Cytophagales; family Flammeovirgaceae; genus Sediminitomix; species Sediminitomix flava. Next base: position 87,127 of record NZ_QGDO01000009.1, on the reverse strand, counting down.
AGACCCAGAAATCAGACACTTTGAAGGCGGCTCATCTGTAGCAACCTTTTCAATTGCAACTTCAGAAAACTGGCAAGACAAAAGCGGGGAGTGGAAAGAAGAAACTCAATGGCACAATATTGTAGCTTGGAGATGGCTTGCACAACGCGCAGAACAATACTTGAAAAAAGGTAGCAGAGTCTACATTGAAGGTAAATTAACAAACCGCTCTTACGATAAAGACGGACAAACAAGATACATTACAGAGGTTGTGGCTAACAATTTAATGCTTCTAGATCCTCGTCCGGAAGCTGGTGGCGCACCAGGCGGATACAGTGCTCCGGGTGCAGCAGATATGCCAAACCAAATGAATCAACAACCTCCATCTGGTACAACAAATGAACCAGACGCAATGAATGGTGGTTCTGAAGGCGAAGTTGACGACTTGCCGTTCTAAGATATTATTCACTAAACATTACAAACCTTGGAAGATCCAGTCGAACCCGATACGGCACATTCATTCTTGATGGTCTTATCCGACTTATCATTTTCGGAGCTGCCACTTGTGGCAATTTCGGTCACCCTTTTTCTATTGGTGATATCTGCCCTTGTATCAGGCTCTGAAGTGGCTTTTTTCTCACTCTCTAACGAACAACTTAAAACTTGTGAAGAAAAAGGCGATGCCACTGACAAGAATATCCTCAGCCTCTTGGGGAATCCAAAACTCTTGTTAGCCACTATACTTATTCTCAACAACTTGGTAAACGTAGCTATCGTAACCATCTCTGCCTATGCCACTTGGCAAATTGCAGATATGTTGGAAATAAGCAGAACAAGTCCGAGTGTTATATTTCTACAAACTATCGTAGTGACTGCTGCTATTGTATTTTTTGGTGAAATTGTACCAAAATTATACGCATCACAGCAAAACCTCACTTTCGCGAGACTGACCGCTAAAATGCTTTCGGTTTCTATGTCTATTCTAAAACCTTTTTCGTGGCTACTCACAGTGGTCGGAAATCGATTGGAGAAAAGACTTGAAGGAAATCAAAGTAACATGGCTCTTTCAGTCAATGAATTGAACGAAGCTGTAGAAATCATTACCGAAGACGAACAGAATGATAATGCCGAAGAGATTCTTAAAGGAGTCGTAAACTTCAGTGGTAAAATGGTTACACAGATCATGAAGTCTCGAATGGACCTCACTGCTGTAGATATCGAGACTAATTTCCATGAGCTTATGGGGATTATCAATGATTCTGGATTTTCAAGAATTCCTATTTATCAAGATACCATCGATAAAATCAAAGGAATTCTCTACATCAAAGACCTTCTTCCTTATCTAGACAAAGGCGAGGACTTCGATTGGCAAGAGCTAATCCGCTCAGAGGTTTTCTTCATTCCAGAAAGCAAAAGGCTAGACGAACTACTTCGAGATTTCCAATCAAGAAGAGTTCATATGGCTATTATTGTAGATGAATATGGAGGAACAACAGGCTTGGTTACTCTTGAAGATGTGATTGAAGAGATTGTTGGAGAAATCAATGATGAATTCGACGAAGCAGAGCCTTCTTATTACAAAAAGCTAGATCAGTTCACTTTCATGTTTGATGCAAAAACATCATTGAGTGACTTTTGTAAAACAGTCGATCTGCCTATGGATATCTTCGAAGATGCAAGAGGAGATAGTGAATCTCTTGGAGGACTGATTCTTGAGCTCTTCAAAAAAATGCCTTTATCAGGTGAAGAAATTGAATTTTCAAACATCGTCTTTACGGTTGGTAATGTCACCAAAAAGCGAATAAAATCAGTCAAAGTTTTCTTCAAGGAGAAAGCTACAGCTTAATACGGAATTCAAGACAAAAAATATACAGCCTAATAGCTTACTCTGAAAAGCTATTAGGCTGTTTTTATTTTTAAAACTTTTCCTTTCTGAAATAATACAATTTATCCTCTTCTGTAATTTCTCTTATGACTTTACAAGGATTTCCGGCAGCCAATACATTACTAGGAATATCTCTCGTCACTACACTTCCAGAGCCAATTACAGTGTTTTCTCCTATGCTAATATTTGCATTGACTACCACATTTCCACCAATCCAAACATTATCACCGATTGTGATAGGAAATGCATATTCATATTCTTCATTCCTTTTCTCAAAATGCAACGGATGCCCTGCTGCATATAAACTCACATTAGGGCCGAGAAGTACATTGTTACCTATTTTGACTTTTGCACAATCCAAAATAGTTAGGTTATAATTTGAATAGAAGTTCTGACCAATTTCTATGTTATAGCCATAGTCACACCTAAAAGGTGGCTCAATAAAAAATGTGTCTTGTGTACTCCCTAATAGTTTTCGAATCAACTCATTCCTTTTCTCCACTTGCTTTGGTGGCAGATTATTGAACTCATAGATGATTTCCTTTGCAAATTGTCTTTCTTGGAATAATTCATCGCCAAAAGCTTTATAGGGCTTTCCCGAAAGCATTTTTTCTTTTTCAGTCATATTTACATCTTAAATTCAACGTTAAAACATCCCTTCGGCTATGTAACAATCCGACATCTCTTTTTCAGCTAAAAAGGTAGATAAACATACTCCAAAAAAGCACGGATTTCCCCCTTCAGAAATAACTCTTTTAAAAGAAATTTAACATTAAAAGAAGATACCAAATAAACGATACAAAAAGTTCAATGGAGCTGGATTTTTAATGTTCTCTGAATATTTACCCTCACTGAAAAAAAAATTGCATTTTAAAAAGGAGTTTTTTCTCTTAAAAAAGATCAAACGAAGCACAATTATGCGTTTTTTGATAAAAGAATTTTTAAGTTTGTGACTTAGAGTAAGATGGAATGCTTACTCATTTGCCTTGACAGCATTTTCAATTTAAGCCACGGCGTTTCAGACTTTTAGTTTATGCAAGATATTATCCGTTTACTTCCAGAATCATTGGCTAACCAAATTGCCGCAGGAGAGGTCGTTCAGCGTCCTTCTTCTGTAGTGAAAGAACTTTTGGAAAATGCCATTGATGCCAAAGCTACTCAGATACATCTCATTGTGAAAGATGCTGGAAAAACTCTTATCCAGATCATTGACAATGGAAAAGGTATGTCTGAAACGGATGCCCGCATGTCTTTCGAACGCCACGCTACTTCTAAAATCTCTTCAAGCGATGACCTTTTTGCAATCCGTACATTTGGTTTCAGAGGTGAAGCTCTTGCCTCTATTGCCGCTGTTGCTCAAGTAGAGTTGAAAACTCGTACTGAGAAACAAGAAACAGGTACATTGATTGAAATTGAAGGTTCCAAAATTGAAAAACAAGAAGCTGTCGCTACACCAAAAGGAACATCTATTGCTGTCAAGAACTTATTCTTCAATGTTCCTGCTCGCAGAAAATTCTTAAAGTCTGATGCGGTTGAGTTCAAACACGTTCTTGAAGAATTCCAACGTGTTGCATTAACTAACCCACAAGTCAGTATGTCTCTTCATCACAACGATCAAGAGATTTACAACCTTCGTAATGGCAAACCAGCCAAACGAATCATTGGATTATTTGGCAAATCTTACCAAGAGCAATTGATCCCTTGCCAAGAAGACTTAGAAGTAATCAAGGTTGAAGGCTATATTGGAAAACCAGAATCGTCTAAAAGAACCAAAGGAGAGCAATTCTTCTTTGTAAATGGAAGATATATCAGACATGCCTCATTGCATCATGCTGTCATGAATGCCTTTGAAGGTTTGTTACCCGATGGAAACTACCCATTCTATAAACTTTCGATCGAAATTGATCCGAAAGATGTAGACGTCAATGTGCACCCAACCAAAACAGAGGTGAAATTTTCAGATGAAAGAACGGTTTATGCCGTTGTTTCTGCTGCAGTAAAACAAGCATTGGCAAGTTACGGAATTGCCCCATCTATTGACTTTGGTATTGATGTAAACTTTGCCAAAGACAATCAACCTCATATGCCAACTTCTTTTGAGAATACTTCAGAACCAACTGAAACGACTACAGCTTTCAGTAAATTCTCTGATTTGGGTGCTGAACCCCCTCATGTAGATTTTGGTGCTGACTTAGACTTCTCAACAACGGAAGATAAGCCGGCAGTTACTAAAATTTCTTCACGAATGAATGACTGGAAAGATGAGAACTCAACTCCTCCTCCAGTTATGAAGCCTTGGAATAACAACACAAGCTCAGGCATTGATCCATTCAATGATGTTGACTTGAATATTCCTTCGGAAAATGAAGAATCACAAGCTACAGAACTTCGTTTCAGTAGTGCTGCCAACACAGAAACGTCTTCAGACGAAATCAACGAAAGTGAAAAACGTGAACCTATCCAAATCAGAGATAGCTATATCCTTTTCCAAGTGAAATCAGGATTTATGCTGATGGATCAGGAAGCTGCTCACGAACGTGTGCTTTACGAACGTTTTATGCAGCAAATCAATAATAACTCTGGTGTTTCTCAGAAGTTACTGTTCCCTCGTACGCTTGAATTAAATCCTGTTGACTTGGCTCTACTTGCTGAGTTCAGACATGAAATTGAAGCCCTTGGTTTCTCTATTGAAGTAGCAGGAAAAACAAAAGTGATTATTAGTGGAATGCCTGTGGCTATCAAAGATTCTAGTGAAAAAGAAACCCTAGAAGGTATCATTGAACAATTGAAGCTCAACAAAAGCGAGCTAGAACTTTCTAATACACAAAATATAGCTAGATCGTTGGCTAAAAGAACGTGTATCAAGAAAGGAGATCATTTGGAAAAAGAAGAGATGAATGCGATTGTAGAACAGCTTTTTGCTTGTCCTACTCCAAGCTACGCTCCTGATGGTCGTAAGACAATTGTGATGATGAACTTGAATGAGATTGAGGCGCTATTTGTATAGTCATACCTTTTCTATAACATCACACTTTTTAAGTATCAATATCTAGTATTCAATTTGTCTGAGATATAGTTTCAGTATAATTTCGCTTTAATTAAGCCAACTGAGACTATACATATTTAAATTGAATAAGATGAGTATGCCTTTTGAAAAAGCTGCCAAAGAGTTATTGAATCGTAGAAAAGCTGGAGTAAAAGCTCCACAACTTCCTGAAGATATTCGACCTAAATCCCTTGATGATGCCCTAGCGATCCACCAAGAAATGCTAAAACAAAAAGGTGATGCTGGAGGATGGAAATGTCTTTTACCTCCTTCTGAAGGTCAAATTATAGCAGCCCCTATTTTTATGGATTCGGTTCAAAGAGGAGAAACTGTTTCTTTGATTGAAGATAACAGCATGGCTCGTATAGAACCAGAAATTGCTTTTGTCTTAGAGAAAGATTTACCTGCAAATACAGAAGGTTATAGCAATGAAGAAATTGATGCTGCAATAGGAAATTGTCATATGGCATTGGAGCTTATGCAAGCTCGTTTTGATGCTGAATCGGGTGCTACATTTTATGAAAAACTAGCCGACTGTATGGTAAACCAAGGTTTATTCATTGGGCCAGAAATAGAAAGAGAGTTAGCCTATAAAGCTTCTGAAATCTTCATTGATATTGAGCAAGAAGGACTCTCGATTACAAAAGAAGGAAAACACCCGAATGAACTTCCTCAAAATCCACTTCATTGGTTTATCAACTATATGACAAAACGTGGACAGTCTTTTAAAGCTGGTGAAGCTATAATCACAGGTTCATATGCAGGAATTGTAGAAGTAGACTTCGATCTTGAAACTACAATTAGTTATAAAGGACTAGGTGAGTATAAAGTAACTTTTAAAAGAAAGTAGTCAATCATTATTCTGAATCTGTATTCTTAGCATAACCCTAAGAACAGTTAATATATTTAGAAAAAAGCCTTCTCAAACATGGTGTTTGAGAAGGCTTAATTTATTTTGTAAGAATTGACTATTGCAATTTCTTGTATCTGATACGATGAGGAGTAATATCTCCAACTTCTTGCTTACGCTTCTCTTCGTATTCAGTAAAGTTACCCTCAAAGAATCTTACTTGAGAATCACCTTCAAATACCAAAAGGTGTGTTGCAATTCTATCCAAGAACCAACGGTCGTGAGAAATAATCACGGCACTTCCTGCAAAGTTCTCCAATGCTTCTTCCAAAGCACGAAGCGTGTTTACATCCAAGTCGTTGGTAGGCTCATCAAGAAGCAATAAGTTACCACCTTCTTTCAATGCCAATGCAAGATGTACTCTGTTGCGCTCACCCCCAGAAAGATCTCCCACTTTCTTTTGCTGATCTCCACCTGCAAAGTTGAATTTACTTACATAAGCTCTAGAGTTTACCTCTTTGCCACCGAGCATCATCAACTCATTTCCTTCAGAGATTGTCTCCCAAACAGATTTGTTCGGATCAAGGTTATCGTGTTCTTGATCTACGTAGGCAATCTGTACTGTTTCCCCAACTTCAAATGACCCTTTATCTGGATTTTCTTTTCCAGTAATCATTTTGAATAAAGTAGTTTTACCAACTCCGTTAGGTCCTACAATACCTACAATACCACCTTGAGGAAGAGAGAATTCCATTCCTTCATAAAGAAGCTTGTCACCAAATGCTTTTGCTACACCATTTGCCTCAATCACTTTAGTACCCAAACGTGGCCCTGGAGGAATGAACAGCTCAAGTTTAGCTTCTTTCTCTTTAGCTTCTTCGCCAGCCATTTTATCATAGGCATTGATACGTGCCTTTTGTTTAGCTTGACGAGCTTTCGGAGCCATACGAATCCAGTCCAACTCACGCTGAAGTGTTTTCTGACGCTTAGACTCTTGCTTCTCTTCTTGTGCCAAACGGTTTTGCTTTTGCTCCAACCAAGAAGAATAATTTCCTTTCCAAGGAATACCTTCACCACGGTCAAGTTCAAGAATCCAACCAGCTACATTATCCAAGAAGTAACGGTCGTGAGTTACAGCGATTACTGTACCTTTATATTGCTTCAAGTGCTGCTCCAACCAGTGTACAGACTCTGCATCCAAGTGGTTGGTAGGCTCATCAAGAAGTAAGATATCTGGTTCTTGTAAAAGTAGACGACAAAGTGCTACACGTCTTTTCTCACCACCCGAACAGTTCTTGATGATTGCATCTTCAGGCGGACAACGTAAAGCATCCATTGCTCTTTCCAAACGGCTGTCTAATTCCCAAGCATTATGATGATCAAGTTTCTCTTGAACTTCTCCTTGACGCTCAATCAACTTAGTCATTGCGTCTGGATCTTCCATCAATGCAGGGTCTGCAAAAGCAGCATTGATTTCATCAAACTCTTTCAAAAGGTCTACAATTTCTTGCGCACCTTCCTGAACAACTTCTTTTACTGTTTTATTAGGATCAAGTTCTGGCTCTTGCTCCAACAATCCTACCGAGTAACCCGGAGAGAAAACTACTTCACCTTGGTAGTTTTTATCTTTCCCCGCAATAATGCTCAATAGGGTAGATTTACCCGATCCGTTCAAACCTAAAACACCAATTTTGGCACCGTAGAAGAAGGAAAGGTAAATGTTTTTCAAAATTTGTTTACTTGGCGGAATGATCTTATTCACTCCTGCCATCGAAAAGATTATTTTTTCGTCACTCATAAAGAGAGTCTATTTTTTATAGGTTTTAATGAAAGCGATTTTCAAAGGGCTCAAATATGCTACTTTTGTCTGATTTAACAAACAAGACATTTTTTCTGAATCTAATACAAAATTGTAATTGTGGTTGTTTTATCAATATAGTCTTGATAATTTGCATTAATCAAGAATGCCTCTTAACTTATGAGGATTATATAAACCAATAAATAAGTCCAACTTAGCTAACTTATTCATTTAAAGATATTTATCTATAAATGAAGAATTTTCAAGTTGTTTGGCAAATTAATGTTAAAATTGAACAAAAAAGAATAGATATTGAATTAGTTATAATTCAGATATAACTAAATTTGCAGGGAAGTAATAATCTCGTGATTATTATTTCTTTCAATTACACTAAAAGAGATTCTCAGAATTCGAAACAGGAATATATACTAATTTCTTGAATTTCAAGAATAGATAGTTTTACTAAAACATACAGATAACTATTAACCAAACAGACAATAAGCAATGTCATCAACTACCCCGATCAAAGAGTATAAGGAAATCACAGAGTACGGCTACATTAAAGACGGTAAGGTTATTCTTAGAGGCTACTTCGACTTTCAAGACCGAGAAATAGGCGATGTTAGAGAAAGTGATGAGGAAAGTTTAAAATATTTCGTTAATCGCTTTGATATGGTAACCAAAAAGGTTCAAGCAGTGAAAGATTCGATTCACACTGCAGAGAACAAAGGTTCATATCTCATGAAACTAATCCATATGCGTACTTACTTAGCGACTTACAATGGATTAGGTGATTTCACAAAACTCTATGAAGAAATCAATGTACTAGAAGATGAAATTAACGAGTACATTGCCAAAAACAGAGACAAAAACTTCGAAATCAAGACTGCTCTTTTAAAAGAAGCTCAAGAGGCTAAATATTCTACTGAATGGAAAGACGGCACTGAAAGATTCAAGGAATTAAAAATGAATTGGATCAAGACTGGTAGTGCTGTAAAAGAAGAAGAGGAAAAACTTTCAGAGCAATTCAATGATGCTATGGAATTCTTCTTCAAGAGACGTGGCGATTTCTACCAAGAAATGCAACGTATCATGCGTGACCGTCTGTTCAAGTACCGTAGCTTATTGAACCAAGTGAAGCGAATTAACCGTATTGGCGGTGGTAAAGAATTCGTGAACGAGGTTAAAGATATTCAAAACGAGTGGAGAGAAGTTGGTAAAGTGCCGAAGATGAAAATCAACAAGACACTTTACGAATTCAAGAAAGAAACAGCCAAATTCTTCAATGACCTTAAGAGTCAACGTTCTTCTTACAGAAGAAAATCTCCTATCGAGATGAAGAAAGAATTGTTGGAAACTGCAGAGTCTTTCTTGAAGAGTGGTTCTCCATACAATATTGCGAAGATCAAGACACTTCAAAACGACTGGAAGCAATTGGGTAAACTTCAAGCTCCAGAAGATAAAGAGTACAACTTGAGATTCCGTATTATCTGTAACGAAATCTTCGAAAGTCACTTCCTAGAAAGAATGGCGAAGAACTTGCACCCAGATTTATACACGAAATCTGATTTTGAGCAATTGAAAATCAAGATGGACTTGTTGAGAGATTCAATCAAACAAGACGAAAGCGAATTGTACGAATTCAATTCTCGTCATGGATCTAACTTCAATTCAAATGATCCTCAAGATTACCAATTGTATCAGCAACGTAACAACTTCATCAATAAGTTGAAAACGAAAAAGCGTATCCTTCAGAAATTGGAAGACAAGCTTTTGATGCTGTAATCGGTTTTCACTGAAAAATATAAAAGGCTTCTCAATTTTGGGAAGCCTTATTTTTTTACTCTAAAAAACAAAAAGACACTATGTTGTAACAAAGTGTCTCTCTACCTTCTTTCACAAAAGAATATTCGTATTAGCCCATATTGCAACCGCAATTTTTCAAGCAGTCCAAGATGTTGGTCACATCTTTCTCTTTGAGCGAATAATACATATTTTTTCCTTCTCTTTTCGAGCTCAAAATACCTTTGAGTTTCATATTCGAAAGATGATGTGAAGTCAATGACTGTTCGCAGTTCAAAGCTTCACAAAGCTCTCCCACAGTCATTCTTTCTCTATCTCTCAATAGTTCAATGATTTTCAGACGAACAGGATGAGCAATCGTTTTCAGAATAAAAGCCGTTCGTTCTATTCTGTCTGCCTCAATTTCCATGAATTTATATTTCAGGTTGAATAATGATTCCTATAATCAAGTGCAAAACTGCACGTTAGCTACTAAGAAAGGAATATATTTTATATGTGCAAGTCTTCATATGAAAACTCCTTCAATATTCACTAATATTCTACCTTTATGCCATGGTAATATTCCTGTACATTGTAGTCTTTTCGCAATGGATGTCCTTCCCAATCTTCTGGCAATAGAATTCTTCTCATATCTGGATGACCTTCAAAATTGATCCCATTAAGGTCAAATACTTCACGTTCTAGCCAGTTAGCTCCTTTCCAAATAGAACATAAGCTAGGCACCGACGGAAGTTCCTTTTCAGGTCTGTCAAGCATTACTTTTACAGCAAGGCTTACATTATAAGGGATAGAGTAGAAGTTATAGATCACTTCCATTGAGTTCTCTTTCGGACCATTGTCAATTCCTGTAACACAAGACAACTGATCAAAAAAACAACTTCTATCTGTATGTAAAAATGTACAGACATTTAGCAACTGCTCTTTAGCTACAACTAAAGTAGTTTGAAGCGGATCTTCAATTACATCTGTAATCACGGATTCGTCAAACTGGTCTTTTAGCAAAGAGATAATATGTTCTTGTTTTTCTTTGTTCATAGCTAATCAATTAGAGCAATGCTTCAATACCTTTAGGCGCAACAATTGTTTCTTTTCTGATCTTATCTTGAAGTTTCAATAAACCACCGATAAGTGCTTCTGGTCTTGGAGGACAACCCGGAACATACACATCTACAGGAACAATACGGTCAACCCCTTTTACAACATGATAACCATGTTCCCAATAAGGACCTCCACAATTCGAACAACTTCCCATTGAAATTACATAGCGAGGCTCTGCCATTTGTTGGTAAAGTCTACGAATACGGTCAGCCATTTTGAAAGTCACAGTTCCTGCAACGATCATGACATCAGATTGACGAGGAGAATTTCGGGGAAAAATACCCAAACGGTCTAAGTCATAATTAGAGGCGAATGTTGCCATCATCTCGATTGCACAACAAGCCAAACCAAAACCTAAAGGCCACATAGACGAAAGTCTCGCCCAGTTGAGCAACTCTTCTGTTTTGGTGATGACAAATCCTCCATTCTCAATTTTCTGATCTAAAAGTCCTTGCATAGGAAAGTATATTTTAAATATAGAAAATGGGAAAAGGTTGTTTAGCTCTTCCCATTTCCTAGCTGATAGTAGTCAGTTCTTAATTAACACACAGACAATACAGTCAAACTGTATAAATAACTCAGAATTACTTCTGTTGTTTGATCTCTGCTAAAAGTTCTTTACCGCCATTGTCCAAAATCCACTGTGCCACTTCGTCTCCTAGTCTTTCAGCGTCTTCTTTTGAACCATTCAACGTTTTCTTAATGACCTCAGAACCATCTAGTCTTACCAATCCACCTGTGATCGAGATATTTTCAGAACCTTCCAAATTGGCTAAAGCAAATGCAGGAATACTACAACCGCCTTGTAAAGTATGTAAGAAAGAACGCTCTGCTAACAAACGGTATTCTGTATCTTTATCATTAACCGCATTTCTGATTTCTTTTATGACTGCTTCATCAAGGTTTTCAGAAACTTCAATAGCCACACTACCTTGTCCTGCTGCTGGAGTAAACTGATCCAATGGCAAGTGCTGAGTAATATGTTCTTCATAGTGCATTCTATGCACACCTGCATAAGCAAGTACTAAAGCATCACATTGTCCTTCTTCCAATTTACGCATACGAGTCTGCAAATTACCTCGCATATCTACCACCTTTACATGAGGATAGTAGTGTTTTAGCATTGCTACTCGTCTAACTGATGACGTACCCAAAACAACTTCTTTACCGTTGTTCAAGTCAATTCCATCTTTTAAGCTGACAATGACATCATTTACAAGCTCTCTTTCTGTAAAAGCAATGATCTTGAAACCTTCAGGAAGCGTAGCTTGCATGTCTTTAGCCGAATGCACCGCAATATCAATTCCACCTGTGCGCAATTGGTCTTCCAATTCTTCGGTAAAAACTCCTTTACTTCCAATTTTGGATAGCGAGCGATCAAGGATTTTATCTCCCTTCGTCTCAATAATGACAATCTCTGACTGTAGTCCTTTCTGTTGCAATAAATCTGCTACATAATCGGCTTGCCACAATGCCAATTTACTTCCTCTTGTTCCTATTTTGATCACTCTTTCCACTGCTAATCTATTTTGAAATGCGCTAGAATTTAGTTCTTAATGCTCTATTTTGAATTTCACCAACATAAAAATTGGCTTTTCTCCACAAAATATTGACAAATATCTGAAAAGCCGCCTTTTAATACAATTTATATCTCTTACTTCAATAAAATACAAAGTAGTGTTTCACATATTTTTTTATACATTTGTATAAACGAATATATTCACTAATGAAACTGAAGCACTTTAATCTTTCGTTGGGAACGCAAATCATGAAGGCATTTAGCGAAGAATCCCGCATCCGCATTATGCATTTGCTGTTCCGAAACAAGGAATTGTGTATTTCCGATATCGAACTCATCCTTGACTTCACTCAAACTAAGACCTCAAGACATCTGATTTATTTGAAAAATGCAGGCCTTGTCACTTCTAGAAAAGTAGATCAGTGGACATTCTACTCTATCAAAGAAGGCGTTTTGGGCTTTATCGAAGTTCTTTTCAACTACTTGGAAAAAGATCCGATGCTTGTTCAAGATCAGAGTATCTTTGAGACACTTTACAACAATAGAGAATTGGCACTTTGTAAGCTTGAAGCGCGCAAGTGGAGATAATTATAGAAAAGAACGACAGACATTGTTCTTAGAGGCTAACAAGAACTTTAAGAACAGAGGGAGCTGTTTTAGCTGTTACTGTCTAGGGAGAGATTGATCTAAAGGAAGTTATGAGAAAACTAGAAATGCACGAACTCGGCAGAAAATCGGCCGAAGAGTTTAAAGAAACAAAGAAAAACCCTGTCGTGGTTATTTTGGATAATGTAAGAAGTATGAACAATGTAGGTTCTGCTTTCCGTACAAGTGATGCTTTCGCGATTGAGAAGCTTTACCTGTGTGGAATTACAGCTCGACCACCACACCGAGATATCCAAAAAACAGCTCTTGGCGCACAAGACACCGTAACTTGGGAGCATTTTGAAGAAACAACTCAAGCAATTGAGAAATTGAAGGAAGAAGGCTATACCATTGTTTGTGTAGAGCAAGTAACAGATAGTGTTATGCTAAATGACTTTGAGCCTGATTTTGATAAAAAATATGCCTTCATTTTCGGACATGAGGCATTTGGTGTAGATGAAAAAGTAGTAGAGTGTTCGGATATGGCTTTGGAAATTCCACAATTCGGAACCAAACACTCTCTGAATATATCTGTGACTATGGGTGTTGTGCTTTGGCACTACATGAATGCTAGTCTTTCCAAGTAACAGTTTTCAACATCTCTTGCATATCTTCTCTGATGTAATTAATCACGGGTGCTAGAGAGTCATTGGCTGTTGAAGTTGGAAAATAAAGTGCTGCTCTAAGGAAATGTTGTGCTGAGTCTGTACGGAAAAATTGGTACTGACTTGGCACTTGTCCTTCTAGCTCAAACTCCATAATAATATCTCCGTTCTCCCCATAACTTTTATACTCCTCAATCTTCGTAGCTCTGATACTGTGCTTATGCGTTAGCTTTAGCGAAGTATTGAAATATCCTGCCAAAGAGTCTAAGCTATTGTAGATCGGTTTGTAAGAAATATCAATGGTAGCATTGTATTGAGGATAGTAAATTTCTGCCCAATATGGCTCTGACATTTTAGAAGTATCAGGCTTCATTTCTGCTTGGTCAGAAAAGCGGAACGCATATGGAAAATTCCCAAACTCTTTCGGAAATTCTTGAAAAGTATGTTTAGGAAATTCGATACGATGATAGCCTTTAGGTTTTGGTAAAAAAACTTGTTCTTCTCCTCCACAAGCCCATATAAAGACTAAAAACACAATTCCGATTCCACTAAAAAATTTATTCATTATTTATATCCTTCTGTTATCTGTTCTTTGATCTAGATTTGAGAAACGAAAAATACCAAAAAATAAGCCACTATCGCTAGTAAACTTACCTTTTGGTATTCTTAAAATGGGATTTAACAGTCTTTATTTAACTGCTTTCATCAACATTGCCATCGAAATATCTTTAAACTTCACAGGTTTTTCTCCTCCGTGATCTTTAATAAAATCTTCTGCAGCTTTCTTAGAATCAACTACAATAAAGTCTTTTCCCATCGGACCTGCTACATCGCTTCCCATGATATAAAAACCAGCATCGGCATTGATGATTTTCAAGGTATAATAATCTGTTACTTGGTACTCTGCCTCAGCAGATAGCTTATCCTTATTTTCCAATTTGGAAGCAATCATACAACGTGTACAACAGAAAGTATAGCTCTCTGTTCCATCTTGAATGTATGCATTCCACTTTTTAAAATCTTCATTACGCATTCCGCAGTGCGAACAAGTATCCTTCTTGTCCGCTTCTTTATCTGTAGTAGTAGTGCCGTGATCATGGTCATGCCCGTGATCGTGGTTATGATCATGTCCGTGGTCATGGTCATGGTTATGTTCGTGCTGCTCTGTTTCGTTAGCCTTGTTTTCACTTGTTTTTTGTTGGCAAGAAGAAAAAGTAAAAACAAATGCAACTAAGGCAATAATGTAGTTTAATTTCATGTTTAGCTAAGTTTTAGTTGAAGCTTATTTTGCGTCACGCTTTATGTTATATAAGAATCCTTCGATCTGAGGTTTTTCCACTAAACCGACAATCTTACGTATTACTTTACCACTCGGACTCACTATAAAGTTCGTTGGTGTAGCATTTACCGCATAATTATCTAAAGCAACGTCTAAGCCACCAACTAAAAGTGGAAAAGTCAGACCATATTTATCTTTAAACTCTTTTGGAGCTGTTTTAGACTCACCCACATAAACTGCCAAGATTTCAAAACCTTGCTCTTTCAAGTCCTTGTAGTTTTTCTCTACAATTGGCATTTCTTTTTTACAGATATCACAGTTATCTGTCCAGAACATCACCATTACCAATTTTCCTTTTTCAGCACTTAAAATATATTCTTTCCCATCTACCGAAGAAAGTTTAAAGTCTGGTGCTATTTCTCCTGGTTTTGGAGCTCCTTTTTTACAAGAAGTAAAAGCAAACAAACTGATAAATAGTAGTATGGTCAATCTTTTGATCTGTGATTTCATTTCCACTGTATTCTTAAGGTCTAAAAATCTGTCTACTACAAAAATACCTCAAAAGCTTTTAATTGTTTATGTAATGATAGAACTATTTCTGTATTCTTGAATGTCTAATAAGCTTCGCTAAATTAAAATAGTTTAAATACGCTCTTAAAGAAAAACTCAAACCAACAGTCCGCTGATTTGAGTCTTTATTGAAATACACTCTTCAAGTGGGAAGATTAGAATTCTTGAGAAGTCGGGCGGATTACAATTTCATTCACATCTACATTTTCGGGTTGTTCAATCGCATAAGCAATACCTTTAGCTATCGAAATTGGGGTAATACTTATGTTTTTACTGAATTCGTCAAGAAACTGAAGCGTCTCTTTGTGCGTACTCCCATACTGCAATTCAGTGACCACACCTCCAGGTAAAATACTCGTCATTCTGATTTTTGGCCCTACTTCATTTCTAAAACCTTCAGAAATAGCACTCACAGCAAACTTAGTTCCGCTATATACTGTACCTCCTGCTCCAAAAACCTTAATCCCTGCTACAGAAGAAATATTGATAAAGTGCCCAGAATCCTGTTTCTGAAATATAGGATACGCCGCCGCTACGCCATACAACACACCTTTGATGTTGATATCAATCATTCGTTCCCATTCATCTACTTTCAGTTCTTGAAGAGGGGCTAATGCCATCAAACCCGCATTATTGATCATCACATCCAATTTGCCAAAAGTATCCAAAGCATGTTTTACCAAGGCTTCAACTTCACTCTTTTGTGTTACATCTACTTTATGATAAGCTGCTTTTCCTCCTTCGGCTGTTATTTTTTCTGCCAATGCTTTCAGTCTATCTTCTCGTCGAGCACCAAGCACAACAAGCGCACCTTTGGAAGCCAAATGCAGAGCCGTAGTTTCTCCGATACCACTACTTGCCCCTGTAATCACAATTACTTTACCTTCAATATTATTTGATGTATCCATTAGCCATCATTTTAATTGAAAACCAAAACTCATAAATGTTCTTAGCTTGCTAACATCAGCTAGTATCAAAAAATTTTAGATAAGCTTTAGCCGTCTTACAATCTCCTAAATCTTAGGGACGCAATTATTGTATTCTAAAAAGGCTTTTTCATCTATGAAAAGTGATAAAATCAGCTTTCTTTGTAGGCTAAATCAATAAATAGAAAAGCGTGAAGCGATTGCTAAAATTCTTGGGCTATTTTTTAGGAGCCATTCTCTTGTTCTTGGTACTTACCATTTCTCCCATAGACAGAAATCCTTTTGAAGAATCGGAAGCTTGGAAAAGCTCTATGGAGAAAATTGAGAAACTTCCATTTTCAGAAAGCACACAAAACTCAACACTTTTTGTAAGTTGGGCAAAAGCGAATATCACCCCAAAAGAAGCGGTTTGGCTTCCTGCTTACGGTCTGAGAGGCGATTATCAGTCGGTACATGATTCTAGCTTTGTAAGTGTAGCGGCCTTCAAGAGTCATGAAAAAGAACTCTTCATTTTAGGTATTGACCTAATGCTTTTCCCTCCCGATTTAGTAGCAGCTTTAGAAGAAAAATTGTCTGCACTAAATCTGACAAAAGATAATTTTCTATTCACAGCCACACATACACACAATGGTTTTGGTGGTTGGCAAGATTCACCTGCAGGACTTTTCATCGCAGGACCTTATGAAGAAGAATTGGTAATAGATACCATTTCAGATCAAATCATTGCAACTATTAAAGAAGCTAGAAAAGACTATCAGAAAGGAAAACTCTCATGGCTTGAAATTGAAGCACAAGAATTGACCAACAATCGTATCTCAAGAGAAGGAACTAAAGATGCTCAAATCAGAACACTCAAACTCCAGAAAGAAGATGGAAGCATAGGGCTTGTGACAAGTTTTGCTGCCCACCCGACTTCTTTAAGTAAAAAAATCAAAGAACTGAGCAGAGATTATCCTGGTGTGTTGGTTGATAAACTTGAAGCTGATTCTAAAATAGATTTTGCTATGTTTTCTGCGGGCATGGTCGGAAGTCAATCTCCGAATTATAAGCTTGCTAAAAACTATGAACTTGTAGAAACTCTAGGAAATGCCGTTGCAGACAGTATTCTGATACATTATTCGAATGACGATTCAGTATCTTCAAACACTTTATTTCTAGAACATTTTACTTTAGACTTTGAAGGTGCTCAACTAAGAATTGCCAAAGACTGGAAAGTAAACAATTGGTTTTTCGAATGGGCTATGGGCGATTTTTCTCCCGAAATCACAGTAAGTAGAATCGGTGATGTGCTTTGGATAGGAATGCCAGCTGATTTTTCTGCTGAAATTGTAGTTGATCATCAGCTCGATAAATATGCTGCCAAAAAAGGTCTGAAACTGATGATTACAAGTTTCAATGGAAACTACATTGGTTACATTATGCCCGACAAATATTACGATACAAGCAAGAAAGCAGAAGTAAGAGAAATGAACTGGGTAGGGCCTTATAAAGGTGAGTTCTTTGCGCAAGTCATTAAAAAGATCATAGATAAAGTCTCATAATATGGCATTTATATAGCAAAAGCTATAAGCATTTTTATGAAAGCCTTAGGAAATTCCCTAGGGCTTTTTTATTTGTTATGGGCTGATTAATTTAATTATCAGAGCAGTTGTGAAGTGTGTGAAAGAAAATACCATCAGACCCAATTTAAACCCATATAACGAATGCTTAGAGAAAAACTTCTCCCAAAGCTTAGTGAACTTCTACAAATTATTTCCATCTATACTATTCAAGGAAGAATTCTCATTTTTACCTTCTTCTTCGGACTTGTATTAGCTTTTTTTACCTCTGTAGTGATCTATCAGAACAAGATTGTGAAATCTGTTGGGGCACATACCCTTACAGTCATCAATCCTGTCACCGAACATACCACAACCATATTGAGCAGTATTCATGAAGTTTCTGCTAGTCAATGGGCTTACTTTATTACACAGAATACAAAGTTCAAGGATGAACGTATTCAAAAATGGGATTTGATAATTAATCCTGCATTTGAAAAGCTCGTCAAACTCTCCAAAACGCTTTCCGATGAAGACAAAAGAAGCATTGATGCTTTAGGCGTTTTACTGAAAGAGTATAAACACGCTCAAGACGAACAGGAAATCTATTTCGACAAGTTTAATTCTGAAAGGGAAATCATCTTGGACAATAGTGGGATGAAAGAAGCTGATCCTTTTGATTCTTTCATTGACAACTCGATGGAAACACCATCTCAACAGCTCACACAATACACTAAGGATAACCTTCTAAATCTGATTCAACCAATCATCAAAGAACTAGAAGTACTACTCACGCCTTTGGTAGATGAACAAAAAGTAGCCTTGCAGAAAGATGTTCAGATGATTCAGAATAATGTAGAAAAGCTAAATACAACCATTGGGTTTATTGCAGGTTTCTTTGTACTGATGTCGCTAGGTTCTGCTGTATTTGTGATTCGCAGTTTTAGATTTTCAATTCTTCGCTCGTCTTTACAACTCAATCACCTTGTAAAAGGAGAGCTTGGGAAAAAAGTAGAAACTTCGAAAGATGAAACCAACCATATTTTAGATGCCTCCAACAAACTGCAACAAAACCTTCGTAAAGCGAGTGAATTTGCCATTCAGATAGGAGAGGGGGATTTCAATTCAACATTCACACCATCTTCAGAACAAGATGTGTTAGGTAATGCCTTACTTCAAATGCGTAACCAACTCAAAAAAGTTGCTGATGAAGATGAGAAACGAAATTGGATATCTAGGGGCATCGCTCAGTTTGTAGAAATTCTTAGAACACATTCCGATGTTGATGTTCTTGCCGATGATATTATTACAAATCTGGTAAAATATATTGGGGCAAACCAAGGCGGTATTTTCATTCTGAATAATGATAATCCAAAAGAACGTTTTCTTGAATTGGAAGCATGTTATGCCTATGGCAGAAAGCGAGCTATCAGTAAACAAATAGCCATAGATGATCAGTTTGCAGAAGGACTGATCGGACAATCATTTTTGGAAGGTGATATTATTTATATGAATAATATTCCCGATAACTATATCCAAATTTCATCGGGATTGGGAGGAGCAAAACCAAGATGTTTACTTATCGTTCCACTCCAAATCAATAAAGAAATTGAAGGAGTAATTGAACTCGCTTCTTTCCAAGAATTCGACTCACATCAAATAGAATTTGTAGAGAGATTAGGTGAAAGTATTGGTGCTACGCTAAAAACTGCCAAGAACTCACAAAAGAACAAGCTCCTTCTGATTGAGACTCAAACACAAGGAGAACAGCTTCGTGCACAAGAGGAAGAGCTACGTCAGAATATGGAAGAACTGACCGCTACACAGGAAGAAATGCAGCGAAGACAAAGAGAACTCGAACGTACCCGAAAATCACTCGAAGACCAGATATATAAGCAAAATGTCAATCTGAAATATGCTCAAGATCGTTTCAGTATTGTGCTAAAAAACCTCAATGAAGGTATTTTTGACATTGACCTCAGAGCACATGAGGGAGATCTTGCTCCAACTACAAAAGTGAATTGGTCACCAAAATTCTATCAATTATTAGAATTAAGAGAAAGTGAGTTACAACCGCATTGGGAGTCTTTTACAGAGCGTATTCACAGTCAAGATTTAGTCAAATTCAATGAAAGGGTTCATCAGCATCTGATGGATTTTTCGGGCTATATTTCTCTTGAAATAGAAATCAGAATCAAGAATAAGTTAGGCGAATATGATTGGTATTTACTTAAAGGAAACACCCTTAGAAATACCGATGGAAAGCCTATTCATTTTGCAGCTGCAATTAATAATGTTTCTCACCAAAAAACTCTTGAAACACAAACAGCTACTTTATCGGAAAGAGAAGGCAGATTAAGCGCTTTCCTCAACAATACAACAGATCATATTGTAGCTATAGATAAAGAATACAAGATTATTGTTGCGAACGAAATAGTAAAAGAAACTTATGCACAACAGAATCTGAAAATCATTGAAGGAGAAACATTCATCTGGACAATCATTGCCGATGAAGAGAAGAATAAATACCAAGATTACTTTGAGCGAGCATTTAAAGGAGAGCAGTTTACCATTTCCGATAGCTACGAAACCGTAGAAAGACACAAAATACACTTGGATGTATTCTATTCACCTATTTATGGTAATGATCCCGTTCCAATCGGAATTTCAGTAGTCACAAGAGATGTATCTGATATTGTTAATTCAAAACTAAAACTAGCAAAAGAAAATGATGCTCTCAGAGCTATTTTAGATAATTATGATGCATCTATCTACTTGAAAGATCGACAAGGAAAATACCTATTTGCAGACAAAACTTTCTGTTATGAAACAGGAATGATAGAAACTGATTTGATCGGAAAGTCTGATCAAGATATCAAACTAGATTTGTATGCAAGTAACGTAAATATTGATAAGGAGATTCTGAAGGAAGAAAAGCCGATCTCTTTTGAAATGGAAACGGAAGATCATCGAATTAAGCATTTCAGTAAGTATCCAATTTTTGATAATGTAGGAAGAGCTTATGGTTTATGTTCTGTAGCTGTTGATATCACCAACCGCAAACAAATAGAAAAAAGACTTACAGAATCAGAAGAGCGTTTTCTAGAACTAGGCGTTCATTTACCTGTTATTTTATTCCAGTACGAAATGAAAGATGAGGTCGGAAATTGTACTTACATTTCAGACCATGCAAATGTTCTTCTTCAACAAAAACCTTCTAAAATCTGCAATCAGAATGAATCGATAGAAAACCTGTTGCCATACATTTCTGTACATCGCTACGATAATGACAGCTTCCAAAAGAACGTTATTGAAGCTATTAAAAAGGACAAATACATTTCTTGGCAAGGTCGAATTCAAGTTGAAAACCTGAATAATGAAACGCATTATGTGAATGTCAGAATAGAAGCTTCCATCCTACAAAAAACAAGAAAAACTATCTGGCATGGTTTCATTGTAAAAGAAGAAAAGTCAAAAGGGAATGGCATTGTACTCGAAAAGAAAAAAGATGCACTTATTCCATTTTGGGCTAATGACCAAAAGCAAGTAGAATGGTTTAACCAAGTTGGTCTGATTCTTCAGAATATGGAAGGCGCTATTTTCTTATACAAACATGGTGATAGTTGGTCTCTTGAAAAAGTTGTCGGCAATAGCATTTTCCTCACAGGTTATAGCAATAGCGAATTTGAGAAAAGAAAGGTTGAATACTTTGAACTGATCAGTAATTTCAAACAAAAGCTAGAGGAAAAGCGAAATGCACTTCTAAACTTAAGCAAAGGGCAAAAAGACCAATACACCACTACTTACAGAATGATTGATAAGTTTGGAAAAGCAAAACTCATTCTCGAAAAAGGTCGAATAATTTACGGTAAAGATATGGAGATAAGTCATTTAGAGTGTCTTCTTGTCGATATTTCAAGTATGAGCGGTGACCGACAAAACTAATATTTACCTTTTGCGTATGAAGACATTTGTGCTGAGAACTTGTTTTTTCTCATAATTTCTCAGAGTTTCACATTTATAAAATCAAATAGGATTTAGAATTTTTACTTAATTCATAATACTGATGAAAAAAGCGATTATCCGTACAGAAAAAGGTGATATGACGGTTGAGTTCTACGAGAAAGATGCTCCAAATACCGTTGATAACTTCATTAAACTTTCAAAAGACGGATTCTATGATGGACTTACTTTCCACAGAGTAATTCCTAACTTCGTAATCCAAGGTGGATGTCCTCAAGGAACAGGTGTAGGTGGTCCTGGTTACTCAATCGACTGTGAGTTAGATGGAGACAACCAATTCCACGACAGAGGTGTACTTTCTATGGCACATGCTGGTAGAAACACTGGAGGATCTCAATTCTTCATCTGCCATAGCCGTGAAAACACTGCTCACTTGGACAGAAACCATACTTGTTTTGGTAAAGTAGTTGAAAATGTAGACGTAGTTGATGATATCCGCCAAGGCGATAAAATCCTTAAGGTTGAAATCATTGAAGACTAATTCTTCACGTTTTCTTTAAACATATAAAAGCCACCTCTCACAAGGTGGCTTTTACTTTTTACCTCAACAATGATTTTAATATTCCCACTGAAACCGATAAATCCCTATTTCTCACCGCATAAATCAGAAGCGCAGGCAGCATTAATTGAATTATGCTCATAAAAATATATTCTTCTTCAAACTGTTTGTATCTGATATTCATAATCAAACACACACACATTCCTAAACTACCTAAGATCAATATTCGCTGAAAGAGTTTGGAGACGGGATGTTTCGTATTCTTTTTCAAATAGAAACTGATTAACCCACAAGACAAAAAGAATACAGAAAAGACATTTGTGAGAATACTAAGTAACAATTTTAGGTTTGGGCTTGAAATATAATCCGTCCACTCAATCTGAAAAAGATCAACGATAAAATAATTCAGTAATTCCCGACCTCCCAATACATCCTTCAGAGGGATATACTCAAATGAATACTGGATGAAATAAATAAAAAATGCAACAAAGCAGCCTAATTCTAAGCTTTGTAAGATTCTTGAATTTCGAATATTGATATCCATTTCTTTATTTTTTGCTACTGCATTTTACTCAAGTAGTACTTTATGAATAGAAAGCTAGCTTTAAGAAACAGTAAAATAAGGGAGGAGTTAATTGACCAATTATCAACAGATAGACAAAAGTGAAACTTCGAATATTTATTTTATTCATAACTGCGTTACACTGAGTTCAACTAGAACTATCATATTTGTACAGTTCAGAAATCGTATTTTGATCTAATCTATCTACAACTATATATCTATCAACAAGCGGAAGGAGATTAACTCCTTCCGCTTTTTTTATATAAAACTTACAGAGGTTTTAGCTTGGTCAAGATTCAATATTTATAAATGCAGACTTCCACTAATTTGATTCTGAATATTTGAAGTCTCTATGAAAAAAATAATTATCTGCCTTATTATCCTGATTGGGAGCTTTTCTCAAACACATGCTCAAGATTCTATCCCATCGTTACCTAAAGTCAGAATAGGAATAAAACTCGCAGGTTCATTCATTTATAATCGGGTGAATGATAACGACAATACCTTTGATGTAGATCGTGATGGAACGGCTTTTAAAGGCGCTTTTGGAGTTATGCCTGAGTTTTTATTTGGTGGTAAATATTATTTCTCTACGGGTCTTATTTATCAGCCTAAAGGAATTGAGCTAAAAGGGAGTGATAATACAGAAAATTTTACGGAAGGATACAGAATTCAATATCTACAAATTCCTTTTGGCCTAAAATTATTGACCAATAATATAAACGACAGGCTCAAAGCATACATCAATTTAGGCCCTGCTTTAGACATAAAAATTGGGGATAATATCGATCAAGACAAAGTCCTTTTAGATGATTTAAATGCTGTAGATCTATCTCTTTTTCTGGGAGTTGGCATTGAACTTGGACAAATAGGAAATATGGAACAAACCTTTGGTTTTGGACTTCAATATATGAGAGGTTTAATTGATAATGTGGATAGCGGAGCTAATGTTGAAATTAAAACTGATATGTGGAACATCGAACTACTTATATACTTTTAATTCATATATTTTACTTGTAACATAATTTACAAATGTATTAACATAAATATGTTTTAATTAAAACTAATTTGACGTTTTATAAATTTTATTTCTGAAAAATTTGGATAAAATAAATTATTACGTACCTTTGCAACCGCTAATTAAGCAAACGGCCTCCTAGCTCAACTGAATAGAGCATCTGATTACGGCTCAGAAGGTTGCAGGTTTGAATCCTGCGGAGGTCACCATTAAGCCTTCAGATTTATTTCTGAAGGCTTTTTTATTTCCACTTCCTTCTTCAATTACAATCCTCACTGATTTTTCTTCAAATAAATATTTCCTTCATGGAATTATTTCAGGCTATCTATTTTTCTATTAAAGAAGGAGTCTCTTAAATCCTACTAACATGAAAACTCAAACGCATAAGTTAGGTGCCTTCTTTCTTGTTTGGTGCTTGCTACTTTATTTTAGTCCTAAGACTGAAGCTCAATATTACAGATCAGGAATTGTAATCACACCTAGAGCTTGTACACCCTATTTCGGTTTTAATTACGGATACAATTTTGGCTATAATAATTTCTACGGTTACAACAGACCTTCGTATCCTTATTACGATAACTCGTACTATCCGTATGATAATAACTACTACACACAAAGACCTCCTAAAAAGAAAAAGATAAAAGAGATTTCCGAATATGCTCAACTTTACGAATGGCAAGGCAATTCTTATTATTACGATGGAGAACAGTATTATCGTCAGATCAAAAAAAATAGGTATGAATTGGCTGAAGCTCCCATCGGAATGAAAATTTATAGATTACCGATAGAAAGCCAAGAAGTCATGGTGGGAGAGGAGTTGTATTACCAATCGGGAAATACCTACTACAAACCAATTGATTTGGGGAATGAAACTGTCTATGAAATCGTGTCTTCGCCTTCGGGTAATATATTTGACAAACTTCCAGAGGGAGCAAAGGCAATTATCCGCAATGGTGAAAACCTTTATGAATATGACGGAAAATATTACAAAGCAGTAGTCAGAGACAACCAAGTAAAGTATCAGCAAATCCGTGTTGCACCATAAATAAGATTATTCCTAAAACAGATGGAAGCTTTTACCTTTCTATGTTCATAACTCCAATGTTTTTCTGATATTTCCTCTAAATTTGCGGAGGGAAAAAGGATCTCAACAGAATGGAAAAATGACCCGTTCGTAAGCAATTTTACTGCATTCATTTAGAATCAAATACATGTCCCAGAAGAAGACAAAACAAAAGAAAAGAGGAAAAAAAGAAGAAGGGAAAATCAATCAGCAGTTCTTGAAAGATCTATTGCAACTCTTCGATTCTGATCCAGATAAATCTTATACACATAAACAGCTTTGCAAACACTTCAAGATTAGAAGTCGTACTCACAAACAAGATTTACAAAATATACTTGACGAATTGGTCAAACAAGATCGTTTGGAAAGACCAGGACGTTCATATCATTCGACCAAAAAACAAGAAGTCTTAGTAGGTATCGTAGATTACGTAAACCCAAGCTATGCCTACGTTATTGTTGAAGGACTAGAAAATGATATTGTAGTTTCTTCAAGAAATCTGAAAAGAGCACTTGATGGAGATAAGGTCGAATTAAAGACTTTCTACAACAAAAGAAGAAATAGAATAGAAGGGGAGGTGACTCGCCTGATTGAAAGAAAAACAACCGAGTTTATCGGTACACTTCAGATCAATCGAACCTATGCCTTTGTGGTCACTAGTGGACGTAGAATGCACCAAGATATTTTTGTTTATAAAGACAATCTTGGAGGAGCTGAAAACGGAGACAAAGTCATTGTGAAAATGACGCAGTGGAAAGACAAAGACAAAAGCCCTATCGGGAAAATTAAAAAGGTATTGGGTAAATCGGGAGACAACAACACCGAGATTCACTCGATCATGTTTGAATATGGCTTGCCTTTCGAATTCCCAGAAGAAGTAGAAAAAGAAGCTTTAGCTATTCCTGAAACTATCTCTGAAGAAGAAATCAGTAATCGTAGAGATTTCAGAAACAGGACTACTTTCACAATTGATCCGCTTACCGCAAAAGACTTTGATGATGCCATTTCTATTCGAAAGATGAAAAATGGTCATTGGGAAATCGGAATCCATATTGCAGACGTAACTCACTACGTTCGCCCAGGTACAGAACTCGAAAGAGAAGCCTTCGAAAGAGCTACGTCTGTTTACTTAGTAGACCGTACTGTTCCGATGCTTCCAGAGAAACTTTCAAACGGACTCTGTTCATTGAACCCTCATGTAGATCGTCTTGCCTTTGCTGCAGTCTTCGAAATTGATGAAGAAGGTAAAGTACACAAACAATGGTTCGGGCGTACAGCTATTCATTCCGACAGAAGGTTTACTTACGAGGAAGCACAAGAACGCATCGAGTCGGGAGAAGGAGACTTTGCCAAAGAAATCATCACCCTAAACGAGATTGCAAAGAAGATGAAAGTGAAACGCTTCAAGAATGGTGCAATTTCATTTGAATCTGTTGAGCTTAGATTTGAGTTAGATGAAAATGGAAAACCGATTGGTCTCTTCCCAAAAATTCGTCAAGATGCTCACAAACTTGTAGAAGAGTTTATGCTTCTAGCCAATAAGCGTGTGGCTGAATATGTCTTCCGTAAGAAGGAAAATAACAAGCCTGTCACTATGGTTTATCGTACTCACGAACCGCCAGATCCAGATAAGGTAACAGCATTTGCAAGCTTTGCGAAACGATTTGGTTATGACATTGACACTGACGGTAACAAGTTAGCTTCTACGCTAAATCATTTGGCTTCTACAGTTGAAGGTAGACCAGAGCAAAATATTATCGAGAGTCAAGCTATTCGTGTGATGAGTAAAGCAAAATACTCAACCACTCCAGAAGGACACTATGGTTTAGGCTTTGCGCATTATAGTCACTTCACTTCACCAATTCGTCGTTACCCAGATATGATGGCTCACCGTCTCCTCCAACATTATTTGGATAAAGGAAAATCGGCTAACGCAGAAGACTTCGATGATAAGTGTCTTCATTCTTCTCAAAGAGAAAAAGTAGCAGCCGATGCAGAAAGAGCATCCATCAAATACAAGCAAGTAGAATTCATGTCGGAGTTCCTTGGCGAAGAAATGGAAGGTGTAGTATCGGGCATTACAGAGTGGGGAATGTATGTAGAATTGAAAGAAACTCGATGTGAAGGTATGATTCGTTTGACTTCTATTGAGGATGATATGTACATTTATGATGACGAAACCAAAGAGGTTGTAGGACAAAGATACCACAACAGATACCGAATAGGGGATGAGGTTAAAGTCTTGGTGAAAACCACAAATATTGAAAAAAGAACAATCGATTTTGAATTGCTATCATGACAGAATCAAATATCATATTATCACATGAACAGGTAATGCGTAAAATCCGCCGTATTGCCTTTGAAATCTATGAGCAGAACTTCGAGGAGAAAGAAGTTATTTTTGCAGGCATTGTAGGTGGTGGATACGAATTGGCAAAGCTTTTACAAAAAGAGTTTAGTGCTATTTCACCTCTGAATAATTCACTGTTGAAAGTTACGCTTGATAAAAAAGCCATCACGCAAACCTTCATTGAGCTTGACCAACCATTAGAAGAGCTTAACGATAAAGTGATCATCATTGTAGATGATGTACTGAATACAGGAAAAACGCTTGTACATAGCTTGAAACCTTTCTTGAATATTTCAGTGAACAAATTGCAGATTGCAGTTCTTGTTGACAGAAATCACAGATCATTCCCTGTATCGGCAGACTATACAGGCTACGAATTATCAACAACAATTCAAGAACATATCGAGGTTATTTTGGAAGATACCAATGATATCAGTGTTACTCTTTTCTAAACAAAAGAGTACTCTCTATACAGAAAGCTTGGGATTTATCTCAAGCTTTTTTTTGTTCCACAGCTATCTTATTCTTTTTCAAGCCCTATTAATATTTCTTTTCTTTTCAGAGTAACATTCAAGACAACTTTACTGTTATATTTGTATCTAAATTTTAGTAATGCCTTAAAAAACAACTATTTCTTAACCGATATATCCATTTTGAGGTATTTTGACATTGATGTTCCACGTGGAACATTTTACAAAATATAGCTATCATGTTCCACGTGGAACATGAAGTGAGAGGAAATACTAAGAGGAAAAATAATGTATCCAGAATACGATATTATTGTAGTAGGTGGTGGACATGCTGGATGTGAAGCCGCAAACGCAGCAGGAAAGATGGGCGCAAAAGTTTTGCTCATCACAATGAACATGGACACTATTGCTCAAATGAGCTGTAACCCCGCAATTGGTGGAGTTGCTAAAGGTCAAATTGTAAGAGAGATTGATGCACTTGGTGGGATGTCAGGAATCATTTCTGATAAATCCATGATTCAATTCCGTATGCTGAATAGATCTAAAGGACCTGCAATGTGGAGTCCTAGATCTCAAAATGATCGTATGTTGTTCGCTAAAGAATGGCGAATGGCTTTGGAAAATAATCCGAATGTCGACTTCTGGCAAGAAATGGCTAAAGAACTTGTCGTAGAAGATGGTCGAGTAGTAGGTGTAAAAACTGGACTAGGAATCGAATTCAAAGCAAAAGCAGTAGTGCTTACCAACGGTACTTTCTTAAATGGCTTGATCCATATTGGGGAAAAACAATTCGGAGGTGGACGTGCTGCAGAACGTGCTGCTACTGGTATTACTGAACAATTGGTAGAGCTAGGCTTTGAAGCTGGACGTATGAAAACAGGTACTCCTCCAAGAGTTGATGGTCGTTCTCTGAACTGGGAAGCGATGGAAGAGCAAAAAGGAGATGATGCTACAAGCAAGTTTTCATACAGCGATCAAACAGAAATCCTTCCTTTAGAGAAGCAAAGAAGCTGTCATATTACCTACACAAATCCTGAAGTTCATGACATTTTGAAAACAGGTTTTGAGCGTTCGCCAATGTTCGCAGGACGTATCAAAGGTTTAGGACCTCGCTATTGTCCATCAATTGAAGATAAAATTAACCGCTTTGCGGAACGAAATAGACATCAAATTTTCGTTGAACCAGAAGGCTGGAACACCTGTGAAATCTATGTAAATGGTTTCTCAACTTCTCTACCAGAAGACGTTCAATACAAAGCATTGAGAACTATTCCTGGTTTCGAGAACGCAAAAATGTTCCGTCCTGGTTATGCTATCGAATATGATTTCTTCCCTCCAACGCAGTTGAAACTAACTTTGGAGACTCAACTTGTAGAAAACTTGTACTTTGCTGGACAGATCAATGGTACTACAGGTTATGAGGAAGCAGCTTCTCAAGGTTTGATGGCTGGTATTAATGCTGTAAATAAAATCAGAGAAGAAGAACCATTCATTCTAAAACGTTCTGAAGCTTATATTGGAGTTCTTATCGATGACCTTATCAACAAAGGTACAGATGAGCCTTACCGTATGTTTACTTCAAGAGCTGAATACAGAATTCTTCTTCGTCAAGACAATGCAGATTATCGTTTGACTCCACTAGGACATAAAGTAGGATTGGCAAGTGATGAGGCTTATGAAAAAGTTCAAAAGAAATATAAAGAAATCGAAGAACTTACTGCACTGATCAAAGACACTTCAGTAAAGACTAAAGAGGCAAACCCGGCATTAGAAAAACATGGACTTGATCTTTTAGCTCAAGGGATGAAAGCTGAACAAATCTTGAAACGTCCGAATGTCTCAATGGAGATTTTGGGAGACTGTTCTGAGCCAATTCGTGAGCGAATCACAGGTCTCGATACTTTAGTAAAAGAGGAGACTGAGATCTTGGTGAAGTATGAAACGTATATTGAAAAAGAAGAAAAACTAGCTGAGAAGCTGACTTCTTTAGAAAACTATAAGATACCTGAAGGTTTCGATTTCCATTCTCTAAAAGCTCTTTCGGCTGAATCAAGAGAAAAGATGAATAGAATGAAACCAATGACACTTGGTCAAGCATCAAGAATTAGTGGTGTAAGTCCTGCCGATGTTTCTATTTTGATGGTACATCTAGAAAATCGTTAAAAAAGAATATATTCCATTTCAAGGCATATTAGAGTAATAGTTTTTCTCTGATATGCCTTATTTTTATGGCTATAACTAGAACATTACAAATGAAGAATATTTTTATTCGTGCTATATACTTAGCCGTATTTGTGTTTTTTTTCTATTCCTGTGCAACTGTAGTTTCACCTGGTGGTGGTCCTAAAGATGAAGATCCTCCAAATCTTGTTGCTTCAGTTCCTTTAAATAATGGGGTGAATTTTCAGGAAGACAAACTTACTTTCATATTTGATGAAGCTATAAAAGTCGATAAGATCACAAAACAGCTTCAGATCAATCCTTACAAAGACAGACGTATTTACAGATACAAGACTCGAAATAATAAACTGATTTTAGAGTTTAATGAACCTTTAGAGGACAGTACAACTTTTAATTTCAATTTCAGAAATGCAGTCATTGACGTAACTGAAGGTAATCCGAGTGAAAATGCAATTGTGGCATTTAGTACGGGACCAGAACTGGATACAATTCAGATTAGTGGTACAGTTCTAAATTTAATGGATAATAAGCCTTTAGAAAATGCAGTTATAAGTTTGTATGATGCAAAAGTTGATACCGCTGTCATAGATAGTGTAGCTCCTTATTATTATGCGAATACCGATGAAGACGGACGTTTTTCTATTTCAAATATAAAATCGGGAGAGTATAGAGCTTACGGTTTATACGAAGGAAAAGACGGTGGAAATTTGAAATATGACCAAAGAGAGGAGAAAATTCAATTTTTCAACAAAACCTTCGACATCAATAAAGACTCTGCAAATGTTGTATTCAAGCTAATTGAATATGATAATGACACTATCATTTATGAAAGAGTCAAGAAAGAAAAAGGAAAAACATTCCTAGATTTTAATAAAGGTCTTATTGAATATGGAATTGAAATTCTAGATGAAAACTATAAAGACAGCCTTTTCCATAAATTAACTGCCGAAGGTGAACTTCAACTTTTCTACACAGGTCAAGATGATATGCCTGAAGATTCTCTAGACATAAAGCTTTTCGCTGTAGATTCTTTACTCCAAAAATTAGACACAACAGCTAAATTATTCTTGACTTCTGATATCAAAGAAAAAAGAGTTGCTGAAGAAAAGAAAAATAGTGGTATTGGTGGACTCTTTAGAGGTAAAGAAGATGAAACCGAAAAAAGAGGACCTACTTTCAAGTTTACACAGCGTGAACCATTACAAAACGATCTTCGTCCTACAGAAAAATTTGATCTTGTTTTAGACTTTGAAAAACCTGTATTGAATTACACAGCTGACAGTGTTTGGGCAATTTATGGTGAAGACACTTTGGTATTGGATAAAGCTCCAGAAGTAAACTTCAATTTTTCTCAATATACTTACTCAGGTTTTGTCGCGGATTCTGCTTTTGCATTGGTCTTCAATCCGGGAGCATTTATTTCTGTTTTCGGAGATAGTAGTGAGACAGAGACAATCAAATTTTCTATCAAAGATGAAACTAAATTTGGAGCAATTGAAGGGCAAGCAAAATCGAAAGATAAACTGCCATTCTTCGTACAGTTATTAGATAGCAAATTTGAAGTTGTCGATGAAATTGAAAATGAAGAATACTTCAGATTTGAATATGTAAAACCTGGAGATTATTTTATCCGAATTTTAGTAGACGAAAATAAGGATGGTGAATGGTCAAAAGGATCTTATAAAGATAAAATTCCTCCAGAGCCTGTGATCATATTCAAAAAGAAAATAACGGTCAAAGCAAACTGGGAAATTATGCGTTCTGATACGGTCATTGAATTTTAGACTTTAAACGTATCAATCATATATTAATGAAGAAGCCCGTACAAATTGTGTATATTTGTACGGGCTTTTTATGTTTATCCACAAGATATAAAGAGATTTCTCTCCCGATGTTGACAAAGTTCTTATTTTTTCACTTTTCAAAGTACTTATCAACAAACAAAATGTGTCTTTATTTAATTTATAAGCACATTTTTACTATTTATCAACAATAAATCTTTCAAATGTTGATAAGTCTAAAAAATAGGGTATAACTTATCCACACACACCGAAATAAATATTTAAATCCTTCAATTTCATAAAAAGATAATTATATATCCACAATATATGTTGATAACTCGAACCTATATGTGAATAAGTATATAAACACAATTTATTTTACTGATTCATAGATAGTTATATAAAATTATAGTGTTGATAAATTTTGATTTAGTCAAAAGTTATCAACACTTTTTTTGTTTATAGTCTAAAAAAATCCATTTATCTAAAATAAGCCTATACAATTGTTGATAACTTTTAAATAAATAGGCCATTTATAGATTTTTCAACCATGAAATTGTGGATAAATGAAAGAAAAAAGGCTGTTTTCACATGAAAATAAGATAATATATTCATATGAAAACAGCCTCCACATAGGCATAAAGCCATATTTATTCAGAAAATGGGGTGAAAATACTTGAAATAGGACTTATCCACAGAAAAGTGGATAAAAAATAGAAAAATCGATTTTTCAATCAGGAAAGTTGAAAAATCAAAAAGTTATCAACAATTGGCGTTGGAAATGAGGAAAGGCAAAACTATATAAGATGAAACAAAGCAACAAATCATCAATCAATAAATCCTCGAATAAATCTAAAATATTTGATAAAGTTCTGAATAACTCCAGCAGATACGATTTCTTATCAACACGACTTATTATAAACCGTAAAAGTTATCAACATATTCAGTGGATAAAAAATCAGGCATGTTGAAAATAAATGTAAACAATCTCAAAAAGTAAAAATTGAATTCTAAAAAATCATTTTACTATTGTCATATTTTAAACTGGATAAATCCTATGTGAATAACTTATTGAATTATTCACAGAAAAATTTTACTATCATTTACATAAAAGCCTCTAAAACAGTATTTAAAAAGAGTTATGTATTTCAACAATTGTAAATAAATCTTATTACCAACATATAAACACCCTATTATCCACAGAAAATGGCTGATGTGAATTTAGTGTTTGTAACCTAGCCTTTTTATCAACAGCTATTCACAATAAGTACTTACCAACAATACTAACAGGTGTGTTGATAAGCAAATTGTGGATGAAATCAACAGAAAATAGCAAGATATAAACAGTTGATAAGCACTTATAGAACAATATAAACACTGTTTATAACTCAAATAAATCCCTCATTACGTGCTATTTAAGCTATGAATAGAATGTTGATAAGCTGTGAAAAGCTGTTGATAAAAGAAGTAATCAACATATTCACAGCATAATAATAATAGAATAAGGAAATTAATTTTTACTTTACTCTTTTATTATAGATGTTGATAAACAAAAAAGGCTATCAGGAATGGATCATTTGAAAAAAAAGAGATTTGGATTAAGCTTTTTCCTTTTATTCATTATTACCACTTTTTCTTATGCACAAACACAAGAGATCGAATTAGCAAACGAATATTATTTTAATGGAGAATACGAGAAGGCTATCGAGTATTATGAAAAAGCTTTA
Organism: Sediminitomix flava; assembly: GCF_003149185.1. Classification (NCBI taxonomy): domain Bacteria; kingdom Pseudomonadati; phylum Bacteroidota; class Cytophagia; order Cytophagales; family Flammeovirgaceae; genus Sediminitomix; species Sediminitomix flava. The sequence continues at coordinate 53,912 of NZ_QGDO01000009.1, read as the reverse complement.
AAAGAAGATGAAACATCCATTTCAGAAGTACATAAAAAATATTTGAGTGCACTTATCAACAATAAAGAATTTAAGAAAGCACAAAAGTATCTCAAACGTCAGATTCGGAAAGATCCTTTGAGTCCTGTTTATAATGTGGATTATGGCTTACTCTATTTGAACATGAAGGATAGTTCAAAAGCTTACAGCCATTGGACAGATTATATTAAAGAAATAAAGAAGGATTCTGATCGTCTACGAATGACTGCGCTTTACTTTATAGATGCAGGTAAATTTGAATGGGCAGAGACAAGCTACAAGACAGCCGATAAAATCAATAAAAATCAAAATCTGTACAGAGAGTATGCCGAGCTTTATTATGCTTGGGATAGAACAGATAAAATGATAGATGCCTATATCGAGTGGTTATTGCAAGATGGACGTCAGTTGGAGTTTATAGAAGTAGCCTTACAAGATCGGATAAAGAAAGATGAAGACTTTGATACTTTGGAATTGAATCTGATCAGAAGAATTCAGAAATCGCCAAATCAGATTATTCTGAATGAATTACTCTTATGGTATTATTTGCAAGAAAAATCCTTTTCTAAAGCTTTTATTCAAGCCAAAGCAATTGACAAACGTAGAGGTATGGAAGGTGAAGGATTACTTGAGCTTGGGCAAATGGCATTGAACAACCAAGATTATAAAGCTTCCAAGAAGATTTTCACATACATTGTTGATAAGTACAAAGACAAGGCTGTATATCCAGTTTCTCGCAAATTGTTGATAAATACTAAAGAGGAATTGGTAAAACATACTTACCCTGTGGATAAAGAAGCGATCAGAACCCTTATACAAGACTATAAGGAGATGTTAAATGAAATGGGGGTAAGAAGTAGTACTGCAGATGTAATGCGAAATATGGCGCTCTTAGAGGCCTTCTATCTCGATAATAAAGATAAAGCTATAGAAATCCTTAATCAGTTGATAAAAGAGCGTTCAGTCCCTCAGAAAGTACACTCACGTGCAAAGCTTGATTTGGGAGATATTTATCTTTTGAAAGGGACACACTGGGAGTCCACGCTTTTGTATTCACAAGTTGAAAAAAGTGAGAAAGAATCACCTTTGGGACATACTGCAAAACTCAAAAATGCGAAGTTGAATTATTACATTGGGAATTTTGAACTAGCTAAAGCGCATTTAGATATTCTGAAAATGGCTACTACACGCGAAATTTCCAATGATGCCATGGCGCTCTCTCTTCTGATACAAGATAATTTGGAATTGGATACCACAGCGACCACTATGCAAACCTATGCTAGTATTGATCTACTGGAATTTCAAGGCAAATACGATGGAGCACTCGAAGGTTATCAACAAATGTTGAAAGATTTTCCGAATCACAGTCTTTCTGATGAGATTTTGTGGCAAATGGGACAGATTTACCTAAAACAAGGGAAATACAAGGAATCTATCAACGCTTTACAACAAATTGTGGATAACTATACGACAGATATCTGGGGAGATGATGCCAATTATTTGATTGGAACGATTTACGAGGAATATCTGAAAGATAATGACAAGGCTATGGAATATTATAAAGATCAGCTCGTGAAATTTAAAGGCAGTGTTTATAATGTGGATGCCCGTAAGCGATTCAGAACATTACGTGGGGATAATATCAACTAAAAACGTAAGAAATAGCTTAAAAAGTGAAAAGCTGTTGACAAGTCTAGTACTTATCAACAGATTTTTGTTTATAACTTCTCTGCAACAAGAATCATTCGGTCAGAATTCTCTATATCGAAAGGATCAAGTGAATAACTGCCATAAATTTGTTGACAACTTAGCCCAGCTTTCTCAAAATACTTTACAAAATCATCTTTGTGTAATGCTTTTACACGTTCGCTATAAAAATGAGACTTTCCTTTATCTTCAAAAGCAATTTCCTTTATGATATACCTTTCGTCTTGTAGGTATTTGTGAATATGAAAATCGATATGATCTCTTGGCGTAATATTTCTGTTTGGGAGCGTTGAGATTACTTTTGAAGTGTTGAAAAAATCGATAACTAACTTCCCTCCTGTTTTTAGATTTTGGGCAACTGCAGAAATCGCTTTTTGATCTTCTTCATCTTCCATGAAATAGCCAAAACTAGTAAACATATTGAATATGAAATCAAATCCTTTTGTTTGATAGACTTCTCTCATATCGTGTTGTACGAAATGAAGTCGCTCATTTTCAAATTGTTTAGCATATTGAATACTCTCCATAGAAAGGTCTAAACCTGTAACATCAAGTCCTGCTTTATACAAAAAAATAGAATGACGTCCTTTACCACAGGCAAGATCCATGACCTTGTGTTCGGGCTTAACCTCCAATTTTTCAATGAGATTGTTGATAAAAAACTCTGCTTCAGAAAAATCTCTATTTCTATAAAGCAGATGGTAGTAAGGAGTATTAAACCAATCGGCAAACCAGTCTTTTTCTGCGGTTTTGTTCACTTCCATTCTGTTCTAATTATTGACTTCTGATACTCAAAAATACACTTCGATTTAGGAATTCCTATCCCAAATAGGATTAACTAGATAGTAGAAGATAAGTTTTCAAATCTACTCAGACAGTATAAAGAACTATTTGTACACGTAAATAAGTTCTAAGATAAAACAAATCAATCGGGTAGTTATGGATAATATAAAAGCTAAAATTAAACAGTACTATTCATTAATTCTTCAAGGTGATTATCAGTCTTTAGAACAATTTTTTCACAGTGAACCCAGAATTAATACACCTCAGCATGGTGAAGTAGTAGGTAGAGCAGCATTTATGGCCTACGTGAAAGATCGTCAGCAGTGGTTGAATGCACATAATTCAAGTTGTGATATTGTTTCTGTAATTGAAACGGAGAACAGAATAGTGGTAGAAGTGAAGTTGCTACTAACGCTGAAAGAACCTACAGAGTCTGATTTGGTTGAGTTGCCTGTATCTGTAACAGCAGATATCAGAGATGGCAAAATACTGTATTTGAGAAGCTACCATAGTACATTGCCACTTTCGGGTACTAATCATATCAGAAAACCCATCTTAAGAACTAAGGAGAAGTTGGAAGAGCCAGAGGTAATCCAGAATTACTTTGTGTCGCTCAGACATGGCAGTGAACAAGAAATTTTAAACTTGTTCAGTGAAAAAGCTTACATCAGAGAGCCTATTGGTGATGCATTCGTACATCAGGGCAAAGAGGAAAGAGAGGTTTATTTTCAGAATGTTTTAGCCAAAGGTGGTGTACAGCTAAAAGAGTGCACGACTACTTTTGATGGAAAACAACTTGCTGTAGAATATGTCTGTGATCAATGGGGAAGAAATAAATTAGAACCTCAGGCAGGTATGGCAATTTATGAGTTGGATCAGGATAATAAGATAAGTGCAGTACGTATTTATGATGATATAGCGGCTGCTTAAGGGCAATAAATTGGATTTAAGTTGATTTGATTTCTCTCAAAAAAGTCATCCTAAATTTCTTTTGGGATGACTTAAATTGTGGCTACTAAAATATCTTTAAGTTCTTCAGAAGTGATTTCTCCTTGATGTCTCCACAATTCTTGTCCTTTTTGAAAAAGAATAAGTGTTGGTATACTTTTTATCTGACATTGTAGTGCTGCTTGTTTGTGCATATCTACATTTACTTTTACCCAACGCAGATCTATGGTTTCCATCATCGCATCGAGTTTTGGGATAAATGCTTTACAAGGTTCACACCAATTGGCGTAGAAAAATAGTAATACGGGTTTTTCAGAAAATATCAGTCGTTTAAAGCGTGCCATACAAATTCAACTTCACATAAATATTCAATACACTTGAAACTCTTCTTTGTATAAATTTGTTTGCATTTTTTTTAATGACACGCCTAAACAGTTAGTATATAAATGAAATATAGCTGGTATTCATTGAAAGAAAAACAATGTGGTTAGTTCTGTAATAACCAGGCTTTTGCCTCTTCGCTATCCTCAAAATGTCTTACAGGCATGTTTTTACCATGATCTTCCTCAAAAATTTGTTCTACAGAAACCTGAGTGAAGAAATCAGGCGATTGTACAAAGGCCATTTTTCTCATATTTTGAGATAAAGGAATGGCTACATTGATATCATGCCATTGGTGAAAGTGATCATCCATTGTGAAAAGAAATTCTCGATTATCACAAAAGATATAATTAGCATCTTCTTGCGTAGATATATCAACTACCTGAAGAAGAAATCTTTTGAATTCATCTTCTGGCATATAATAAGACTGCGAATTCCAAATACAATCAAGCGTTTCAGTTTCTTTATTGTGGAATAGGCTGCAGTACTTGTTTTTTAATACTTCCATAGTTTCACTCATCATTGATTCAAAACTAATGAAGTAGAAGAAAGACTTCTTTTGCTATTTGTGAAGAAGCTTACGCGAAAGAGGAAAGCATAAAAAAAGCTAAAAACAGACAGGCTGCTTTTAGCTTTTATATGGATAATCCAATCAGAAATTATATTGAACTGAATTGTCTTAAGAAGCGGACATCATTTTCTGTGAAAAGACGTAAATCGTTGATGCGGTATTTCAACATCGTGATACGCTCGATACCCATACCGAAGGCAAAACCTGTGTATTTGTCAGGATCAATACCTGAAGCTTCCAATACATTAGGGTCTACCATACCACAACCACCAATTTCTACCCATCCTGTGTACTTACAAATATTACAGCCTTTACCACCACAAATGTTACAGCTTACGTCAAGCTCTGCACTTGGTTCAGTAAATGGGAAGTAAGATGGACGCAAACGGATTTTTGTGTCTGGTCCGAAAAGCTCTTTGGCGAAATAATACAAAGTATCTTTCAAGTCTTTGAAACTTACATTTTTATCAATGTAAAGTCCTTCTACTTGGTGGAAGATACAGTGTGCTCTTGCTGAAATTGTTTCGTTACGATATACACGACCTGGAGAAAGTGTACGGATTGGAGGCTCTTGATTTTCCATAACCCTAACCTGTACAGACGAAGTGTGTGTACGCAAAGCAATATCAGGATCTTTCTCCAAGAAGAAAGTATCTTGCATTTCTCTCGCTGGGTGGTTTGGAGGGAAGTTCAAGGCAGTGAAGTTATGCCAATCATCTTCAATCTCTGGACCTTCAGAAATATTGAAACCAATTCTTTCAAAGATTTGGTTGATTTCAGCTCTTACTTTTGTAATTGGATGAACACTACCCAACTCATGAGGAATATTTGGAAGTGTAAGGTCAAGTCCTTCTGCAGCAGAATTGTCTGATGCACTTTCCAAAGCTTCAACTAATTCTTTGAATTTATCTTGAGCAGCATTTTTCAGCATGTTTACTTTCTGCCCAAATTCTTTACGCTCTTCAGGAGCGACGTTTTTCATTTGTCCGAAGATATCACCAATAACACTCTTACGGCTAATGAAGCGCATACGGAAGGCTTCAAGTTCTTCTGCATTGGCTGCCGTAGATTGGGCAATTTCTTCTGCTATTTTTTCGATTTGCTCAAGCATGCTCTTTTGAATTTATATGCAATGAGTAGGCTTTTATACCTACTCAGTGAAGATCAATTTATAAAGGAACAAATTTAATAGAAAAAACATAAAGTTGAAGTCCTTTTGAAAAGCAATCTGTTGGTGATAATGAAAGTCATACATTTGACTGATGCAAAAAGATACAAGGCTAGAAAAATAACTTCAAGGCTTTAGGCATCCGTTTTGCCCAAGCGGCTTCGTTGTGCTGTGCGTTTTCATCAATCACATAAAATAAATCTTGGTTTAAGATATATCCTTTTTCTTGAAGAACTTTAATCATTTCATCAATGCCCGGCTGTAGCTTTTGTTCGAGTCCTATTCCACCGTTATCGATGTAGAATTTTAAGTCTTTTTTCTTTCCTGTATAAGCAAGCACATCGTCTACATAATCGATATCTTGAATTTTGAAGGCGGGTGACATACAGATAGCTCCCGAGTAGATTTGGGGATATTCCCAAGCGAGCATAAATGAGATGATTCCTCCCGAAGATGAGCCTCCAACGATGGTGTGTTCCCTGCCAGTCTTGGTTCTGTATTTCTTATCGATTATTGATTTGAGTGTATTCACCATAAAATCCATATAGGCACTTCCCTCCTTTCCTGGGCTGTATTCTGGAGTTCTGTTTTCGGTGCAGTAAGCGCCTACAATGATGAATGGCTGGATTTCCTTATTGTTGATAAGTTCGGTTGCCGTTTCATCTATAGCCCAATCTACTCCAAAAGATGCTGTTTTCGGATCAATGATATTCTGACCATCGTGCATATAAAGTACAGGATATCTTTTATCGGGATTCGCTTCGTATTCTTTAGGTAACCAAACAATAACATCACGCGGAAGTATCCCCTCTCCTTTTAGCTGTTCGAGGTATTCTACTTTTCCTGTAATCTGACCTCTGATAGGCATTTCTCCTCCTTCTTTCCAATACTTTATTTCATGATGGATATTCTCGTTATCTGTTACTTTAAGAATGAAATTAGAAAGAGGATTTCCTGTTGAATCTGCAGCTTCATTGCTCCAACTACCTAGTGTGAATTTATATTCGAGCGCTAGTCCTTTTTCAAATTCGAGATCAATTTTCCATTTATGATCTCCGAGTTTGTCTAAGGCTACTTTTTGCGGATGCCATGCTCCGAGTTTCTGATCTCCTCCAGAAATGTAAACATCGGTATCACTGTCCAAATCGGGAGAAGTGACGATGAAGCTGATCTCTTTTTTATTTGATTCTTCAGCATTTTGTTGGTTGCTACATGCAAAGAATGAGAGAAATGTAAAAAGAAGTGTTAGGTTAAAAATTACTTTCATTTTCATAAGTGTTTAGTGCTATTCAAAGAAAGATAATCTATTCTTTGCTTCAAAATTACTAGAGATCGTACAAATAAAAATCCCTCTCTAGCACAATGCCAAAGAGGGATAGAAATCTATTTCGAAAGGAAAATTATCTGATTGTGCTACCTGGCGTTACTTCTGCTGTAGGTGATACAAATGACAATGATCCATCTTTATCTTCTGCCATCAAGATCATACCTTGAGACTCAATTCCTCTGATTTTACGAGGAGCCAAGTTGATCAAGACACTTACTTGTTTCCCGATGATATCTTCAGGTTCGAAGTATTCCGCTATACCACTTACAATGGTACGTTGGTCAAGACCTGTATCTACGGTTAATTGAAGTAACTTTTTGGCTTTCTTTACTTTCTCTGCTTTCAAGATTGTACCTACACGGATATCCATTTTCATGAAATCATCGAAAGTAGCTTCATCCTTTTGAGGTTCTGCTGGAGTCTGAGCCAATTTTGTTTTCTCCAATTTCTCGATTTGTGCTTCAATTACTTTGTCATCGATCTTATCGAACAACAATTCAGTTGGAGCCAATTTATCGTAAGCATAAAGGATATCTGGGCTACCTGCATCTTTGAAGTTCAATTCTTTCATTCCCAAGATATGACGGATTTTCTCAGCCGTATTTGGTAAGAAAGGAACCATAATGATTGCAAGGTTTGCTGAAATTTGTAGCGCAACGTTCAAGATTGTAGCTACCAACTCCTTATCGTCTTTGATGAGTTTCCAAGGCTCTGTATCAGCAAGGTATTTGTTACCCATACGAGCAATGTTCATCAATTCGAATTGTGCTTCCTTAAATTTATATTGATCGATCAAGTTCTGAATCTTAGCAGGAGCTTCAGCCAATTTTTGGAAGATTTCTTTTTCCATTGGTGTGATTTCTCCACGCATCGGGATTTCTCCGTCAAAGTATTTGTGTGTCAATACAGTTGTACGGTTGAAGAAGTTACCCAAGATTGCTACCAGCTCATTGTTATTTTTCGCTTGGAAATCTTTCCATGTAAACTCAGAGTCTTTTGCTTCTGGAGCAATTGAAGTAAGCGTATAACGCAATACATCTTGTTTATCTGGGAAAGCTTCTAAGTATTCGTTCAACCAAACCGCCCAATTACGAGAAGTTGAAAGTTTATCACCTTCAAGGTTCAAGAACTCGTTTGCAGGAACGTTTTTAGGCAAAATGTAACCGTCATTTACGGCATTCAACAAGATTGGGAAAATGATACAGTGGAATACGATATTATCTTTCCCGATAAAGTGAACAAGTTTCGTTTTATCGTCTTTCCAATATTTTTCCCAGTCCTTATTATTTTGAGAAGCCCATTCTTTGGTTGCAGAAATATATCCGATTGGGGCATCTAACCAAACGTACATTACTTTACCGTCGGCGCCTTCTACAGGAACTTTCACTCCCCAGTCAAGGTCACGAGTCATGGCACGTGCTTGAAGACCTCCGTCTAACCAAGATTTACACTGACCAAATACTGTACGTTTCCAGTCGTTTGGATCATGAAGTTGTTCTCCGTTTAGTTTACCATTCTCAATCCATTCACGTAACCAATCCTCATGGTTTTCCATTGGGAGGTACCAGTGTTTTGTTGTCTTAAGAATAGGTGTTTCTCCTGTGATTTGAGATTTAGGATCGATCAAATCTGTAGGACTTAAAGAAGTACCACATTTTTCACACTGATCTCCGTAAGCATTCTCGTTACCACATTTCGGACAAGTACCTGTAATGTATCTATCAGCCAAGAATTGTTCTGCTTTTGGATCATAATATTGCTCACTTTCTTTCAAAGTAAACTTATCTTGATCGTTTAGCTTCGTGAAAAACTCTTGGGCAGTTTCGTGATGTAATGGCTCCGAAGTACGGTGGTACATATCGAAGCTAATTCCGAAGTTCTCGAAATCGGTTTTATTGATGTTGTGGTATTTGTCAATAATTTCCTGAGGTGTGATACCTTCTTTCTTTGCTCTGATGGTGATGGCTGCACCATGCTCGTCGCTACCACAAACAAAAACGACGTCTTCTCCTCTCTGTCTTAAAGATCTTACATAGATATCCGCAGGCAAGTAGGCTCCTGCTATATGACCAATATGAAGGGGGCCATTGGCATACGGAAGCGCTGCCGTTACGGTATATCTTTCAAACTGCTGATTATCTGCCATTATATTTATATCGTGAAGGTTGAATTCAGAATGAATTAATCACAACAAAATTACAAATAATCGGGAGGGATTAAAATTGAATGTGATGTTTCGGCAGTTGTGTAAGACTTATTCCAAATATGTAGAATAGAGAACTTAGTTCTTTAGGTATAAGATTGTGAAATAAGTTTAACTTCATGTAAAATAATGTAAAGGAATTGTCTTTCGATTTGAGGGAGATGTCAATGCTGTGAGAAACTATTAATCTTTAAACTAAAGCATTGATGAAAGCTATCATTTCTACCCTCATTTTTATAATTATTTCTACTACTGGATTTGCTCAACAAGCAAGCGTAGAAGATCGAATTTTTGGATTACAACTCGGATTGACATCTGGTATTTCGGCATATTATGAACATAAGTTAAATCATAGTTTTGCTTTACGGACGGAAGTTTTTACAACTTGGGGGTATTCTAAATCTTTGGGATTTGAAATTAATCCTGCAATTGCTTTAGAACCCAAGTATTATTACAATTTGAAAAAGCGAAAAGAGAAGGGCAAAAACATTGCTAAGAATTCTGGAAACTATTTGAGCTTACGTTCGATGTATTGGAAAGACCCGTTCTATGAAGATTCACGAAAACATCGGATGTATTTATTACCGATGTGGGGAATGCGCAGAACAATTGGAGAGCACTTTAGCTATGAATTTGCAGCAGGAGGAGCTTATGAGATTGTACCTAAAGGAAAAGATGAATTAGGTTTGAGTATTGATTTTAGAATTGGTTATACATTTTAGAATAAAAAAAAACTCCACACAGTTTAAGTGACTGTATGGAGTTTTTTATTCTATTCATATTTCAGAGAGAATGCAGGATTTGTGCGAGCAGCTTTGATCGCGTGATAGCTCATCGTGAGCCAAGCAATCAGAGCAGAGATAAAGCCAGCAAAAAGAAGCACACTCACATTTATTTCTGTACGGAACTCGAAGGTTGTAAGCCATTCATTCATTACAAACCATGAAAGCGGAGCAGCAATCACAAAGGCTATTAAGACAAGCTTTCCGAATTCTTTAGAGATCATCATGACAATCTGCATAACACTCGCCCCTAATACTTTTCTTACACCGATTTCTTTTGTTTTCTGTTCGGCTGTAAATGCTGCCAACCCAAATAGTCCGAGACAAGCAATAAGGATAGAAAGCCCTGCCAATACCGCAAAGAGTTGTCCTGTTTGCTGTTCTGTCTTGTACATATTATTGAATTTCTCATCAAAGAAATGGTATTTGAAAGGTAAACCTCCTGTAGTAGCCGACCATTGCTTTTCAATATGCTCAAGCGCTTGATCGAGTTGATTTGCTTGAGTTTTGATGATTATATCTTGTGAATAATTGCCCATTCTCAAACCTAATTCTCCAATCTGATGATGAAGTGAGCGGTAATGGAAATTTTTGGCGACACCAATTATTTTTAAAGGCTGCAATTCTGTTGGACTTTTGTAGGTATAGACAAACTTACCAAGAGGATTTTCTCCAAGATTCATTTCTTCAACAGCACTTTCATTCAAAATGATAGCAGTGGAATCGGTTAATATTTTTCGATCAAAGTTTCTTCCTTTAATGATTTCAATATTGAGTACATCTACATAATCTTCATCAATATTGAAGACATCCATTAATAAACCTGTGTTTAAGTCTGCATTTGGTGTAGGCCAATACATCGTGTTGTTATTCCAGCTCGGAACAGGTAAATAACTAGACGAAGATGAAGATTTTATACTGCTATGTTTAGCGAGTTCATTTCGGAAACTTTTCTTCTGATCTTTTAGCATATGAGCATCACCTAGAATGATGATATGTTCTCTGTCATAACCCAATTCTTTGTTTTGGATATAATTGAGCTGTTTGAAAATAATCAGAGTGGCAGCAATCAAGAATGTAGAGATGGCGAACTGCCCAATTACCAAAATACTTCTCAAGCTTCCTCCTTTCATTCCTGTGCGTAAACTCCCTTTCAATACTTTTGAAGGAACAAATGAAGAAAGGAATAATGCAGGATAACTCCCTGCCAATACTCCTACAAAAAGGATAAAACCAATGAGTACGATAAATACAGGGAGATTACCGAAATAGCTCGGGTCAAGTTCTTTTCCGGCAAGTGTATTGAAGTAAGGTAATGTGTTTTCTACAATCAATAAGGCAAAAATCATCGCAATGACAGCCAACAAGAATGACTCTGATAGAAACTGCTTGATGACTTGCTTACGAGCAGCTCCTAATACTTTTCGGATACCTACTTCTTTAGCTCTATCTGCTGAGCGAGCTGTCGCAAGGTTGATGTAGTTGATACATGCGATGAGTAAAATAAAGAATGCAATTGCTGAAAAGATATAGACATAGCTGATATTTCCGTTGTTACTCATTTCTGAATCTGAATGCGAATACAAATGAATATCAACTAATTTCTGAAGACTATAATGTACACTCTGGCGCATTAATACAGGGTCTGCAGCTGCTTTTCCTAAAAACTGCTCAATTTCTGGAAGCATTTTTTCAACACTATGCATAGATATGCGGTCACCTAGCTCTTCAATATCAACACCTTCTTTTACTTTAAAATATGAATAGTAGTTGTTAGATAGCCATGAGCGATAATTGAAGTTATCTTTTGCGACCATCAATACCATTGCCTTAAATTCTAAATGAGAATTGGAAGGCAAGTTTTTCATCACTCCACGAACAGTGTAGGCTTTTTTGTTTTCAAACAGGATTGTTTTTCCTATAGGGTCTTCATCTCCAAAAATCTTGGTAGCATGATCTTCATCCAATACAATGGAAGTTTCATCTTGTAAAGCTGTTTTAGGATCTCCTTTTATAAATGGAATGGTAAAAACATCAAAGATACTTGGCTCTGTACGCATGATCTCATCAATCTTCAAGGTCTTATTGTTGTATTGAATGAGTTCCTCGCCATAGTGCTTAAGCCTTACTCCAGCTTCAAATTCGTTGAAGTTATCCAAGTAACTTTGTACTACAGGATATGGTGTAATTGGTCCTTCAAATCGACTTTCATTAAATGTTAGGTCACCATAGACTCTATAAATCTGATCAACATTCTCATGATGTCTATCGTATGAGAGTTCGTCTTGGACATAGAAAAAGATCATCAGACAAACAGATAGACCTACAGATAGTCCGAATACATTGATGAAGGTGTAAAATTTATGTTTGAGTAGGTGGCGTACCGTAATTTTTAAGTAATTCTTCCACATAGTAGATGGTGTTTAGTGTTGTATTATTCTTTTGTCTTGACACAAAAGAGAAATATTTCTTTAGTGAGAGTATTTCATAGGTATCATTCATACACAGTGGAGATATTTAGGGGTGTTCACTCTGAGTTGTTCATTTCTTTGCTTGATCAAAGAAACGAACCAAAGAAAATCAAGCCTCATAAAAAACGGACAGCCCGCATCCCTTATTTCCTCCGCTTTTGAGGCAAATGCCCCTCAAGAAAAGGTAACACAGAAAAATGTGTATGAAGTGAAATAGACTTACTCACTTTCTATGGAGTCACAAGTGTGTTCTTGTCATTGACTCTTTCACTGATTATTTCACCATCTAATAAATCGATGACACGGTGTGCAAAACTAGCATCGTAAGATGAGTGTGTTACCATCACGATGGTTGTGCCTTTTTCATTGAGTTGGGTAAGAAGGTTCATCACTTCTTCTCCATTTTTGGAATCCAAGTTACCTGTAGGCTCATCGGCAAGAATTAGTGGTGGATTGGTAACTACGGCTCTTGCAATCGCAACTCTTTGTTGTTGACCACCCGAAAGCTGTTGTGGATAATGGTTTCGGCGGTGCATGATGTTCATTTCTTCCAAGACTTTATCAACACGAGCTTTTCGTTCTTTGGCAGGGACTTTTAAGTAAAGCAAAGCTAGTTCTACATTTTCGAAAACGGTCAGCTCGTCGATAAGGTTAAAGCTCTGGAAAATGAACCCGATATTTCCTTTTCTGATCTTTGAACGTTGTTCTTCGTTGTAGCCTACAATTTCATTTTCCAAGAAGATCATTGAGCCGTCCGATGGGGCATCGATCAGACCAAGAATATTAAGTAGTGTTGATTTTCCACAGCCCGATGGTCCCATGATCGCTACAAATTCGCTATCTTTAATTTTCAGATCAATTTGATTTAGAGCTGTAGTTTCTAATTCGTCTGTGCGGTAGATTTTTGATAATTTCTCTAGTGTAAGCATAGTAATGTGTTTTAGTCGACACTGAATGATTAATGAATATCTAAGATTTCTTTATCCCCGAAGTTTTCGTAGCCTGAAACAATGACCTTCTCTCCTACTGAAAGTCCGCTAGTCACTTCAATGAATTTTGAGTTTTGTTTTCCTAATTTGATTTTTCGTTTCTGTGCTGTTTGTCCATCGTCAGACAATACATAGACGTAGTTTCCTCCTGTAGATTGGTAGAATCCGCCCATCTGAAGCATTTTACTATTATTAGTTTGTTCGTATTGCAATTGCATATGTAGGCTCAAACCTCTTTTGATATTTGCAGGGATTTTATTTTCAAAAAGTAGATCTACTTCAAAAGTCCCTTGTTTGATACTCGGATAGATTTTGGTGACGGTCAGTACATAATCATTCTGATCGAAATGAAGTTTTGCCTTCTGCCCTACTTCTGTTTTTGGAAGGTAAATCTCATCTACTTTAGCTCTGACTTTGTAGCCTCCATCCATATCAATTTGTCCGATGCGCTCGCCTCTTTCAATAGACTGACCAACTTGCCAATCGGGAGTTGAAAGCTGTCCTTTGATCGGAGCTTTTACCGTCAGATTATCCGCAATCTTACCAATAGAGTTCAAGCTTTGCCACATTCTTTTTTCCGACTCATCCAACTGCTGCATCTGAAGTTGCTTCATAGCCGAGTCTCTTTTGTATGAGGATGCAGTGTTTTCTCTTTTTTGTTGATAAAGCTTGAATTGTGCTCTGAAATCTTCAAACTCTTTTTGAGAAATCATCTTTCGCTCAAAGAATACTTTCTTGCGTTCTAGTTCGGGTTTTAGAATTTCGAGTTGATAATCAATTTCAGCTAATTCATTTTTCAAGTTCAAAAGATTCTGATCGAGTAAAAGTCTTGTGTTCTTTACATTATTGATTTGCTCATAAAGCTGTGCTTCCCGATTAAGTACATCCAACTGCAAATTTGAATTAGTCAGACTAATGATCGTTTCTCCTTCCTGTACTTGTTCCCCTGAGGTTTTCTGTACCTCTTGAATTATTCCACCTTCAATGGCATCTATAAAAACAGAACGAATTGGCTGCACATATCCTGTAATCAAAATAAAGTCTTCGAACTGTCCCTCGATTACTTCAGCGATAGCCAATCGATCACGTTCTACACCAATGCTATCTTTCCAGTCTAAAGCAGCAACCGCAGAAGCAACAATGACTACAAGTACAGCGAGTGTAGCAATATATTTTTTGAATGGATTTTTTTTCTTGATGACTTTATCCATAATGAAAACCTTGAATAAAAAATTGAAATAGTTAATCAGTCGAAAAAGAGAATTTCAAGGGCTGTGCCAAAAAAAAGAATAGCTCCAAATACGCTATTTAAGCCTGTTTTTTTCGAAAGTGTTCATTTATGAAGTTCGATTTGGTACGAAAGTGGGCGAAATCGCGCGGCAAAAAGAAGGAAAAAGTACTGTGAATTGCTTTTGCTGCTGAAGCTCATGATTTCTTTGGTTTAAAGATTCAGTGGAATAGAAACTATACTAAAATAAGTATACTGTTATAAAATATTGAGATAATTATAGCATCTAAAAACAAAAAGTTTAGCCAAATCTTGGAATAAAAAGGAATAAGCTATGACCTTTTCAAATATCATTCGGATATTTGCAGCTTAATTAAAAGAGAGCCTCCTAAAATTTAGGTTCAGAGTAGGTTACAAAAGAACTCCAACTCTTTTCTACTCGTTTTTTTATAGCTAGAGATTGCCACAACAAGCATTCTTCTAGCAATGAAGACTAGTCGGGAGACTACTCGAAATATGTATGTAACCCGATCTGAAAAGATAGGGCATCATTTATAAGAAAATAATATGGCAAATATTGTAGCAATTGTAGGGAGACCCAATGTTGGGAAATCTACCCTTTACAATAGGCTTGTAGGAAAAAGGGATGCAATTATGGATGACCATAGTGGCGTGACCCGAGATCGTCATTATGGCACAGGTGAGTGGACTGATAAACGTTTTACAGTTATAGATACAGGCGGGTACGTTCATGGTTCGGATGATATTTTCGAAGGAGCGATCCGTAGTCAAGTAGAAATGGCTTTGGAAGAAGCCTCTGTCATTTTGTTCGTTGTAGATATTTATGACGGACTTACAGGTTTAGATAATGATTTTGCAAAGGTTCTTCGCCGTTCTAAGAAACCTGTTTATGTAGTATGTAACAAAGCTGATACTACAGAACGTGTACAAATGGCTGGAGACTTTTATGCTTTAGGTATGGGAGATGTTTATCCTGTATCGGCATCAAATGGTTATGGTACAGGTGAGCTTTTGGATGCGGTTACTTCACACTTTGAGCCAGAGCCAGAAGTTGAAGAAGATCACATTCCAAAAATTGCAATTGTAGGACGTCCGAATGCGGGTAAGTCTTCATTGGTAAACTTACTTCTAAATAAAGAAAGAAGTATTGTTACTGATATTGCAGGAACAACTCGTGATACTGTCGATTCTCATTATACGGCTTTCGGAAAGGATTTTGTATTGGTAGATACAGCAGGTATTCGTAAGAAATCTAAAGTACATGAAGATATCGAATTCTATTCTGTTCTACGTGCATTGAGGGCTATTGAAGATTCAGATATCTGTATAGTGGTAGTAGATGCAACACGTGGATTGGAAGCTCAAGATATCAACATTGTAAACCTAGCTCAAAAGAATAAGAAAGGGGTAGTGATTATGATGAACAAATGGGATTTGGTGGAAAAAGAAACCAACACAGCCCGTAATGTAGAAAAAGATATCAGAGATCGATTAGGTTCATTCAGCTATATTCCAATCATTTTTACTTCGGTACTCACGAAACAACGTGTATTGAGAGTAATGGAAAAAGCGGTAGAAATTTATGAAAATAAAGTCACTAAGATTTCTACTTCTAAGCTAAATGAAGTTATGCAGAAAGAAATTGAAAGATATCCTCCACCTGCATACCGTGGTAAATACATCAAGATTAAATATATCACACAACTTCCTACGCATAATCCAACGTTTGCCTTTTTCTGTAACTTCCCGAAACATATTAAGGATCCTTACAAACGTTTTCTGGAAAATAAGATGCGTGAGCACTTCCCATTCGAGGGAATTCCAATCAAATTGGTATTTAGGGACAAATAAAATATTGTAACAATACATAGAGTCCTTTGGAATATTTCAAAGAAGTTTTCCAAAGGGCTTTTTTTAATTTGTACTTTTTGAAAAGGATACGGTATTATTATTGTACAATCCAGTACAATAGTCCTAAAGAATAGAATTACCCAAATGAGTACTTACAGGAGAAATATTTTAATTACAGGTGGAGCAGGATTTATTCCAGCATCACTTGCGGAGCGTTTGGCAGAAGACCCAGATAACTTCCTTGTCTTAGTTGATAATTTTTTAACTGGGAGAAAAGAGAATATTCCACAAAGAGATAATGTCAAGTTTATAAAGTGTGATGTGAATGTCTATAATGATATCGCACCAATTATGACAGCTTATAAATTTGATTATGTTTTCCATTATGCTGCTGTTGTTGGGGTAAAACGTACCCTAGACAACCCTGTAATGGTTCTGGATGATATCAAAGGAATTGAAAATATACTTAACCTGTCTAAGAGTACAGGTGTAAAAAGAGTCTTTTATTCATCTTCTTCAGAGGTATATGGAGAGCCTGTGCATTTACCACAGCATGAGGTGACAACTCCTTTAAACTCTAGACTACCTTACGCTATCGTAAAGAACTTAGGAGAAGCATATTGTAAATCATTCTACCAAGAGTATGGTTTAGAATATACAATCTTCAGATTCTTTAATACTTACGGTCCATTGCAAAGTACAGACTTTGTAATGTCTAAGTTTATTAGTGCTGCTAAGCAAAATAAAGATATTACGGTTTACGGAGAAGGAAATCAGACTCGTACCTTCTGTTTTATCGATGATAATTTAGATGCTACTGTAAAATGCCTTTATGAAGATAAGCATGTAAATGATGTCGTAAACTTAGGTAATGATAAAATTGTAACAATTTTAGAGCTAGCAGAGACTATTGTAAAACTAACAGGTTCTACCTCTAAGATTGTACACCTACCACCATTGGAAGAAGGTGATATGACACGCCGTCAACCAGACATTGAAAAAATGCGAAACTTACTTGGTCGAGATTTATTACCACTAGAAGAAGGTATAAACAGAGTACTAGAATCAAGATAAGTATAGCTTTAAATTAAAAATGAAGGCATAGCTGAATAGGCTATGCCTTTGTTATATGCACATTTTGAAGCTCTTATAGGAAGTATAGGTTTTTGGTTTCTTATCAAAGTTTAGCAAATTTTATGTGCCAAATAAAACGATTTTAAATTAACAAGCCTTACATTCGTAGAACTCAGAACGTAGAAACGATAATACATTTAGTAGGGAGGCACTGTGACAAAGAAGAAGTTAATATCGATTATCTCACTCACAAGTATTGCTATGCTAGGACTGACGATCTTACAGTTCTACTGGATTCAGGAAGCAATAAGAGTGAAGAAAGATCATTTTCGATCAGAAGTCAATGAAGTATTGACAGCTGTGGTCTCGCGTTTGGAACAAAGAGAAGCAATCTATCTTGCCAAGCAAGAGTTGAAGCAGGTCAATGTTTCTAATGACGATGTTATGGTACAGGCTGACACTGCAAGTTCTTCTGCAACATGGACTAAAGCACATCAGTTTGATGTCACTAAGACATTTAGTTCTAAGAGTCTGGAAGAAAGTGGATTTGTCTTTGAAGTCATGGAAAAGACTAAAATCTTCCAAACGGGTGTTGTAAAGAAGAAAAGTCTAACTGATATGGACTCAAAAGTTCGGTTAGAACTCCCTAAAGGAGATTTCCCGAATATGTTTATTGATTCGGATACAGTGGATGGACAGCAAGAAGAGCGAATCGCTAAAATTGCAATGAAGTCCGACTTTATTCGAAATATTTTGAGAGAGTTAGTACTGAGTAGTGAAGGACAAGATATAAAAGATAGAATAGATCAATCATTGCTAGATTCTTTATTGACTCAAGAGTTAGTGAATAGAGGTTTATTGGTAAAATATGATTTTGCTGTAAGAAGTACAGACCTCGATCACGGACATGACAATGAAGTTGTGATTTGTAGCAATGAAGCCAAGAAGAACAGTATTTTAGAGTCAGAACACAGAATAAAGCTTTTTCCAAAAGATATCTTTGATAGTAGAAATATGCTTTATGTTACATTTCCTGATGAATATAAAATCATTGTTCAGAAAATGGGAATTGTATTGCTTTCATCTTGTTTATTCATACTGTTAACAATCTTCTCATTTGTATTTGCAATCAGAACGATCATTTTACAGAAAAAGCTATCTGAGATTACAAATGACTTCATCAGTAATATGACTCACGAGCTTAAGACGCCAATCTCAACGGTCTCATTGGCTTGTGAAGCACTGCTTGATCCAGATATTCAAAAGATTCCATCTATTTCGAATCGATATTTGAATGTGATTAAAGACGAAAATAAACGTCTTTCCACACAAGTAGAGAAAGTATTACAGATTGCTCGTTTAGAAAAAGAAGATTTTAAACTTAAAGTAGTTCCTATTAACCTACATCAGGTTGTAGAAAAAGCACTAGAGAATACACATCTTCAGATTGAGCAAAGAGAAGGGAAGTTATCTGCTGATTTACAGGCTACAAATCCTATTATTGAAGGAGATGAAGTGCATTTAACCAATATAGTATATAACCTTTTGGATAATGCCATTAAGTATTCTCCTGAAAAACCAGAAATTGAAATTCGTACGGTTGATAGTAACCAAGGAGTAAGAATTATCGTTTCTGATAAAGGACAGGGTATTGCAAAAGATCAAGTACATAAAATCTTTGACAAATTTTACAGAGTTCCGACAGGAAACGTACATAATGTCAAAGGCTTTGGTCTCGGGTTGAGTTATGTGAAACGAATTGTGAGTGCACATAAAGGAGACATCAAAGTAAAAAGTGAACTAAATAAAGGAACCTCATTCATTATATATTTACCGCATAAGCATGGACAAAACGAAGGTGCTATTAGCTGAGGATGACCCAAACTTGGGAATGCTTCTAAAAGAATATCTTGAAGTTAAAGGATATGATGTAACTCACCGTACTGACGGAGAAGAAGGTTACAATGCATATACTGAAGATACATATGACATCTGTATATTTGACGTGATGATGCCTAAGGTAGATGGATTTACCTTAGCGAAAAAAATCCGTGAAAGAGATACAGAAACGCCTATTCTTTTCCTTACAGCCAAGTCTTTGAAAGAAGATACGCTACAAGGATTTGCCGTAGGTGGTGATGATTATATGACCAAGCCTTTCAGTATGGAAGAGCTTTTGGCACGTATACAAGCAATCCTTAGAAGATCGAAGAAAGATACATCCTCTAAAGAGACACAAACGATATTTGAAGTAGGAATTTTCTCATTTGACTTCAATGCACAGTTATTGACCAATACGCTAAATGGCGATGAGCAACGCTTGACTTCAAAAGAGTCTGCTTTGCTACGTTTATTAGCCATTTATAAAAATGAAGTAATGGATCGTTCAGAGGCACTGAAGAAGATTTGGTTAGACGATAACTATTTCAACTCTAGAAGTATGGATGTTTATATTACGAAATTAAGAAAGTTCTTGAAGCCAGATGAAAAACTGAAGATTGTGAACGTACACGGTCAAGGTTTCAAATTGGTTGAATTGAACTAATAAATAGCTATATAAAGATAAATAAAGCCCAAGTCAGTGTTTAATTGACTTGGGTTTTATTGTATAACCACATACATGCTTTTTCTTTAGACTGAAAATACTGCACTTTTAGCTCTATACTTTTGTCCATTGTATTTTCTATTCCTTGTTCTACAGATAACTGAGAAAAGAAATCATCACTGACAATGAAAGCATGTTTTTTACATTCGTCCTCTGAGTAGAAAAACTGTGTTTCTATACTAGCCCACTCTTGTTCTTCAGGAGAAATAGTATAAGTAAAGTTGGTAAGGTCTGTGAACAGAAATTCAGGTTTCTTCTTTGCGTACATATCTAACCAAACAAGAACCTCCTGTTTATAACTTACTGCATCAAGGTTATTACTTTCATCTAACCAATAGTTAGACATAGTTTGGGTTTCTGGAGAATACTCGATTACGTGGTACTTACTTTTATAGATGACTTCCATGTTTTTCTTTTTTCACTAAATTCTGAAAGCTGGAGAAAAAATGTAGAAGAAAAATTAAAAAAAAGTTACTCATGTACATTTCACAGAATCAGAGAAATAAGTGGATGAAGAATCTTAGCTTAAATTTTATTTAGGATTTAAGGTTTGCAGATATGGAAATCCTTCTTACCTTTGCAACGCTTTAAAACAAAAACGGCCTCCTAGCTCAACTGAATAGAGCATCTGATTACGGCTCAGAAGGTTGCAGGTTTGAATCCTGCGGAGGTCACAATAAGCTCTTAGATTTAGTTCTAAGGGCTTTTTTTGTACCCTAGTTTTTTAGAGTCATCCTATCTACATTGTACATTCGGAAGCTATGAATTACTTCATCCTTGAAGATTTTTGATTAATAAGTTAAAGCTTCTTTACGATAAATATTTTCGAATAAATTGTAGCCCGAATAAAAAGTAACAAGACCTAATTATGACTATCACTCTTGAAAAAGGAGGAAGATGTAATCTTTCTCACACCTCACCACCACTTCAAAAAGTAATGATTGGATTGGGTTGGGAGTTGAAGCCCAATGCAAGCCTAGACCTAGATGCTTCCGCTTTTATGCTTGGAAAAGACGGAAAGTTAATTGCCAGTGAATTCCTAGTATTCTACAACAACCTCAAATCACCAGATGGAGCCATTCAGCACACAGGGGACAATCGTACAGGGATTGGAGATGGTGATGATGAAATGCTTCTGGTAAATCTAGAGAGTATAGACCCAGAGGTACATGAAGTGATTATTGCAGCTACAATTCATAATGCCATTGAGAAGGAACAATCCTTTGGACTTTTGAATGAAGCCTACATTCGCTTGGTAAATATTGATACTAGGAAAGAAGTAGCGAGGTATTCTTTAGGCTCAGAGTTTTCAGATGCAACAGATATTGAGTTCGGAAGACTTCTGAAAACAGAAACTGGATGGTCTTTTGAGGCTTTAGGAAAAGGAGCAACAAAAGGATTGGAAGGACTCGTTTCTACGTATCAATAAAAAGCTATTTATAGTTAAATGAAAAGGACTACTTCTGTAAGTAGTCCTTTTTTATTTTAATCTGATGAGATGCTCATATAGTATTAGTTCTATCTTTATTTTTCATACTGAATTATCTACTTTGTATTTATATCATTTACTGATTAAAACAAGAATCAAATGTGGGCAAAATTATATAGTAAGGTTCAGCAACTCGTGACAAAGGAAGAAAATCAAGATTCTAAAAAAATCATTCGTTTGGCTATTCAAGAGGTTGAAGTTGCAATAGAAAAGAATAATGCTGTATTAAAAAATACGCTTGTAAAGCAAAAAGAGCTAATCAGTAAGTTACAGGAAGCTGAAAACGAACAAAACCTTCATCATCAGAAGGCATTGGATGCGGTGAAGAATAAGCATGAAAGGTTAGCTGAAATGTATCTTGAAAAGGAAAATACAACAAAGCTTTATAAAAATAAGTTGGCTGAAATGTGTAAGGAGATAAACTTGACTGTAAGCCGAATAGAAAAGCAGTTGGTAAGACTGAAAATTCAGAAAGAAGAAATTGAAAATAAAGAAGCTATCCTTTCAGCAAAATTAGAAAGTGCCAATACACAAAGAAGTCTTGAAGAGAACTTAGCAGAATTGGATAAGGATAATCATATCGAGCTTTTTGAGGAAGAAGTATTAAAAATGGAAATACAAGCCGATATGGCTGAAGAAGTACTCTCATTGGATGATGAAATAGCCCAAATAGAACTGAATGACGATGTAAATAGCCTTCAAGAAGAGTTAAATACTTTGCAGATAGAAGAACAGCGTAAAAAAGATATAGCCCTCCAGAAAAGAATACAACAATTAATGCGTGTTTCACCTGAGAAAGAGCAACAACTTCTAAAAACTAAACTTGAAGAGAATGCCAAGAAAAAGTCTGAGGTAATAGCTTCTTGGGAAAAGGACAGAAAGAACTCTGATCAGAAATCTCAGAAAGATTTGATTAATGATTTTTTTAGCGAGAAACAAAGTAAAATACCAGCAAAACCTGAAGAAAATCCTTCAATTGAGAAAGATAAGAAATCAATAATGGACGACTTTTTTAAGCAAAGTGAGCAACAAAATAAAATAGATGATTTCTTTAATACAGAGGATGAATAAGCTTATTCACCTAGATTTTATCCGCTCATATTTCATTTTTAGAATTATAGATTTACACTAATTAATCAACCTTTTAACTATTGTAGTCGTATAGTTAATTATTAAATCTTTATCAATTATTTTTTATAAGACATGGCAATATCATTACAGAAAGGTGGCAGATTTAATCTAAGTAAAAAAGAACCAACTCTTAAGAAAATTATGATTGGTCTCGGTTGGGAAGTAAAAGCTGGGGCTACTCTTGATTTGGATGCATCGGTATTTATGGTCGGTGCAAATGGAAAGTTACCTGCCGATGAGTACTTTGTATTCTACAATAATCTCAAATCACCAGATGGAGCAGTACAGCATACAGGTGATAATAGAACTGGAGCTGGTGAAGGCGATGATGAAATGATTCTCGCAAATTTAGACCTGATTAATCCATCAGTTCAAGAAATAATCATTACAGTGACTATTCATGATGGCGATCAGAGAAACCATTCTTTTGGCTTATTAAGTGATGCTTATATTCGACTAGTTAATGTTGATACTGGAAATGAAGTATTAAGATACAATCTTGGGAATGAGTTTTCAGAAGCTACAGATGTAGAATTTGGAAAACTTGTAAGAGAAGATGGTGGATGGACTTTTGTAGCTTCTGGTATTGGTGAACGCAAAGGTTTACAAGGACTTGTTGATATTTATGCTTAACTATTTATTTTTTATATAACTGTATTTTATGGCTATTTCTTTAAAAAAGGGAGGAAGTATTAACCTAACCAAAAAAGCTCCTACCCTTAAGAAAATTATGATTGGATTAGGATGGGAGTTGAAACCAAACGCTTCTCTTGATCTAGACGCATCTGTTTTTATGATTGGTGAAAATGGAAAGCTTCCTTCAGACGAATATTTCGTTTTCTACAATAACCTAAAGTCTCCTGATGGATCAGTTCAACACACGGGTGATAATAGAACTGGAGCAGGAGAAGGTGATGATGAAATGATCTTAGCTAATCTAGACCTTATAAACCCACAGGTAAAAGAGATACTAATAACAGTTTCTGTTCATGACAACCATGTAGGTGCTAGTTTTGGTGATTTACAAGATGCTTATGTTCGAATTGTAGATGTAGAAAATAACACAGAAATCCTTAGATATGACCTGGATGCTGAATACTCAGACGCGACCGATGTAGAATTCGGACGTTTGATTCGAGGTGTTGATGGATGGACTTTTAAAGCCTCTGGTTTTGGAGATCGAAAAGGATTACAAGGATTAGTAGACATTTATGCATAAGGAAATATGGCAATTTCACTGAATAAAAAAACAGGAATTAACCTTAAAAAAGGAAGTTCTATTTCTCTTGAAAAGGAAGGAAACCAATTAAGAGAAGTTTGTATCGGATTGAACTGGGGTATGATTGAAAAGAAAGCATTCTTTGGTTTATTCGACGAAAAAGAAAAAGTAGACCTAGATGCATCTGCGGCATTGTTTGATCAAAATGGAGAAGCACTTGATGTTGTTTATTTCAACAAACTTAAATCAGATGATCTAGCAATTATCCATAGTGGTGATGACCGTTCTGGAGATGAAGGTGGCGATGATGGATTTGATAATGAAGTGATCCAAGTAAAGCTTTCAGATATTGATAGTAAGGTGAGTCGAATCTTTTTCTTTTTGAATTCTTATGAAGGACATGATTTTGCTGATATTCCTTATTCTAAGATTCGAATTTTTGAGGGTAATTCACATGAGGTTCGAGATGTCTTAGCCACATTTGACCTGTCTGCTGACATTTCTTACAAAGGCTATGTCTCTATGCTGATGGGAGTATTGGACCGTGATGTAAAAGGATGGAAGTTTACAACTTTAGGAAATCCAGTTGAGACTAAAAGAGTTGAAGATACTGTAAATCACATTAAAGGTAAGTTCTTTAGAAAATAAGAATTTACTAGAGTTTCGATAAAAAAGCCCTGTCATCATCTTTTGATCACAGGGCTTTCTTTTATGATTTGATTAGAACTTCTTCTTTTTTCCTTTTCTTCATTTTCCGAATTGCCGATACTGTGTAAACCGCTAATCCAGACCAGATCAAAGCAAAACTGATGATATGTGCGTTGGTAAATTCTTCTCCAAAAAAGAATACGCCTATCAAGAGCATCATAGTTGGAGCAATGTACTGCAAGAACCCAATGGCAGATAGAGGTATCCTCTTAGCTCCTTCTCCGAATAAGTATAACGGAATTGAGGTTACAAGCCCTGCCAACATCAATAAGGCATCATGTTGTATGTTTCCTGAATAGATATGCCCCTCTCCTTTTATTCCTAAGAAAATAACATAGCCCAAACAGAAAGGTGTAACCATCAAGGTTTCTACCATAAGACTATTAATCGAATCTAGCGCATATTTCTTCTTGAATAGACCATAAACACCAAAAGTAAGTGCCAAACTGATTGCTACCCAAGGGAATTTACCATAGCTGATAGTCTGATAAAGTACACCCAATGTAGCAAGTCCTAGTGCTACAGCTGTCGTTTTGGTTAATTTCTCTTTAAAGAAAATCATACCGAGTATAACACTGACAAGCGGATTGATGTAATATCCCAAACTTGCATCTACTGTATGCCCTGTATTTACCGCAAAAATATAGATCACCCAGTTCAGTGAAATTAGAATTGAGGTGATGTAAAGTGGACGTCTTGTTTTGGCTGATTTGAAATAGGCAAAAATATCCTTTCGTCCCATAACCAAATTGAACAATAGTAATAGGGCGAAAGACCAAACCACTCTATGAGAAAGAATTTCGAAGGCAGGTAGTTCATGAAGCCCTTTCCAATACAAGGGTAGAAAACCCCAAATAATATAGGCTCCGATAGCCATCAGATAGCCTTGAGTAGTATATTTCTGGTTCATCGTGAGTTTATCTTTAATGATGTGTCCTCTCTGTAATTTGCTGCGAATTTAGAAAGATTAATGGTATTGAAAAGTTGATATGCTTCAAATTGTTTTGGAAATGATGCAACTCTCCAAGATTTAATTCATCCTTTGCTATATTGTAAAGACTAAAAACAACTATGCTTTTTCATCTGTTGGTAACTATTAGGAGAAAGTTTGTGAATTGGTTACTACAGAAGAATTTAGAAGGAAAGTACTTTTTATAGAAATACACTTTTTTGAGAATGGCCAGAAATAAGATCATAGGTAAAGTACTCATTGTTGACGATAATGAAGATTTGCTTCAAGCAGCTCGACTGTATTTGAAAAGGCATGTTGTACAAGTAGATATAGAGCCTGATCCGCATAAAATTCCCTTACGTTTTGCCAATGAAGCCTACGATGTGGTCTTGCTGGATATGAACTTCACTGAAGATGTAGACAGTGGACAGGAAGGACTTTATTGGATGGATCAAATTTTACAGTTAGCCCCTTCTGTCACGATCATTCTGATCACAGCCTACGGAAACATTGATTTGGCTGTAAAAGCAGTGAAATCTGGTGCTACTGACTTTCTGACCAAGCCTTGGGACAATGAGCGTTTGCTAAATACTATAAAAACGGCCATCGAACTCAAAAAAGTAAAAAGCCAGAGTGGAACGCTTGAAATCAATTTGGAGGAAACGAAAGTGATTGGTCAGAGTAATGCTATGCGAAAAGTATTTGACCAAATTCAAAGAGTTGCTCCTACCGATGCGAGTGTTTTACTTTTGGGCGAAAACGGAACAGGGAAAGAAGTTATAGCCAAAGCACTTCATGAAGCTTCTGAACGAAAAGACGAGACTTTTGTAGCTGTTGATCTTGGTGCAGTGACAGAAACACTTTTTGAATCTGAGCTTTTCGGACATACCAAAGGCTCTTTTACCGATGCAAAAACAGATCGTATTGGGCGTTTTGAAGAGGCTGATAAAGGAACAATTTTTTTAGATGAAATCGGGAATTTATCGTTACCTCTCCAACAAAAACTACTGACTGTTCTCCAAAAAAGAGAAGTAACCAAAGTCGGGAGTAATAAAGAGACACCAATAGATATCAGACTGATTTGTGCAACAAATATGGATTTGTTCAAGATGGTGGAAGAAGGAACGTTTCGTCAAGATCTTTTATTCAGAATCAATACGATTTCCATTGACCTCCCTCCTCTCCGAGAGCGAGAAGAAGATATTCATTTGTTAGCCGAATACTTTTTAGAAATATATGCCCAAAAATACAATCGTGAAATAACAGGAATTGGAATTGGTGCACTTCGTAGAATGGAGAAATACCATTGGCACGGAAATGTTAGAGAGTTACAACATGCCATAGAGAGAGCTGTAATTATGGCCAATGAACCGATTCTACAAGCCGAAGATTTTCAGTTTTATGAACGAACAAGCACAAGTTCATCGGCTCAAGAACAAGACCTAAATTTGAATTTGGAAGATACCGAAAAGCGATTGATCAAAAAGGCATTGGAAAAACACGAAGGAAATCTAACGCATGCAGCCGATGAGTTAGGACTTACCCGTACATCTTTATACCGCAGAGTCAAAAAATATGGTTTATAGAAAGTTTCAGATCGGGATGCTACTTCGCATCTTACTTTTGGTGATAGCCATATGGGGAACTATGTGGGTACAATTTCATTGGGAAGAAAGAACACTCACGCTTTCTTTAGGGCTACTTGCTGTTGTTGGAATAGTCATAGAACTATTCAGATACAGTCAGAAAACAAATAGGCTTTTGAAAGACTTTTTTGAGAGTGTAAAATACCAAGATTATGCGATTCAGTTTTCATCTAATTATAAAAAGGATACAGGACTTGTCGCACTTCAGCAGACCTTAGAAAACTTCATTTTCAAGCTGAAAGATGACCGTGCTGAACAAGAAGCTTATCAACTTTCACTTGAGTTTATACTGAATCAAATACAAACAGGGATTTTGGTTTATGATGAAAAAGGGAAAATCATCTTATCAAACCATGCGGCAGGGCAATACCTCCAAGTGAAAGATTTACATCTGATCTTAGAACTAGAAAAGCAGGATTACCAGTGGTGGAATACACTAGTACAATCGCCTGTTGGGAAAAAGGTATTATTGACCCAAAGTCACGAACAAAGGTATTCGGTACTGAAAAATGAAATTCGTCTTCGTGGAGAAAAGGTGAATTTGGTTGTAATTCAGAATATATACTCAGAGCTTCAGCAAAAAGAAATAGAGTCTTGGCAGAAATTAACTTCGGTCTTACGTCATGAAATCATCAATTCTATTTCTCCAATTATGTCACTTTCAGATACACTTATCGAAATTCTGGAATTGGATAGCGAGCCTTTAGCAGATGGGAAAAAAATAGATGATGATACTTTTGATGATTTGAATGAGAGTTTAGCGATCATCAGTAAACGAAGTAAAGGACTGGTCAATTTCTTGGATGAATACCGAGATTATACAAGTTTACCTAAACCAGAATTTGAAGAGACTTATTTGGATACGCTTTTGCAAGACATTGTACAGCTTGTTAAAACAGAGATGCAAGAGGCAAAAGTATCCTTGATCTATACATGTGATAGTCCTAAACTGAAGCACCATATTGACCAAGAGAAAGTTGAAATGGTATTGATCAATCTTTTGAAAAATGCACGTCAAGCAGTAAAAGGAAATGAACAAGCAGAGGTACGACTTACTTTGGGTTTTGATACCATGAATCGTCCGCTCATAGAAGTAGAAGACAATGGTTGTGGTATTGTAGAAGAAGCAATAAGTAAAGTGTTTTTACCTTTCTATTCCACCAAAAAAGATGGATCGGGTATCGGGTTGTATCTTTCTAAACAGATTATGCAATTACACAACGGTGAAATTAGCGTAAAATCTGAATATGGTAAGGGGACTGTGTTCTCCTTAAAATTCTAAATTAGAGTGATAAGGAGACTTACTGTAAAGGGAATAAATAGCACTGCCATAAAGAATGACAATACAGGCTCTCTGCGAAAGCCGTTGATTAATTGTTGAAGCATTTTAATATAGATCGTTTAGTTCATGAAGTATGATCAATCATATTTCAATAATCTTGCCTTAAAATGACTGTTTTGTTAAAGAATATCTTAAAAAGTTACATGCCCTAGTTAAGGAATCACAATGAATATTTGTGTTATGTAAAGATTGAATATTCTTAATTTTTATTTTCAAACATAGGATCAAATGATCATTTGTAAACAAAAGGCAATGCAAAATAAAAGCTATACTGACAGTTCAGTATAGCTTTTATAAAAATGTAAAGATCTATTAACAACCTTCATTTATTTTCTTGCGGAACTTATGCTTGACCTCTTCTCCGCTTTTCAGAAGCGCTTTAATTTTGAAATAGACTTCTGAGTCTTCAAATCGGATATCCATTTCCTTTACCCGATCTACTTCCGAACCGTATTTCTTTTTGATGGCTTCAAGAATATCATCATCCAGATTTACATTATCATCTTCCTCAAAAGTGAAATGCATTTCGGTTCCATTGAGCAAATTTTCTAAGCCATTCATCTGAAGATTAAGACCATCAATTTCTAAGTCTAAATCCTTCATGTCAATCTCAATGTTCTTTAGCTTCTCAAGCTCTTTTAATTGCTTGAGTTCTGTTTCAACCATTTTCTCAATGGCATTTCCCATGTTTTCCATACTCAAAGCAAAAGAACCAACCCAATTTTCAATATCTTCTTCATTGATATTGATCTGAATATTTACATCGTCTTTGTTCTCTTCTTTCTTTTCTTGAGCAAACGAAATTACACTTACCAAAAGGAAGGAAGTGATTAGAAAAAATGTTTTCATGTTTTAGTTATTTAGATGATTTGACACTAGTTATTTGAATCAATATACTTGATAACGAGTTTTAATACAAGTTTGAAGAAAATGGCTTCGAATAGTATTTAAAATAAAAACGCGTCTTCTCAATTCAGTTGAAAAGACGCGTTCGAGTATCTGTAATAATATCAGTTATTGCTTAATGAATCGGTAAGTCTGATGGTCAGTACTTGTTTTTACTGAAAGAATATATAAACCAGTGTTCAAACCACTAAGATCCAATGTTTCTCTAAAATGGTCATCAGTTTTGGCGTGGAAAACTTTATGCCCTTCTTTAGAATATATCGTGACCTCAGACAAACCTCCTTTTATATCTGAAATAGAAAGTTGATCTATAACAGGATTAGGGTAGAACTTAATATTAAGATCAGAAGCATCAAGCTGAATCATTTGACTTTTTGAATATTGATTTGAATAGTCGTTATCAACCATATTCAAGCGATAGAAATATACGTATCCTGTTAAAACGTTTTGATCAATATATTGATAGTTTACGAGTGACTGACTTTCACCGATTGCATCAACGGCTGAAACTCTTTCAAAGTTTATCCCATCTATTGAACGCTCAACGTCAAATCGCTTTGTATTGATTTCTGTAGCGGTAGTCCAGTCAAGTATGATTTTCCCTTCTTCTTGTTTTAGATTGAAGTTTATGAGTTGGACAGGAAGAGGAGTGTCAGTTCCTGCGGGATTGTCTTGATCAATAATTTGTGAACCAGTTGTTGAGCCATCAATTGAACCATCACCACCTAAAGCTGGGTCAGAACCATCCCAAATAGGAGTACCAGCTCCACCTGTGTCTACTACAATTTCAGGTGTATTAGCACCATTTAATTTATTTGAGTTTAGAGAGCCTGTTGATAGAATAATTAATGAAGAGCCTGGAGGTAATGTCAAGGAGGCTTTGTTTTCAAAAGTAATAGAACCTGCTATGATAATTAAAACTGGGTCAAGACCATCATAAGTGAAATCATCACTACTTCCATTACCATCACCAAAAGTCAAAGCTATACCCTCCTTTATAGTGAGAATATCCCCTTCCCATGAATTAAGGTAAGTATCAAGAGCATTTTGATCATCAGTAGGAACTGTAATCTTAGCAGTAACATCATCCAAATCCCAATTTGCTTTTGAGCTTACCGTAGCCCAATTGCTAGACCCACTTACATGCGCTTCTAAATCAGTGATTGATGATGTAAGAGCTTCATTTTGGTCTAAAGAATAATAATTATACTGTGCAATTGATTGATAATGAATAATACTAAGTATTATAAAAAAGGATAGTTTGAAGAATCTATTCATGAATGAAATGACACAAAAGAGTTCTGAATTGATTTTAGTTAAATATATATTCCTGAGTACCTTGGTCAGAAAGTGTGTTAAATTAAATAGAGACATTCATTATTCAATCAATTTGTGATTAAACAGAGAATACCTTCTTTTTAGATAGCTGTTGATTCTATAAATAGTTACAAATTTTATACCTAACTACTTTAAGTGTATCGACGTTTGAATATATTACACACTTGATTTTGATTGAAATATAGACAAGTATAAAGATTATTACATACAAAGTTGAGTACTAAATTCTTTATATATTCATACTTTATACTCTTTTTGTTATTTGTAATAAATGCTGACCACAATACTAATAATATAACTTTAAGGAGAAAGTTGTAGTATACTTGAGACTATCTTTTTGTGATTTAAATAGAAAATAAAAAAGTCACTCCAAACTGAATTGAAGTGACTTTATATATTTAGGGCTCGGTATTTTATAGCCTCACACCTACTATTGTGATATCATCACGTTGTATTTCATCTCCCTGATGTTCTTCCAAATATTCAGCAAGAACCTTTCCTTGGAATGTCATTGGTTTTCCTTGAAGCTCAATAAGCATTGAACGTAGGCGAGTAGAACCAATACGTTTTTTATCGCTATTACATTGATCTTGGAAACCATCAGAGTACAAGTATAGTTGACAACCTTTTGGAACAATGAATTCATGTTGTTCTAAATTCAATTCTCCTTTTTTGGCCTTGTAGAAACCAAGAGCTTTCTTATTTCCTTTTATTCGTTCAAGTTTTCCATCTATAGCAATGTAAAGAAGTGGCGACTGTGCACCTGCAAATTTAACGGTAAAGTTTCCATCAGGATTTTCTTTGATCATACAAAGTCCCATTGTCATCCCTTCTTCATTGGCATCTTCTTCATGAGAAACAGCTCTCAGAATACCTTGATGCACTTTCTCTAGGATATCTTTAGGCTCTCTGATGTTTAATTCTACTACAGAGTGGTTGAGAAGTGTTGTTCCGATCAATGACATAAATGCTCCCGGAACACCGTGTCCTGTACAGTCTGCTACAGCCCAGTAAGTCGCATCTTCAGTTGATTTTGTCCAGTAATAATCTCCAGAAACAAAATCTTTTGGTTTGAATAGAATGAAATGGTCATCAAACTTATTCTTGAAATCGATATTGCTAGGCAAAATAGCTGACTGAATCTTTTTAGCATACCTCAAACTGTCTGTGATATGCTGATGCTGATTTTCAAGTGTCGTATTCTTTTCTTCAATATGATCTCTTTGCGAAACTACCTCTTCATTCAACTGGATCAACTCCTCGTTTTGTGCAAGAATTTCACTTTGCTTTTCTGATAGTTCGTAGTTCTTGTTTTCCAATTGCTGCGTTCTGTTCAGAATAATTTTTTCGAGGCGTTGCTTTTCCAAATGATGTCTCCAAGTATAAATTCGGATACCAATGAAAATGACAATTGCTAGCAGAAGGATATAAGAAATAAAGGCCAATGGTGAGAAGAACCAAGGTGTAACCACTTCAAAATGTAAGTTGGTGTTTTCACTCCATAGCTTTCCACCTTTCGCTTTTGCTTTTAATTGGTAGATGTATTTTCCTGGTTTTAACGGAGGAAGAACAATCTCATTTTCATTGTTTGGCTCAGACCATTCTATATTCTCAATATCTTCTTCATTCCCCCATCTGCTTTTGTATAAAATACCTTTAGCAGGATAGTTAGGGCTGATGAATTTTAATTTCAGATATGCATTGTAAGCTACTTCTACGGTCTGTTTACCAAATAGAGAACCTTCATTTTCACCATTGCTAGATGCATTAATGATATGTGCTTTAGGCGTAGGACTTGGTTCTAAGACATCTTTTAGGTAAGCAAAACCTTTTGAAGTCGCAATCCAAATTCCTCCTTTTGAGTCTTCAATAAGACCTCCTCTAGGATATGTATTTGAAGGGATACCACTTTGTTCTCCGTAAATAACGAGTTCATCGTCATTGATGCGCTGAAGAACACCATATTTAGTAGTGATCCATAGTTTTCCATCTTTTTCCAATAGCGCTAATCCTTCTGAATTATTTGGAATACCAGCTAAAGGAAGAATTGAAGTTGTATTAAAATCATACTTGAGTATCCCGATGTTTGATGCAAAGATCAAATTTCCATTTTCACTTTCTATGATGTCATTGAATTGAAGTGGAAGGTCAGAAGGTAGAACTGTATCGGAAATAGACTCAAATGTATCTTTTTCTTTATTGTATTTTTTCAGATAGTCTTCATTACTATTTTGTAGAACGTAGATTTCTCCATCTTTTGAAACAATAATGTTTGCAGGAATAGCTTTGAAGTTATTCTGGTAAGATTTGACCAACTTTCCATCGGCACTGATTTTTGTAAGGCCACCATTTTGTGTTCTAGCAACCCATACATTTCCATCGTGGTCGAAAGCCATATCTTTTACAAATCCTGCATCGGAATTCTGAAGATACTTTGTGAGTTTTTTAGATTTGCTGTCAAATCTATATACTCGACCAAACTGTGAACCAGCCCAAATAATATCTCCGCTTGTGAGAATTTTGGATGCAAACTCATTATCTAAGAAGAAAAGAAGTTTATCTGTGTATTGATCTTTACCGACTTTTTCCAAGATTGAAACACCCGATTGAGAGTAAATAATCCCTCCCTTGTAAGGATGTATAGTTTGAATAAAGCCTGGTAAATAGTTTTTAAATTCTGTTTTGAAGATAGACTTTTTAATTTGAAGAATTCCTTCAGATGAAGCACACCAAATAGATCCATCAGCCAATTCTGTGATATTATTTATTGACTTGTTGAGTGTATTTGGAATTAGCTCTGGCTCAAAGGTTTTTCCTTTAGGATGTAAAGCATAAACACCTTGGTTAAAGAAACCTGCATAAATGTCTCCGTTTTTACTTCTTTTCAGTGAAGAAGAAATATATGAACCAACGACATGCTTATAGTTAGTTATTTTACTTCTTGCATCTAACTCGAACTGATAAACACCCTTGTCAGTAGCCACTAAGAAAAGATTATCCTTCGTATGCAAGAATGAATAGACTGCATGATAGTGGGGTAGCTTCCCTAGTTTATCAAATTTTTCTTTCTGAGCATTCCATTTGAATACTGAACCTACAAATGAAGTGGCGTACAGATTTCCTTTAGCATCGGTTGTAAATGAAAATGACACCTCAAAACTGGTAGTCAGTTCGCTACTACCAAAGTCGAAACGTTTGATTTTTCCGTCAGGAGATTTTCTTACAATGCTTTGCCCTTCAGCAATCCAAAAGTTCTGATTTTGGTCCTTAAATATGCGTTTAGGGTAAATGAGGGTAGAATCTGTCCCTGTTTGTCCTCCTTCAATCACTGTTTCAAAGAAGACAGAATCAGGAAAAGAAGTGACTTTAGAAAGTCCTAAATCATGAGAAACATAAATTTGTCCCTTATCTACATAAAGGTCTTTTATGAAAGGACTAGGAAGGGATTTTTTATATTCATTGATGTTCTTACCATCGAATCTGACAATACCTGCGTCAGTGGCAATCCATACAAAGCCCCACTCGTCTTGTACAATACTTTTACAAATATCAGAAGGGAAACCTGTTTTAGTTCCGTAGGTTGATACTGAATAATTTTGCGCAAAAATATTATTCAAAAACAAAAAAGATAATAAGGTCAGTATAGACGCAAAAAGTCTTTGCCTAATATTCATTGTTGGTTTGGTCTTAGTTATGGCAGGTGATCTTCTCTTAATTTTTTATGGTCAATATTTGGGAAGAAAAAAGCCCGCCTTCATTTTCATATTACTTGTATTAAGGTAGTCATTTAGAAGTCAAAAAAAAACACCTAATTCTACAATTAGGTGTTAATACGTGTAAATGTCACAGTTTTCTGATTTTAATCATCGAAAAATGGCATTATTCAGGCTTTTTATACTTTAGTTTTGGTGGATAAGTAGGTGTAATTCCTTTAAGTCCTCTTACCATTTCTCGTTTACCAGGAGGACCTGGGTAAGCTTCAATGATGTAGTTTGCAGACTTCAATGTTCTTTTGAATTGTCCGTTTGCACAATAAGTAACCAACATGCTCTGAGGAGCACTGACTTTGTAGCAAATATCAAAACTAGATTTTTCCCACATCTCAGCTTGTTTACTTGGGGCAAAAGCATCAAAATAAATCAAATCGAAGTACTCTGCTTCCCAATCAAACTCTTCTAGTTTACCATCAATTTTATGAAGAACAAAGTTGGGTAAAATAGAAATATCTTTTCCCCATTCAACTTGATGTATCTGATCGAAATAGCTGTGTAAACTTTCGTCTAGTAATGATTTATAATTGAGTTGGGCTACAATTTCTTCTTTTAGCGGAAATGCTTCTACACTCACGTAGTGAAATTGTACATCGGGATGTTTGAGTGCTTCTTTGATGGTCAAAATAGCATTCAGACCTGTTCCGAAACCTACTTCAAAAATTTTCAGATGATTGCCACAGGTAGGTAAAATAGCCTCTACTCCTGCTTTTATAAATACATATTCCGACTCGGTAAGTGCGCCATGAGAAGAATGATAAGTCTCGTTCAGTTCTTCATTGAAGAGTGTACTTGAGCCATCATTGGTTTCTATGACCTTGATATTTTTGTCTGTACTCATCTTGCTTACTGACTTTGGTAATTGCGATGTCCAAAAATTGAACTTCCAACTCTGATCATGGTACTCCCCTCTTCCATCGCGATTTGATAGTCTCCGCTCATTCCCATAGAGATTTCAGAGAAGGCACAATTTGGGAAGTTATTTTCTTGAGCTTTCAATTCTTCAAACAAATTTTTCAGTCCTCTAAATTCCGAACGAACCTGTTCTTCATTATCCGTATTGGTCGCCATTCCCATTAGCCCTACAATCTTGATATTTTCAAACTGAGCAAATTCATCATTATTCAGCAATTCAAGAAGTTCTGCTTTATCTAAACCAAACTTAGTTTCTTCGTCTGCAATGTGCATTTGAAGCAGACAATTGATCACTCGATTATTTTGCTTAGCTCTTTTATTGATCTCTTTCAAAAGCTTGAGACTGTCAACGGCATGAATCAGACTCACGAAAGGAGCAATATATTTTACCTTGTTGGACTGCAAGTGACCAATCATATGCCATTCGATATCTTTTGGAAGAACTTCAAATTTTTGAGCGAGCTCTTGAACTTTGTTTTCACCAAAAATACGAACCCCATGATCGTAAGCTTCCTGAAGTAATTCTACAGGTTTGGTTTTGCTTACTGCTACGAGTTTGCAGTTATATTTTTCTACTTCATTATTGAATCGATCTATATTTTCTTTCAGAGACATTCGTCCAAACTTTTGATTTAAGAATAAAACCTCACTACAAAAATAGTAATGAGGTTTGATATGATCTATAAGATTGACTTTTAGCTTAATGAATAATTTTCATTCGCTCAAATTCTACGCTTTCGTCAAATAATTTTCGGTAGGTATGATGTACCTTAGAAATCTCACCGCCAATTAGCTCACAAGTACGCATCATTTTAGGATTGAAATCTCCGATCCAGTTCATCTCAAGAGATTCGTATCTGAAATCTCTGAAAGGATCTTCTGGAGGATTTCCTAAACTTTTACGCACATGTTCGTTGAATGCTTTTACAATGGCAGACTCCACTCCTTTTCTTTGCTGACTTGGAACTACTCCAAAAACGAGTGCAAAAAGTTTTTTACTTGCACCTGTTTTTCTGTGGAACATAAACATTAGTTTTTGCCACCATCCAAAGCTACCTCCGCTCAATTTCTTTTTAATCTGATTCAATTCTGGAATCTGAAGGTAGAATGCTACTGGTTCACCTTTGTAATAGGCATACCACATCATTTCAGCATCAATAACCATTTTCATGGACTTGAACATATTGATGGCTACTTTTTCGGGCATTACTTTTACTCCTCCATGACCACCCCAAGCGGCGTTGTACACTTTGTGAAAATCGAGTGCATATTTTTCCAATTGGTCATGTTGGTAATGCTCAAAAGTATAGTCAGGATCATTCCAAACATTAGCCGCCTTATCCATCAACTTCTGAGAAAGAGGTGTACGGACATCTCTGTAATAGGTGTATTGCTTGAAATAAACTTGGAAACCATAATTTTGGTAAAGCTCATTGTAGTATGGTGCATTGTAGTGCATACAATAGTTAGGCTCGTCATAGCCTTCAGCCAGACAGCCCCACCATCGGTCACGTTCGCCAAAATTAATTGGTCCGTCCATGGCTTCCATTCCCCTTTCGGTAAGCCAAGTTTTGCACTGATCGAAAAGCATATTTGCAGCTTCCTGATTGTTGATACAATCAAAAAAGCCCATTCCTCCTGTTGGTTGTTTATTATCCTTATGAACAGTGCTCGGATTTATAAAAGCGGCAACTCTACCAATTGTATTTCCTTGGTTATCTACTAAAATCCATCGGCAAGCTTCCCCTTTTTTGAATAACTTATTTTTAGCAGGGTCAAATACATTCTCTACATCATGATCAAACGGTCTGATGTAATTCGGATCGTCTTTGTAGAGTTGTACAGGACATTCTAAAAATTGGCGTATGTGTTCATTGTTTGTTACTGTTAGTAGCTTCATGATTATCAAAGTACTGTTACTATCGGGGCAAATTTAATAAGAAATAAGACATATTAAACCCCTCCCTCTATACCTCAACACATAAAGCAATTAAGAAAAGCGTAAAGAATTAATGAATTAGTTCAGAAAGTAAGGTTTGAAGCAGTAAGTGTTTTTCTTCAAAGTAGATATAGCCTTTTTCTATTCGAATTTGACCGTTGTTTTGTAATTCTTTGAGGATACTTTTTACAGCCTTAGGAGAGCTGGCTGTCAGTTTTGCTAGCTCACTATTCGAAAAAATGAGTTTAAAGCTCCATACTTCATCTTTACTTTGATGACCATAGACCTTTGAAAAGTCTAGGATAAAGTCAATAATTCTACTTTTTGGGTCTTTATAAATGACTTGCTCCAAAGGGTTTTTGTAAGTTTTAAATTGAAATGAGCGAAGTTTTTTAACACTTAGGGAAAGGTTTGGATACATTTCTA
Source organism: Sediminitomix flava (assembly GCF_003149185.1). Classification (NCBI taxonomy): domain Bacteria; kingdom Pseudomonadati; phylum Bacteroidota; class Cytophagia; order Cytophagales; family Flammeovirgaceae; genus Sediminitomix; species Sediminitomix flava. Next base: position 16,004 of record NZ_QGDO01000009.1, on the reverse strand, counting down.
GCAACGTTTCTACTTCGCTAAAATCAATTTTGCATAAAATAGCCTTTTCACTTTTTACACTTACAAAGTCCTCTCCATCACCATGAATATTCGCTATTCTGAGTTCTCCAAAGAGCGCACCTTTTTTCAATATAGATTTTGTTTGTTCGGTCTCATTTTCTGTGATAGAGCTGATTTTGATAGTGCCTTCTTTCAAAAAGTAAATGGTGTCCGTTTGGTCTCCATTGAGATAAATGAAATCATTTTTCTTAAACGAATATGTGGTAGAGATGTCTTCGAGTACAGTTTGAGCTGATTTTGGTAGAGATTTGATAATAGAGTAGTTTTCTAAATACCAAAGTTTAGAGGTTGCATGTATCATGGCTGTTAATTATTTGGTAGTAAAAGGATAAATGGTAGGTCTGTGAGATATTAGTGGTTTTCGATTTTAAGATGTCGAAATTATTGCAAAAGGTAGTTCGTTTTTGGATTTAAGATGCTTATCCTTTTAAAAAGTAGCTGATTTTCTGTGAAAAAGCACTGTCAATTATTCGAATAAGTATATGTTCTGATTTTGAGGGAATCTGTAAGTTTATAAACACAAAAAAGGAACCCAACCTAAGTGATTGAATTCCTTTTTTGAAGTAGAAAACTCTACTTTATTTATTTGCTTTTTCTGCTTTCTCTTTCTTTTCAGCTTCTCCTTCCAAATAGCATTTTCTACAGCGAGCTTCATAAGCTTCTTGCTCACCCAAAAGTACTTTATCTTCTGAAGCTGCAGTTCTGTAAGAATACTGTGCAGGTTCGCCACAGCTCATACAAACCGCATGAAGTTTCGTGATATATTCAGCTGAAGCCATAAGGGCAGGCATTGGCCCAAACGGATTGCGTTGAAAATCCATATCAAGCCCGCTAAGAATAACCCTTTTACCTTGGTCGGCAAGGGTGTTACAAACCTCTACGATTTGTTCATCAAAAAATTGAGCCTCATCAATTCCGATTACTTCAAAGTCAGTAGCCAAAGGAAGAATCTCGATGGCATGTTGCACCGGCGTAGATTCAACTGCATTTTTATTGTGAGAAACCACATCCGATTCGTCGTAACGAACATCAATGGCAGGCTTGAAAATTTTTACTTTCTGCTTCGCATATTCTGCCCTACGGATACGACGAATGAGTTCTTCTGTTTTACCAGAAAACATCGATCCACAAACAACTTCAATCCAACCTGTATGCGCTTTAGAGGCATTTCCAAACCTAGGTTCAATGAACATATTCTCGTGTTTTTAATTAAAAGGTAAAAGTTCTATCAAATTGAGGATGAGCATTCCTAAAGAAGAATGATCTCCTCGATAACAAAACGAATTTCAAATATACTCATTCGTAGATTGAGAAACTTGAAAAATTTTAGTTGAATATTATTCATCAGCTTCAAATCCTATTTTTGGGCAAGTAGAAAGTAGATTTTTAGAATGTAGAAATAATACAAAATTATTTTTTGTAAGAATGCAATTAATATTTCTTTGTAAATATAAGTTATGCATCTATATTTGTGCCTGTAAACAAAGCACACATTTAGCTTCTTGAAAACTAAAGTTCAGACATACGGAATGTATCTGCTAACACTAGTCATGCTAGTGAATGCATTTGCTACGCATATCATCTTTGCCGATTATCAGATTCGGAAAGAATATTATGCGGAAGTGCTTTGTATAAATAAAAATAAGATTGAATTGGCCTGTGCGGGAAGTTGTCAGCTCAAAGACAATTTGAAGCAAGCTCAAGAAACAAATACAGATGAAAATGTGCAGGAAAGCCCTGTTTTAGATCTGTATGTTGAACGAAGTGAGTTGTTAAGTACAAAACCTCAAACAGAATTCAATCCTAAAAAGCACTTCTTTGTTTATGATGAATTGGGCTTTTCTACCTACGAAGCCCGAATTCTAGAACCTCCTCGGATCGCTTAGTTTCTATAGCGAATTTATACCATTTTACTTTTCAAAGTCTTATTGTACCCTTTTTCTCCTCTGAAAAAAGGAAACGATTTATGTCTTAGTTTTTCTATAAAACTTAGAGAAACTCTGTAATATCTTATGGTTTTATTACAGAAAATAATTGTCGTTCCTTAATCCGTTAAGTGCAAAAAGAAAAGGGAGTGTGAGTACTTATATCCTTCTCAAAATAGAGCTTTAGGTTATGAGACGGTATCATGGTATAGTACAAATAAAATTTTTCTAGAACCTATTCTCACTTTGAGCTATCTAAAGTGAGGGTGGAAGACTATTGCCAAAATTTAAGCACAACTATGAAATCTCTAAATCTCATCATACTCTTTGTCTTTACAAGTATTATTTCTTTCGCTCAAGAGCTTGTAAAAGGAACAATTACAGATCAATCAAATAACCCTTTGGTAGGAGTAACCATTATTAATTCGGCTACAGAAAAAGGCACAACAACAGATATTGATGGTGTTTTTAGTCTAGAAGTTGAAAAAGGAAACGAACTACAGATTTCTTCAGTAGGGTTTATCGCTCAAAAAATAATTTTCAACGGAAAAGAACTAACGATTACACTTGAAGAAGATCGAAGAGAGTTGAATACAGTGGTAGTTTCTGCCAGTAGAGATGCTCAATTGCGTAAAGATATTCCTGTCGCAATTTCTACAGTTTCAGCTCAATTATTAGACGAGACAAAAGCAAGTTCTTTAGATCAAGTATTGAGTAAAACGCCTGGCGTTTTGATGGTAGACCTTGGTAGTGAACAACACATGATGGCAGTGCGTCAGCCAATTTCTACCAAAAGCCTTTTCTTGTATCTGGAAGATGGATTACCTGTTCGTCCGAATGGTATTTTTAACCATAATGCCCTTATCGAAATGAATATGGCAATGCTAGATCGAGTAGAAGTAATTCGTGGTCCTGCATCGTCTATGTATGGAAGTGAAGCCATTGGTGGAGCAATGAACTTTATTTCTCAACGTCCGACAAGCGATTTTGAAGGTGCATTTTCAGTGAGAGGAGATAATCAAGGTTATTTGAGAACAGATGGACGTGTAAGCGGAAAGACAAAAGACGGAAAGTTAGGCTACAGCTTAGGAACCTATTATGCTGAAAGAAATGATGGATTTTTAGATCATTCAGATTTTCATAAACTGGCTGTTTCTTTGGCTTTAGATTATCAAATCAGTGAGCAAACTGTACTGGAGACGAATACTACTTATATTGACTACAGATCGGATATGGGGTCTTCGGTAGATAGTACCAACTTCTATGAGCGAAATTATGAATCCTCTCATACTTTTACAGAAAGAGTATTGGATGTGTTCAGAACTTCAGCTACCCTAAAACATACTTGGTCAGAAAGTAGCAATACTTTTGCGAAGGCTTTTTACAGAAGTAACACATTGGGGCAGATTCCGAGTTATCGTGTAAAGAACAATTGGTCAGATTTGACTGTCGCAACAGGAGAAATAAATGAAAGTGCTTTTGAAAGCTACGGTGCCATTGTTCAACACAATCAAAAACTAGCATTCTTAAATTCTACTTTAAGAGCTGGTTTGAGTCTTGATTATAGTCCGACAACATTTTGGGCAAATCAAATTGATGTGACTAGAGATGAAAGTGGTCGATACATTGATTATTCAGAAAATGGCATTGAGTTAACCAATTATGATGTCAAGCTAACAAACAAAGCTGCCTATCTTCAGTATGAAATGAATCCTGTGAAAAATCTACAGATTGTAGCAGGACTCAGATATGATCATTTCACTTACGATTATAAAAATAATTTATCAGCAGAAGCTTTCTCAGGAGCGCCAGACTCGAAGGACACTTTTGAAGCATTTACGCCAAAGCTAGGTTTGACTTATGATTTTGGAAAAGGAATTGGTGCTTATGCCAATTACAGCGTAGGTTTTGTTCCTCCGCAAGTTTCAGAATTATATAGAGGAGTGAAAGTTCCTGTATTAGATCCAGCAACTTATTCAAATTATGAAGTAGGAGCTTGGTACGAATTGCCGAATAACTTAGGTTATTTTGAAATGGCACTTTATCAGATGATTGGCGAAGATGAAATTGTGTCTGTGATTGATACCGAAGGAAATGCAGTCAATCAAAATGCTGGAGAAACATTACACCAAGGAATCGAGTATTCCTTGAAGATTTTCCCTGTGCGTGATTTGGAACTACGTTTTGGAGGAACAAGTGCAACGCACGTTTATGAAGAATTTGTAGAAAAAGGTACAGACTTTTCTGGAAACGATATGAGTTATGCTCCAAAGTTTATTTCTAACTCAGAAATTACATATAGACCATCACAATTGAAAGGGGCTAGAATTGCATTGGAATGGCAACACGTAAGCCCATATTTTATGGATCAGGCAAATACCGTTTCATACAGTGGTTATGACTTGCTGAATCTTCGATTGGGTTATGCTTACAAAGGTTTCGATCTGTGGTTGAACATGATGAACTTAGGTGATACGATGTATGCAACTCGTGCGAGCAGAACATCGTGGGGCTATGCTTACAATGTTGGTGCGCCTCGTACATTCCAAGTGGGTTTAGGTTATTCTTTCTAATCAAAAATACAGAAGATCATGATCAGAAGGAATATCTATAAATGGCACAGAAAGCTAAGCATTGTCGCTTTAGTACCTGTATTACTTTGGACGTTGAGTGGTGTAATGCACCCACTCATGTCTAACTTCAAACCCGAATTAGCGAAGAAGTTTCTGATTCCAAAACCACTGAATACGGCTCAAGTGCAATTGGATTTGGATAGTGTTTTGACTCAGAATAATATTGAAAGTTTTCAAAACTTCCGATTCGTCAATTATGACAATCAGCTTTATTATCAGTTAAGAATAGAAGGAAATCATGAGCTGATGTATTTTCATGCCCAAACAGGAGCATTTCTCCCAAATGGTGATCAGCTTTATGCAAAACAATTGGCTTATACTTTTGCAGGTGAAAATGCAGGAGAGGTAAAAGATATTTCAGTGGTAACTTCTTTCGATCATGAGTATGTAGAAATCTCTAGACTTTTACCCGCTTACCGAATTGCTTTCAATAGAGCAGATGGACTGATTGTTTTTGTGGATACCTCTTCAGACAGATTGGGTTCTGCAACCAATGATTTGAGAATTACTTTCCAGAAAATATTCAAATGGGCGCATAGTTGGGAATTTCTCAATGTATCGGTTCCGCTCCGAATTTCAGTAATGATTTTCTTTGCCATCACAGCATTATTGGCTTCTATTTCGGGAGTACTCGTGTATGGTGTAATGTGGGAAAACATTAAGAAAAGTAGAGGAACCGCTACTCGAAAATGGCACAGAAATCTTGGCTTACTGATGTCTTTTGCCCTACTCATGTTCGCATGCTCAGCCATAGCACATATGCTCCCAAAATATAATGAGTTTGACCGATCAAAATTCAATAATCATCAGACTTATCAGAGTGAGAACATTGACTTTTCAGTACTAGAAGCATTATCAGACTCTACTATTGCAGTTACAAATCTTTCTTTGGCAGAATTTAATGGAGAAACTTACCTCCAACGTTTTGAGAAGAAGGGAAGAAAAGTTGAAAAAAGATACTTCAATATAAATACAAAGAAGGAACTAGAAAATGGCGATCAAGCTTATGCTGTTTTCTTAGCCAATACTTACGGAAATCATACGACTAAGGAGGTTGTTTCTGTAAATCCGATCTTTAAGTTTGAACACGAATACGGTTTTATCAATAAGCTATTACCTGTTCAGAAAGTACAATACAAGGGCACTGGAAATGAAAGGCTATATGTAGAAACTGCCACAGGAAGATTAGGTGCTAAAATTGAAGATTCAGCAGCATTCTCAGGATTCCTTTTTGCTTATTTTCATAAATATCATTTCCTAGATTTTATGGGAAAAGTAACAAGAGATAGTATCATGTCATTTTTTGCCTTAGGTAATTTCCTTGTGGCCTTTTTAGGATTAATCATGTTATTGAAAAAGCCTAAAGCCAAAAAACGAGCAATAAAAGAGAAAAAGAACGTCGTATATAATTAAGTTGAAGATTGTGAGATTTCTTCTAACTAAAAGCTACTCCAAATGGGGTGGCTTTTTCTATGCCCAAATTCTCAGTAGAACACCAAGCCCTCCAGCACCTACACTCACCAAAATATCATAGATGTCAAAACAGCCATTGTCTTTATAATAGTCATAGATTTCTTTGATAACAGAAAGGCAGATGCAAACAGCTAGTCCGAACCAAGCTGTCCAAAAAGGAAGTAAAACGATAATCAGCCCATATAGAAAATGCAGGTGTTTATCATTTGGAAGTCGGTTGAGAATATATTTTTCGAAGATCGGTTTCAAAGTCAGTTAGGTTTTCTTTCTTCCAAAACATGAGTCTTCCCATAAAAATCTCCTTTACTGTGGCATCTTCTCGATGAATGATGTTGTTTTGTAAACGAATAAGCATGGAGAAGCGATGAAGAAGAAGTATTTGATCGTCATAGTCGGGCCAACAGCCGTTGGAAAAACAAGCACTTGTGTGGAAGTGGCAAAACATTTCGATACAGAAATTATTTATGCCGATTCCCGACAGTTTTTTAAAGAAATGGAAATAGGAACGGCAAAGCCAACTCCCGATGAGATGGATGGAATTCCGCATCATTTTGTTGATTTCCTTTCAATCACTGACGATTATAGTGCAGGCGATTTTGAACGTGATGCCCTCCAAAAAATCAATGAACTTTTCGAGAAACACGATATCCTTATTCTTTCGGGTGGTTCGGGTTTGTATGTTCAGGCAGTTTGTGAAGGCATGGACGATATTCCTGCCGATCAAGAAATAAGAGCACAGATTGTAGCGGAGTACAATGAATCTGGCTTGGAACCTTTGGTAGAAGAACTGAAAGAAAAAGATCCCGAATATTATGAGGTTGTAGACCGTCAGAATATTCAACGAATTCAGAAGGCAATTGAGATCATCCGAACTTCGGGGAAGACATTTACAGAAATGCGACTTGGGCAAAAAGCTAAACGTCCGTTTGAGATTATTACAGTTGGTCTGAACAGAGACAGGGAAGAACTCTATGATCGAATCAATTTGAGAGTAGACTTGATGCTTGAAAATGGATTGGAGAAAGAAGTTGAGGCGCTAAAAGAATACAAACACCTGAATGCACTTCAGACTGTAGGTTATAAAGAAATTTTTGATTGGTGGGATGGTGTACACGATAAGACAGAGGCTATCAGATTACTAAAAAGAAACTCTCGCAGATACGCCAAACGTCAGCTTACATGGTTCAGAAGAAATCATGATACAGTTTGGTTTCACCCTGATCAGCTAGAGGAAATAGAGAAATATATAGAAGAGAAGACAAAACAATAGACTTTAACTTTTTATAAGACCTAATCTGAAACTTCTATCCGAGTTCTAGCGTGTAAGATAACTAGGTAAATAATTGGAAAAAGTTAATAGTTAGGAAAAAATACCCTCTTCATTTTTTGGAGAGGGTATTTTGTTTTTGAGGTTTATTGAATCCAAGAAAGATCATCCATTTGCACATCTTCTACAACTAAAAGATCAAGCAATGCTTTATCCAATTCGGCTTTTCCTTCAGAAGTAAAGGCATCTAAGCTATTGTGATAAACGATTTTCCCTTCATTGAGTACCGCAATATCTGTCGCTACTTTCTCCAAATGGTATAAGATGTGAGAAGAAATCAAGATCACACGATCTCCATTCTGGTAGTTTTTGATAAACTGCACGAGTTTCTGTGTCGCTACAGCATCAAGCCCAGAGAAAGGCTCATCCATCAAAAGGTATTTTGGGGTATGCAAAACAGCAGCACAAACACCAATCAGCTTTTTCATCCCAGTAGAATAAGAGCTAATGCGTTTTTTCAGAACATCTTTATCGGTAAAAAAGAAGCTGACCAAACTCTCAATTCTTGATTTCAATTCTGAAGAAGGAACTTTATAAAGTTCTCCTACAAAATTGAGGTAGTTGATTCCTGAAAACTCTTCGACCAACTGATTCTGTTCGCCTACAATACCTAGATTTCTTTTTACTTCTAGTTCATCTTCAATCAAACTTTTCCCATCGTAACTAATCGTTCCGCTATCCAGTGGTAGTAAATCGATCATACTATTGATGAGTGTTGATTTCCCGATTCCATTTCTTCCCAATAAGCCCAAAATGCTTCCTTCAGGAATTTGAAGACTGATATTATCTAAGACGATTTGTTTATCAAATTTTTTAGAAACTGAATTTATATCTAGTGCCATATGATGTCTTGTTTTAACTAAAAAAGTGGTGGTTATGATTTCATAATTGCTTCAAACAACTTGTATTTATCCTTCTGATAAAAACTTCTGAAATTGGTCAGAACCATAATGAATCCGAGACCGATCAAGATTACGGCAGGGATTCGGATCAGAGGATAGAAAATGATAGAAAGAAGTCCTCCGTTCATCAACATAAAAGAAATGCTAACCCAAGGGTTGACCATTTTATTCATTTTCATCTTAGACTTTATCTGTACAGCAAATCTGACAGCGGTTAAAGTTCCTATCGAGAAATTGAGGAGCAAACCAAGAATGTAATACCATACAAATCCTCCAATATATTTTGTAGGAATAAGATCTAAAGAGAAAATAGCGATCACCATCACAATTGCTTGCATCAGTAGAATGGGCGAGATGAGTTTTACATATTCTCTTAAAAGTCGATTCGGAGAAGAGCTCAGATGTAAACTCAACCAATAGCTTGGGAAGATTGCCCAGATATTTGCTGCCCAATAGTTGAATACAAGTAAGGAAGAAAGGAACAGGTAAGAAATATATTCTCCTGCAGGATTGCTATCAAGGAAAAAGCTAAAGTATAATGTCATAGCTGGTCCCATAAAAATAGACATCAATCCCATTCGCTTAAATTTCTTATTGTTTAAGTAAAGTTGAAGAATTGGGTGTTTGAACGTCGATTCGGCATTTTTCTTTTTCTCCAACTGCTTAGGTTCAAGTAAGAAATAATCGATACCCACAAATAGAGCAGAACCTAAAACAGGAACAAGCCCGATAAACTGAATAGGCAAACCAAAGCTAAGCCCTAGTAAAGCCGAACCAATTAATAAGGCAAAAGCTAATAATACTTTCCATTTACTGCTTTTAGGCAAATCGAAGTTGATAAGTTTTAGTACAGATCGTCTAAAGAAGAAAGCGAAAAGTAGCCAAGAAGTCATTTCCAACGGATGATACCAATTGAGGTAAGTAGGAGAATCTGTGACGATGTTGAAGAAGTAACCCCCAACAAAAATTCCGATGATAAATGGAAACAGTAACCAAGTCTCAAAAGCAGCAAGTTCAATAGTAAGCTGTAGGCTGTATCTTCTTAGTTTTGAAACAGGCTGAAACACTTGAGTGATTTGTACCCGATTTCTATTAGGATTTAAAAGAATTCGGAGTGAGTAGGTCAGCGCCATAAAAATACCAAGAACATGGAAAAAACCTGCTTCTCCATATTTAGCCCAAATCAGCATAAAACGTCCTTGCTGTTGAACTTCTGTATCATTTTGCCATTCGGATAAGAAGGCTTCATTGGTAAGTGCTCCTGCTATTCCCCCATAGAAAACGGCAAGGGCAGTAAATAAGATAAAAGTAAGAATACTCGTAATCAGCTTTTTCTTTTGAAAGAATCCACTGATGGAGGCTTTTATCAGTAATAAATAGATTTTCATAGATAGAAATAAAAAGTGAAGACTTAAATATAGGCAATTGTCAAATATAAAGAGGCTAGCTGTTATGTAGATTTAAATAACATGGCAGCAAGCATGATTCAGTAAAAGTATAGGAATTTCATTTATACCATAAATATTCAAATTGGTACCATAAAAAGGTAATCTAGGCGAAGTATCTTTGTATCAACTAAAGAGCGAATAACTGTACAAACATATATGGATCAAATTAAAGAGATTTTTGCAGTCTGCTTCAAACTAGGATGTTTAGCGTTTGGAGGACCTGCAGCACACATCGCGATGTTGGAAGATGAGGTGATTGAGAAAAGAAAATGGATGAGTCGCGAACATTTTTTGGACTTGGTAGGGGCTACTAACCTTATACCAGGACCAAACTCTACACAGATGGTTCTGCACTGTGGAAAAGAAAGAGCTGGGTTTTTAGGACTGACAGTAGCAGGCTTGGCATTTATCTTACCTGCCACAGCTATGACACTTGCTTTTGCTTGGGTGTATATCGAATTTGGAGACATACCTGATGTCGCTCAATTTTTCTACGGAATTAAACCTGCCGTTTTAGCAATCATCGTTTCAGCTTTAATTAAGCTAGGAAAGAAAGCCTTGAAAAATTATCAGCTAGGGATTTTGGGAGCACTAGCATTCGGAGCGTATTGGTTTGGATTGAATGAGGTTATCGTAATTCTTGGAACTGGACTTTTAAGTATTCTATTATTCTCTTTTAATCAGAAGAAAAAAGAAGGCGGAAATCTGAAGTCAGTTGTACCATTCTTATTTATAAATGGAATCGGGTCGATTGGAGGAGCGATATCGGCAATGGGTATTTTCGGAGTTTTCCTAAAAATAGCCCTAGTACTTTACGGTAGTGGGTACCTTCTGATTGCGTATTTGGATGCAGAATTGGTAGAAAGATTAGGTTGGTTGACAAAGTCTCAATTGTTGGATGCTATTGCGATAGGACAATTCACGCCGGGGCCACTTCTGACAACAGCTACTTTTGTCGGATACCAATTGATGTCTTGGCAGGGAGCTTTATGGGCAACATTAGGAATGTTTCTTCCATCATTTGTTTTGGTGTATTTCTTAAATCCGATTGTTCCAAAACTCAGAAAACATCCATTGGCAGGTTTATTCTTAGATGGTGTAAATATAGGAGCTGTTGCTTTGATGCTAGCTGTGACTGTAGATTTAAGTATTCATACCTTGGTAGAATGGCAAGCGTTTGTGGTAGCAGCAGTTGGCGCAGTCTTGACTTTCTATTGGAAGAAAAGTGCATTGGTTACGGTAGCTGTAGGAGCTGTCTTAGGTTATGTACTTCTTTTATTTTAAGACGAATACAAATATTATTACATTATAATTTCTTAAAAAGAATAGGGCATTATACCACAATGCCCTATTTTTTTGTTTATAAAATATCGAACTAAATCAATCGCTTACATCTGTCGGTACTTTAGGGAAGTTTTAGAGAACGAGTAGGACATTAGTTTTAATCTGTTTTTTGAATCATAGATTACAACTGAAATTGCACTAAAATTATTTTGATAGCCTATTAGTCTTCTCTACCTTATAAGCTAAACATTGCTTAGTTTGGATATACTATTTTTCTATGTAGAAAAATTTAGAGTAAACTAAGACGCTCAATTATCCCAGATACCAAGAAGAAATATCATGCTAGAAGATAAAATCAGAGCATATAAGAAAAAGCTATACCGAAACATTCTATTAAAAAGCAGTATCATTGCCGTGACACTGATTTGTAGTGTATTCCTCATTGTCAATGGACTCGAATATTGGGGATCATTCAATCAGCAAACAAGAGGGATATTGTTTTTTGGTTCAGTACTGATTTTTGGATTGGCATTGGTATTTGGAGTCATCAAACCAATTGTTGATATCTTCAGAACTTCAAAGCAAATTTCGGATGAAGAAGCAGCCAAGCAGATAGGAAGCAGTTTTCCTGATGTAAAGGATAGTTTGTTGAATACACTTCAGATTCAGAAGTCAACTTATGGGAGTAGTGACCTAATTAGCGCAAGTATTGAGCAAAATTCAGCTAAGTTTTCTTCTACGGACTTTTCTACAGCAATAAGCTATCGAAACTCATTACATTATCTACGGTATTTAGTTTTTCCCATTCTTATTATTCTAGCAGTAGTTTTCTTAGCCCCTTCTTTCTTTACAGAAAGTACACATAAGATTATCAACTACGATAAAGAGTTTATACCTACAGCCCCTTTTACTTTCGAAATCCAGAATCAAGAATTATTAGCTTTCAGAAATGACAATTTTGAGCTTCGCTTAAAAACTCAAGGAAGTGCATTACCAAGTAGTGTGAGTATTGTTACGGCAGAAGGTAGAAAGCTCCGAATGATCAAAGAAGGAGAAGGCGAGTTTGTTTATACTTTCAAGAATATTCAGAAAGATGTCAATTTCTTTTTCGATGGTTCGGGCTATCAGTCCTCAACGAACCTGATCGCTGTCAGATATAGACCCAACCTAGCCAACTTCAATGTAAGACTTGATTATCCGAAATACTTAGGGAAAAAATCAGAGACTCTGAGTAATGTAGGAAACCTACTCGTACCAGAGGGAACGAAAGTAGCTTGGCAATTCAAAACTCAGCATGCTGATGAAGTCAAAATGGTTTTCTTAAATGATTCGTCTGCAGAAGAAGCACAAATAAATGAAGAAAATCTATTTGAGATTGAGAAAACAGCTAAAGCTGCAACAGACTATGAAATTGCTTTGAAAAATGAGTTTGCTCAGAACAAAGAGAAAATAGAATACTATTTGAATGTTGTTCCCGACGAACACCCTTCCATCAATCTTCAGAATTATAGAGATACAGTCATGTTTGATTATATGATTGTTGGAGGAAATATCGGTGATGATTACGGAATTACTGGATTGAACCTTAAATATCGAGTTACGGACGAAAGACAAACTTCTAAAGAAAAATTCAAACCAATAAAAATACCATTTAATCGTCAAGCTATTAATCAGAGTTATTTCTACAAAATGGATGTCGCTAGCCTCAATTTAAAGGCAGGGCAAACACTAGAATATTATGTAGAAGTTTGGGACAATGATGGTTTTAATGGGAGAAAAAGAAGTAAGACAGGAGTTTATCGTTTTGACTTACCTTCTAAAGAGGCACTCAAAGAAAGCTTGAAAGCAGAAACCACAAAAACAGAAAGCAAAATAGATAAAGCCCTTAAACAAGCAGATGAGCTGAATAAGAGTTTAGAAGATGTTCAGAATAAACTCAAAGGGAAAAAGCAGCTTTCTTGGCAAGACAAAAAAGAATTAGAGAAGATACTGAAGGATAAAGAAGAGCTTTCAAAAACAATTCAACAGCTTCAAGAGCAAAATGAACAGCTCAATCAGAAACAGAATAAATTTGGTAACTCAGAAAAAGAGCTTCAGCAAAAAGCAGAACAGTTACAAAAGCTGATGGATGAACTTTTGGATGAGGATACCAAAAAGCTTTACGATGAACTAAATAAACTCCTTGAACAAAATTATATCAACCAAAATCTGCAAGAGACTTTGGATGAGATGGAGTTCAAACAAAAGAACCTTCAAAAGGAGTTGGATAGAGCTTTGGAGCTTTTCAAAAAACTCAAATTTGAAAACAAAGCTAACGAAGTGGCTAGTGAGCTTGAAGAGTTAGCAAAAAAACAAAATGAGCTAGCAGAAGAAACCGAAGAACTTTCTAAAGACGAAAAAGGGGAAGAGGGGAAAGAGAATAAGGATAGTGAAAATAGCGAAGACGGAAATGACGGTAATAAAGAAAGTGGCGAAAACAACAAAGAGGGAGAGAATAAAGAAGGTTTGAGTGAAGAAGAACAAAAAGCACTTCAAGAAAAGCAAGAAGAACTGAATAAGGAGTTTGAGGAACTTCAGAAAGAAATGGATGAGATGAACCAGATGAATGAGGAAATGAAAAATTCTCAGAACATGGATAATCTCGATGAGCAGCGCGAAGAAGTTTCCGAAGAACAAAAGAATGCCAGCGAGCAGCTTCAGCAGCAGCAACAACAGAAAGCATCAGAATCACAGAAGAAAGCAGGACAAAAAATGCAACAGATGTCACAACAGCTTCAAAGCATGATGCAGTCAGCTCAGCAAATGCAGATGCAAGAAAACTACGAAGATCTTCGTCAAATACTTGACAATTTGTTGATGCTTTCCTTCAATCAAGAAGAATTGATGAAAGAATTTCGTCATATTCGAAAAATAGACCCTAAATTTGTCAAGCTTTCTCAAGAACAATTGAAGCTAAAAGGAGATGCAGGCTTTATTGAAGACAGTTTGATGTCACTTTCAAAAAGAGTCTTTCAGATTCAATCTTTCGTAACTCGTGAAGTGACTCAGATGAATAAGTATATGGATGAATCTTTGGATGCTATCCGAAGAAGAATTCCAGAAATTGCATCGAGCAAGCAACAGTTTACCATGACTTCGGTTAATAATCTTGCGCTTTTACTCAATGATATCTTAGATCAGATGCAACAGCAAATGTCTCAGTCTATGGCAGGGCAGCAAATGAATCAGAAAAACAATTCATCAGCTCCGAGCATGAGTGATTTGCAAAAACAGTTGAATCAGAAAATCCAAGATTTGAAAAAAAGTGGGAAATCAGGTCGTCAATTATCCGAGCAATTAGCAAAACTTGCTGCCGAACAGGAAATGATTCGCAATGCTTTGAAACAAAGTATGGGGAAAGGCCGTAAGCAAATGCAAGGAAAAAAATCTGGTAACGGAGAGGCTGAAGGTGAAGAGGGAGATCCTTACAAAGAAATCCTTCAGAAAATGGAGAAAACTGAGGAAGATTTGGTTAATAAACAACTAACCGAAGAAACCATCAGACGCCAGAAAGAAATCCTAACTCGATTACTTGAGTCAGAGAAATCTGAGAAAGAAAGAGAATTAGATAAAGAACGCAAAGGAGAAACTGCGAAAGAGAAAGATCGTGAATCTCCAGATGCAAACTTTGATGAGTACCTCAAGCAAAAAGAAATGCAAGTTGAGTTACTCCGAACAATACCGACCTCTTTGAAACAGTATTACAAGAATGAGGTTAATGAATATTTCAAGAAAATAAGAAAATAACCATAATTGCAGCGAAGTAATGCAACAGCCATTAAAGCTCAAGATTCCGTCTTTAACTGATAACATACGCATAGTAGAGAGTTTTATAGACCATGCTCGTGAATACTACAAATTCAATGATGACGTATATGGTAACATCATGATTGCTGTTACAGAGTCTGTCAACAATGCAATAGTTCACGGGAATAAAAGTGACAAAGAAAAAAATGTCCATTTATCTGTAGAACTCAATGAGGAAAACCTTTCTTTTGTAGTAGAAGATGAAGGTCTAGGTTTCGATTACGAAAACTTGCCAGACCCTACTGCACCAGAAAATCTTGAAAAACCAGGAGGTAGAGGAATCTTTTTAATAAAGAACTTGGCCGATGAGGTTAAATTTTCAGATGCAGGTAATAAAGTTTCCTTAGTATTTTACCTGAATAGTTAGAGAATGGCAGAAATAAACTTCTTTACAGAGCAAATAGACTTTGAATTAGAAGATAAAGAGAAAGTCGTAGAGTGGATAACTCAAACTTTTGAAGCTTACGACAAAGCAGTTGGAGAGATAAACTACATATTCTGTTCAGACGAATACCTATACGATATTAATGTAGAGTATCTAAATCATGATACATATACAGATATCATTACTTTTGATAATTCTGAACCAGATTCAAATAAAGTAGATTCAGATATCTTCGTGAGCATCGATCGAATAAAAGATAATGCAAACAAATTTGAAACATCTTTCAAAGATGAATTGCATCGAGTAATTATTCATGGTGTACTTCATTTATGTGGTCTAAAAGACAAAACAGAGGAAGATGCTTTAGAAATGAGAACTTCGGAGCAAAAGCATTTAGCTTTAAGAGGCTTCTAAAAAAGATTCCGAACTATTATTTGAAAAGAGCTTGTCGTTAAAAACGGCAAGCTTTTTTATTTTTTACAAATTGAATTATTCCGATGAAAAATACTGTTTATAGAATAAGTTAATTTTTCTCACTTAATATCAGTGTGTTAAATGTTATGGGTGAAATTTTATTCATTTAATATTTGCACAGTCCAAATAAAACCCTCACTTTTGCACCCGCTTCAAACGAGAAGCGCGCTTGAAAAATGAATTTAAGCACAAGTTTGCTAAAGAAATAAGAAAGAGGTTAAGCCTTTAAATGCTGAAAATGAAGTTA